>NZ_KV788255.1:237-34641 GCF_001807225.1 Corynebacterium sp. HMSC05E07
ACCCGCATCACCTTTGCTGATTGGCTTAAACAGCGAACCTACCGCAGTGCTATACCTGCAGGCCAAGTACCGAAATGGGTCAGCCCCAACCAGAAATGGTGGTACACCCACCGCAATGCCCGCAGGGCTCTAAAACGTTTGGAAAAGCTCATTCACGAAGGACATCTATTTGCCTTTCTGACCCCGCCTGATGGTGCCACGCAGGACTTAAAAGCCACCACAAACCTGCTGGAAGGCGGCATCAACAAACAGCTCAAAGACTTAGCGGGCAATCATCGCGGCATGTTCGATGAGCATCAGCGCATCACCATGGACTGGTGGCTCTACACTCACACCGAAGACCCCGTACCGCCACTGGAGCTTGCCAAGCGACAAGACTTCGGACGCCAAGGAGAAAAAGCAGCACGCAAAGCCTGGGCGAAAGAACAACTTAAACGCCGCGGCCACCCAGACGGTCGACCAGCCACATACGACACCGGCATCGACAACGAATGGAACCCCAGCTTAGGCATAAGAAAAGGCTGGGCCGGACGCGCCTAAATCCACACGAAATGTCCCTTAACGCGACACGCCGCAAATCCACACGAAATGTCCCTTAAGCCGACAAGAGAGCACCCGGCTGGATACTTCTCAAAAATCCTGAGGCCTCCTGGTGGCCACGGACGTTATCCAACCGAGTGCTATAGTTGTGAGTGCAGGTCTCTCACCTGCACAATCACGTCAATTTTCTTTGCTCCTCCAACTGGGCTCGAACCAGTGACCCTTCGATTAACAGTCGAATGCTCTGCCAACTGAGCTATGGAGGATTATGTGTGGGTTGCTTGGGCAAGAAGCCTTGCTCGCTGCAACGAGAAGTAACTATATTAGCTATATCCCTAACTTTACAAATCGCCTGTTCATGGGGCTTTTCGATGTAACCTGGTACGGCATAGTTCATGCTGGAAGTCCGGCATCGCTAGACTGGCCAACCGAAAGCATCTGTAGGGGAGAGAAGGTTTCTTCATGTTCGTTGGGCACACTCGCTTCAGTCTCTTCGTCCCGGATTCCGCGTCGTGGCGTGCGAGTAATGAGCAGAGCGGATTTTCAGAAGACCAATACCGTGACTACCTCTATGATGATGCGCGTCTTTCCCTACGTGCTGACATCTTTTTAAACCACACTGTGCCCACGCTGGCGCAGGCGGCCGAAGGGTTCGATGTGAAGCACATTGTCTCCTTTTCTGAGTCTTTACCGCAGAAGTTCAAGGAGCAGCTGCAGGAGGCAGCGGACAGCTTCGACATATTGCACCTCGATGAGCTTCCGGATGGTGATAGCGGCTGGACAGCGGTGCGTCGCTATATCCAAACCACTGGCTTTAGGGGCACATTCGGCCGCTACCGGCTTGATGACGACGATATGTTGTCCGTTCACTATTTTCAGACCACTAAGCAGTACATCAAACCGGAGTTTGAAGGAATGCTTGTGAGCATGCCGCTTGGTGTGGAAGCGGTGTACGTGGACGAACAGTTCTTCCACCTGCGTGAGGCACATACTCCGATGAACTCAATGGGGCTTTTGTCGGTCTGCTCGGTGCAGGACGACGGGACTGTCGTAGAGCCGCAAAGTGGCCCGCATGACAAATCTGACCGCTTTGCGCCCGTGATTTTGGACGCGTCTCATTTGGGCTATCTTCGTGCCATTCACCCGGGACAAGACAACGCGATGCGTCACGAACCGGCTGTGGTGATGGCGCGTCTTATGGAGAACATGGCAGCCTTCCCGCCTTTTACGGACGTGGCGGCACTCGAAGCGGCTTTCCCTACGGTGGCTGAGCAAATGCAGAATCAGAGCGCCCTGCTGGCTGTTAACGAGACTGTGGGACAAGGTCAGCATTATCTTCTTGAACCCGCTAGCAGCAATGTCGGCTTGATCATCGAAGGCGAATCAGACGAGGAGATCTCCAATGAGCTATTGGTGAGCTTGTGGATTGAGGATTCTCGCGGGCGACGAGTTCCCTCGTTCAAGGCGATCCAAGGATTCGCGGCTTCGAATAACCCGAGTATCGGACATTTTGCCTATGTTCCCACGGCGCAAGGGACATTCCGCACCCTGGTGAGCCTTCATCTTGAACAAGGCCACCGGCTCCGTGGCTTCCGAATCCTGGCGCAAACTGAGAGGGCTGAGCAGGTAGAAATTTCGCAGGTTGTAGTTCAGCAAAGAGGCACGGAAGCGCGTTGTGTCAGCCCGGAGCGATGGGACGAAGAAAGAAGCCAGGGGGTCCGTGGTCTAGTCGAGCACACCGTTGATCGTGTCTATCAAAATCGGACTAACGTTGTCTCCACACTTCGCAATGTCCTAGGTGAGGAGACTGCCAATAAAGTAGTAGCGCGCCTTGACCAATTGAATAGGAAGCTGCGCAAATAGGGGAGTGACCTATTCGGGGTTGTTAAAGATTTCGTCGTCGAAGAGTTGCTCCCAATCCCCGTCTAAAGATGCTGCGTAACCGAGAATGCCCGTGAGCAGCATCTGCGGGGCAGGGGCATGACCCTCGCCCCAGTCTCCGAGAACGAGCCTCCACTGTCGTGGATAGTTTTCTACGGCTTGGGACCATGGCGTGAAGTGCTGGGTGTAATGCAGCTCGTCATCCTTGTTTTGAAGGTAGGCCACGTAGTTGTCGAAGCCCTCGGAGTACTCCGTCACGAGGTCAAACGTGATCGTGGTTTCAGAAAGCTTTCGGCTGCTCCAACACTTCTTGCGATAGGCCTTTACTTGAGGCTCAAGGTAGCGTCCGATGTGCGTTTGGGGGTTGGAGACCACTGCCAAAGATCCAGGAAAGCGGTGGGAGTAGTACATCGCGGCAAAGCCACCCGCGGACGCTCCGAAGAAGATCGCTTTTCTGCCCAACTCTGATGCTGAGACATCGGGGTGAAAACTAGTGAATATGTGGTCAAGGCAAGCAGTGAGGTCGTCTTGAAAAGGACGGGATTCATCCCCAGTGAACCATCCAATACTTGCTCCGTGGTCGAGGGAAGGGTCGGAAACGTAGACCACGTTAGCCTCTATCCCCTCCACCATGTGGCGTCCCACGAAGACTGGAAGAGTGGTCTGCCGTGGGTCGATAGCGGCGTGAAACAGAATAATGGTGCTGTCAGCCCCGCGATCCTCCACGAGCAGATCCATGAAGGCAGCACCGTAATGAATAGATACTGCCGCCGCTTCATCGGACCCTTTGCCGGGGATGGATGAAGAGAGAAAATCCTCGACAGAGTCGAAGAATGTTGTCGTGGCGCCGTAGCGCGCGTAGTTTCTCTTCACAGCCATAGCTGCCTACTCTAGTCACACTCACACACGTGCCAAAGAACAAGAACCTATGGTTATCGCCGCAAACATGTGAGTTGAGTTAAAATCTCGAGCCCTTCTCGTCTCTCCACGGGGTGGAAAGAGTCACCGTGCTACCGTAATTGGAGGTTAATTGATAGAAAGGCGGATATGGTTCCGAATTCTACAAATCTCCGTGCTTTCGACAAGGTCAGCGTCGTTGGCTTGGGGTACATTGGTCTTCCCACTGCTGCTTTTATTGCTTCCAAGGGGATTCCGGTGGTCGGCATCGATGTCAATCAGGATGTCGTGGACAGCATCAATGCTGGAAAAGTCCCTTTCTTTGAGCCGGGCTTCGGGGAATTGCTCGCCCGAGTGGTCAAGGAAGGAACGCTAACCGCACAGACCGAGCAAATTGAAGCCAATGCCTACATTGTGTGCGTTCCCACTCCCTTCCGTGAGGACCACAGTGTCGATACAAAGTACATTCAAGCCGCAGCAGAGGCGCTCGCTCCTCACCTGAAACCAGGCGCACTTGTAGTGCTGGAGTCCACGTCTCCGCCTGGCACTACCGAGGATATGGCTAAGCACTTCGTTGAGCTGCGTCCAGACTTGTCCCTTAATGACGAGGACGATAACGCAATCTTCATCGCACACTGCCCTGAGCGCGTGCTTCCTGGCAAGATTATGGAGGAGATGGAGAACAATGACCGCGTGATCGGTGGATTGACGCCGAAGGGTGCGGAATTAGCCCGCGAGCTTTATTCCACCTTTTGTACCGCAGACTTGCTCGTCACGAATGCGACGACAGCTGAGATGGCGAAACTCACGGAGAACTCTTTCCGTGACGTCAATATTGCCTTTGCCAATGAATTGTCTCTTATTTGTGACCGCCTCGGCATTGATGTGTGGGAGCTCATTGACCTTGCCAACCACCACCCACGAGTAAATATTCTCCAGCCGGGACCGGGCGTGGGTGGTCATTGCATCGCCGTGGATCCGTGGTTCATCGTTTCCGCTGCACCCGAAGAAGCCAAACTCATTAAGACGGCGCGCACTGTGAATGACGGGAAACCAGAGTGGGTCATCGACCAAGTCCTGAAGGCCCTTGAAGGTAAGGATCATCCAGTCGTTGCTGCCTTGGGCATTGCCTTTAAGAACGACATTGATGATTTACGCGAATCACCATCGCTGGAGATTGTTAAGCGCCTTGCCGTGGACAACCCCCAGTTAGACATCCGCGTGGTAGAGCCAAATGTCGAGGAACTGCCTCCGGTTCTGAATAACCTCTCCAACCTCACCAAACAGGATGCTGCTGACGCGATTGCTGCCGCCGAGGTTGTCCTTCTTCTGGTCAATCACAAGGAGTTCGTGGCCCTCGATAAGACCGTGCTTCAAGGCAAGACTGTCATCGATACCAAAGGCATTTGGCGCTAAGTTCACATAAAGGTATCCCGTAACCTATAGACACAGGAGGCAGCACGCAGCGTGAGAATTCTCGTTCTCTCTCAATATTGGGCTCCCGAGAATGGAGTACCTCAGCGCCGCTGGTCGTGGTTGTCCAAGATTCTGGTCCAGGCAGGCCATGACGTACTCGTCATTGCGCCACCGCCGCACTATCAACGCCGCCTCGGTCTTAAACAGTGGTTCTCCCGCAGAAACGTCCTGGGCGCTAATGACCTTGAAGAAGGAAATTCAGGGGAGAAAATTTTGCGATCGGGCTTTTTTCCCGCGGGACCTTCGCTTACTCACCGCATCCTCAACCAAGCCTCTGTTGCTGTATCAATGCTCTCAATGCTGGTGACCAAACGCGGACACTTCCAGGAGTTCAAACCTGACCTCGTCATTGGCACAGTCCCAGCGCTTCCCACCGCTATGGTTACCCACATTGCTGCTTTCACGCTCCGAGCGCCCTACATCATTGATTTGCGTGACGCCTGGCCGGAATTGCTGAAAGAAAAGGGTGATTGGAATTCCGGTACCGGCAAGCGCTCTGTGCGAGAGATCGTTCTCACCAAAGGCCCGTTCCAGCTGCTGACAGCGCTGACCGAGCGCGCTATGAACCACGCACTCCACCGCGCAGATGGCATCATGACGACTTCGCAGGATCTTACTGAACATATGGAGAAAGACGATGCGAATAGGGGAGCGGAAGGCAAGCGTCACATCCGGACGGTGCGCAATGTATTTCCCCCCAAGACCGAATTCATCGCTAGTGACAAGTCGCAGCGTTCCTCTTCAGAGCTTAATGTCCTGTACGCCGGAACAGTGGGTCGCGCGCAGAAAATCGACAATGCGGTGAAGGCCGTGAAGATCGCGCAAGACCGCGGTTACGCTATCAATCTGCGCATCGTCGGCGACGGCGCCACGTGGCATGCCACAAAAGCGACGATGGAAGCTCTCGGCATTAACGCGACTATTGAGCATCGAGTGCCCGCTGACGAGCTGCAGGCTATTTACGAATGGGCGGATACCGCTCTAATCCACCTGACAGATTGGGAGCCACTCAACCGCACTGTGCCGTCAAAAACCTATGAGTTGATGTCTTTAGGTGTCCACACGACCGCTGTGGTGCAAGGGGAAGCAGCCCGTATCGTTGAGAGCCTCGGAGCAGGAATCGTGGTACCACCAGAGAATCCCGAGGCGCTTGCGGAAGCATGGACAACGCTTATCGACGACCGCTCGAAGCTCACCGTTTCCCCGTCCGGGCGCGAGTGGGTCGCCACCCAGCGTGATGAGGTTGTACCCGAAGCCTTTCTGGGAATCGTCACCACCGTCACCAGACAACAAACCAAAGCATAGCGGGGGAAGAAGGATTACCAGTGCGTATTTTCTCTCTTGAGAGCTTTCCTCCTGTGGACTCTGACTACGCCGTGTTGTTGGAGTCCTCTGAAATGCCCCACGTTTTGCCCCAGGCTGCAGGCTCGGTAACTTTCTGCTTCACTAGGGACCAACTCGCAGATGTCGATTCTCTTCCAATAGTGCTGATAGACATTCAACCGGATGTAGCTATGGAAGTCCTTAGGAACTATGTGGATGCGGGACGTCACGTTGAGTATTGGGCTCCACGAACGGATACGTCGAATCTTCGCCAGCTCGTCGCAGATCGCACAGGCGAGCATATTGCCGTTGCTGGGGTTCATCTCAGTGATGGCTGGATTCAAGTGCGTATTAAGCAGGCGAGGAATGGGGACCGCTCTAGTGAGGATTGGCTCGAAGGGCTTAGGGCCGCAGCGACTCCATCTATGGTGACTCAAGAGCCGGTCACTACTGCCGCAACCGCGGTGACCTTGCGAAGCTTACTTATTTCGCGAGTCACGCCTCTGGCTAAGCCTTTCAAAAAGTACTTGCCGAGTTCAGTAGTAAACCTGATGTATAAGGTTCTGGAGAGAATTCGATGAGCTTCCACGTCCCTGGTATTTCAGTTGTCATCCCGTCCTTCGTCTCTGGTGCCGTGGGCACAGACGGAACGAATCGTGTAGAGATGAACCTTTATTCTGCTCTTGCTCCGCTTGCAAAGCAGAGTATTAGGAAAGACCTCGTCGAAGTCCTCGTTGTGCTCAACGGCGACGGAGTTTCTTCAACGCAAGCAAGCACTTCTCACGAATTTGATCAAGCGCTCACTAGCCAGTTTCCCGAGTTGACCATACGAATACTGCGCAGTCTTACCCCGGGGGCCGGTCGTGCTCGTAACCTTGGCATAGCATCCGCACGCCGTCGCTTCATCACCTTCCTCGATGACGATGACGTTCTTCAACCACGCTACCTCGAATCTGGCCTCAAAGAGGCCGATGACGGGGTGGTCACTCTCTTGCCCATCGTTGACACCATCGACGGAAGATCCATTCAGGACAATTCCCTCAACGCCCGCATTACGACTTTGCGAGGTACCACGGTCCCAGTTGCCACCGCGCCGTGGGCGCTCGGCTTCAATGCCAGCAAAATCATCCCTACGGAGATAGCTCAGAAGTACCGTTACGACGAGTTGCTTCGTTCAGGCGAGGATGTGGCGTATTTTGCGCACTTACTTGAGATCCCAGGACTGCTCTTACACACACCGAAGGTAGGGGAGAGCTCTGCCTATGTGCGCACAATTCGCTCTGATTCGGTGTCGCGCCAGCGCGAAAGCTTTGATTTTAATGTCACCCAGCGTCTTGAATGCATTGCACAGCTTCGCACAATCAATGAAGCAGCCCCGAAACACCGCGCTCTCCACGCACTCGAAGAAGCACAGTTTGGGTTCGTCAAAAGTTACCTCAAGGCGCACTCTGACGATACCCAGCGCGCTATCGATACCGCAGTGGCTATCGGCGTTCCTGGTTTGGACTGGGAAGGCCTACGCCAGGAAAAAGCGAACCGGCTGGTTTTCTCTTATTGCTTTCCCCCGTATGCGGATACCTCGGCCAATGTCACGGCAAAAGTCATCAGAAATGATGCGGAGCTGGTGGACGTCTACTATGCCGATATGGAGCGTGTCCGGGGACGTGACGAGTCGACGCGGCTCATTGTTGATCCGTTCCTCGTACACGCCGAAGAGATCGATGTTGTGCCGTCTTTCGCGCATTGGGGCGCAATCTGCTCCTACGCGCGCCAAGCCGCACGAAAGGCTGCTAAACGAGCTAAAGACCAAGATGGTTATGACTCAATGTACTCGCGCGCCCTCTGGTCTGGTTCGCACGTTGCTGCTGCCCTTTTCAAAAGCAAACATCCTGGAACGCGCTGGGAAGCAGAATTCTCGGATCCATTGAGTGTCGGTGTCGACGGTACGCCCCGCCCAGGTGAGCTCACGCGGGGAGTGACCACCTACCAGATGAAGAAGATGGTTGAGCGTTCCGATTGGCACGAAATATCGTATTCAACGCACTTCGAGCTCACTGAGCTTGTCACACTGTTGTATGCCGATGAGGTCATTTTCACCAACGAGAATCAGCAGCGGGTGATGTTAGAGCGTTATCCAAAGGACCTACAAAGCTTTGTCCGCTCTAAATCGACAATTCGCCATCACGCGGTACCCACGGAAGAGATGTACCACCTTGTGGAAGCGGACTACGAGCTTGACCCAAAGCGCATCAATATCGGCTACTTCGGAAACTTTTACGCAAATCGAGGCATCGGCGATGTCCTTACCTCACTAGAACATCATCCTCATGGTGATGAGTTTCTTCTTCACATCTTTACCTCAAAGCCTGAGCACCTTACCCGCGAATTATGGAACCATCCAGGGTTCAGCCGCCTCCGTATCAACGGGTACATGCCGTACCTGACGTTTCTCAACGTAGCCACGCACTTCGATGCACTGGTGGTGAATGACACTGATACGAGTGCCTCGACCTTCACTGTGAATCCCTTTTTGCCTTCAAAATACGCTGACTACGTCGGTAGCGGTGCAGCAGTGTGGGGTATCACGGTGGACGAATCGCCACTCTCGAAACTGCCGCTTACATTCTCATCGGCGGCAGGTGACATAGAACAAGCTCGCAGTGTTCTCGACGAACTTCTCAGGCAGGCTAGGTACAATGCCCGTTAGCAATTCTCGGCCTACACATTGCAGACCGCGAGTACTTACGCTGATTCTTCAACAACTAATCTGGAAGGGCTGATGCATTTGGCACGGCATACATGGCGAGGCTCCAAGACTTCGCAGAGAGGAGTCGAAGACCTCAACGTCCAAGTTGCGAAACACCAAGGCCGAGTGCAGATTGTTAACCCGGAAGGTCTGCATCCACTTGCCACGCGACCGACGCTGCGTGAGTACGTTTCGCAGCTGTGGGCTCGCCGTTTCTTCATCGTTGCAGATGCGAGAGCAAAGGCGCTTCGCACGACGCGTGACTACCGCTTGTGGCAGTTGTGGCTTGTCCTTAACCCGCTTTTCGATGTCGCACTGTACGGATTCCTTTTCGGCATGCTTTTGAAGACTTCTCGTGGTATCGAGAACTTCATTGGCTTCCTGTTTATCGGCATCATTTTCATGTCGATGATGACGGGGCTCATGAATTCCGGTATTAGCCTCATGCAGTCCTCTCGATCGATGATCCGAGCGTTTCAGTTTCCTAGGGCTTCGATACCGTTCTCGACCACATTGCGCTCGATGATCGATAACGTGTTGCCCGCCATTGTGGCGCTGATAGCGGCGTTTCTTTTTCAGTGGGGAACGGGCCCCTCGTGGACTCTGTTCTTCGTCATTCCGTTGTTCCTTTTAATCCACGTTTTTGGGTGCGGGTTAATGATGATCACCGCGCGCCTCACCGCCCAGGTCCCGGAGGCGAAGACAATACTGGGCCTTTTGACCGGCGGATTGTTCTTCTTATCTGGCGTTATGTATTCTATCGACAGATTTGCCGAGCATTCAGCCGTTCACCAAATAATGACTGCCAACCCCTGCTATATTTTCCTCACCGCAGTCCGCGATTCCTCGATTTATCGCACCGCTCCAAGCCTTTCGACTTGGGGAGAACTTCTGGCATGGAGTTTAGGTGCATTTGCGCTTGGCTTCATTTTCTTCTGGAGAGCGGAGGATAAATATGTTCGACTCGTCTAAGCTTCCTCCCGCGCCAGGCGAATACTTCGAAGCCAAAAAGGACCTTGAGGATCAGTCTGTCGACCAAGACGTTCAGGAAACTCCTGAATACTCGAGCGAGGTGTCTGAGAATACGGCTCGGATGCAATCCGTTCCAGACATTAATTATGTGGAGCGAGCCAACGTCGTCGTCGACAACGTGTCCAAACGATATGTAATTAGCCAGGGGCGCTCCTCAGACGCCAGTATGACTCGTGTCAGCCGTGGAAAAACAGTAGTCGATGCCATTGTCGATGCTTCACTCATTGCGTTACCCGGCGAATCAATTGGCATCATTGGCCTTAACGGTTCGGGAAAATCGACTCTTCTCAGCATGATTGCTGGCGGCTTGGCGCCGACCTCAGGCCGCATTCTAACTCGCTCTCAACCCACACTTATGGGCGTCTCACCTGCATTGCAGCCTGATCTTTCCGGTGAACACAACATCTACTTGGGATGTTTAGCATTGGGGATGAGCCCTTCAGGAGCGAAGGCACAAATAGGTGAGATTGCGGAATGGACCGAACTCGGAGATGCGATTAAACGCCCGATGAAGACTTATTCGTCCGGAATGTCCGCGCGGTTGTCCTTCGCAATCTCGACAGCGGTGCGGCCTGACATCCTCATGATTGATGAGGCACTTTCAACTGGTGATGCGGCATTTGGAGCCAAAGCTCGTGCTCGCATGCACGAGCTCCTAGAGCGCGCCGGTAACCTCTTCTTAGTCTCACATGCCATCAAGGAAATCGAGAACAACTGCAACCGAACGATCTGGATCTCAAAGGGGCATATTATTGCTGATGGTCAAACAGATGTAGTTGCGGCACAGTATCACGAATGGGCAAAACTCATGGGTAGGGAAGATAAGCAGCCTGCGCACGATTATCTCAAGGAAGTCACGGCTGTGTACGAACCACCCATGGTGCTTCTTGAAAAACCTGTCCAAAACTAAGCCACTGCTTATGGTGCGGATCCTCTGAAATCCGTCCCCGCTGTAAGCAGGAAATCATTTGAAGGAATGACTCCCATGAGCCTTGACTATTTTCGCCGTGGACGGGGACTGATTATCCTCGCAGGGTTGGCGACTGTACTTCTTATTGGCGCTATTGTTGTGGCGAGCAGTGCTATCGGTAAGGTGCTTCTGGTTTGCGCAGTTGTCGTTGGGTTTGTGTTTGTCGTGATGTCACTATCCGCACGCAAGAAGTCAGAAGGGCTGATCAAAGAAGCCTTACGCCGCAATTTGCGTGTGGAAAAACAGCTCCAGGAAATTTATAAGGCTATTCAAGAGCAGGACCGGCGTGCTGCGCGGGAACCCATGTCATTGCTTGCAGCGGACCTGTCTGAAAAGCCTGATGAGGAGAGGCACACTAAACAAGGCATATTTTCGCCATCAACTATTCCGGCGTCGCACATCCTCGGACGCCCTGACGCACATACAGCTGGACGCATGGCTGCTGAACAGACTATGGACAGTGATAGTTCTGAAGTTCTACACGCATTGATGAGCGCGCGTTCCGAAATGTGGACGCGACGTATTGAGCTCATTGGCTCACACGATTCTGCGGAATCCTTGCAAAACTTGGCGAGTGTTGAGCGCATCGCCTCGCCTCACCTCTTAGGGAAACCGTTGAGAGATGCTAGCTATCTCGTAATTGAAGAAAGCCAGTTCGAGCGTGGTTTGTGGTCGGGCCTTTTGTCGACGCAGAAGACGAGTAGTTTTTTCCGACTGCTGGACCACATGACAAAAGCAAAGAAAAACGGAACTGTCGTTATCGTCTGCCCCAGCGAAACCTCGAATCATTTCAGCGAAGAGCTTCGTCAACGTGCGACAGTGGTGATTTCGAAGAACTCCACTACGTGGAGTTGGGAGGATGATATTTACGCACCGGTCTTTAGAGCATTGCTACACGGCGAAACAGAACGCAATAGTACGGAAGAGGGGAAAGATTAATGAGCTCAGTTGTGGTCTACGGCGATGTAAGTCCGAACGTTATCGATGGCTCTTCGATCTGGCTGATGTCAATTTCTGAAGTGCTTTCTGGCGTTTTCGATGAGGTCCATATCCAGCTAAAAAACCATCCTCAAAACCGTACTTTGCTGAGCGCAATCGATGGGATTGCAAACATCCACATCCATGCCCCCGAAGGTATCGCAGAAGACGCGGCCCTTAGTACGACGGCTGCGGCTGAGTTGGTGGAAAGGCTCGTTAAGGAGAATCGTGCTACCGCTATCGTAGTGAGAGGCTTCCAAGCAGTCTATGATTTCAGCTTGAACGAGAAAATTTCTCCGATGCTGTGGTCCTATGTTACTGACCTGCCCTTTCCCCCGAAAAAGCTATCAGGAACCAATGTACAGCGGCTAAAACACATTGCAGAGTGTTCGCGTCGGATTTTCGCGCAAACCGAGGCTGCGCGCTCGTATTGGGAAGCCTTGGTTCCGCAGGCGGCCGGAAAAGTTCTGCTCATCCCTCCAATGATTCCGGACTTCGCGTTCAATACTGCGAGAAACCCGCAGAACGCAATGCACCGTACACTCAAAATCGTGTACGCAGGAAAGCTTGCTCGTGAGTGGCGGACCCTTGAAATGCTGGAGCTTCCGCGGAAACTAAAGGAACTCGGTATTGCCGCTCAGCTCGATGTGGTGGGGGCGAAGTTTAACAGGGCCAAAGATGACCCCCAATGGGTTGGAAAAATGCGAGAGGCACTGGAGAAGGCACATGCCAACGCTGATAGCGGGGTGACGTGGCTGGGAGCGCTTCCCCGTACAGAGTCCATCGAGCGGATCATGGCAGCTGACCTCGGTTTTGGATGGCGAACGGCGGAATTAGATTCGAGCCTTGAGGTCTCAACGAAGGCGCTAGAGTATGGTGCGGCCGGCGCTGCACCAATCGTCAACGAAACAGAGGATCATCGACAGCTCTGGGGCGAAAATTACCCGTTCTTTGTTCGCGCCGATGACACAGTCGAGGAAGTTGCTAGTAGAGTCGCAGCGGGCCTTCCACTGATATCCGAAGCACGCCAGAAGGCAGCAGAAGCTAGCGAGTATTTCTCGATGAGCAAAGCCCGTGAAAGGTTTATGTCATACTTCGAACGCGCTGGTGCCTTATCGACATTGTTAGAACCCGAAGAAACTCGGCAACAACGGATAGTTGTAGCGTCCCATGACCTCAAATTCATGGGCGAGCTGATGGAGTTCCTTACCCGAAGTCCATCATTCGAAGTGCTCCAGGACAAGTGGACTACGCTCCATACACATGACGAGGAGGCTAGCCGAGAACTCGCAGAATGGGCCGATACGGTATTTTGTGAATGGGCGGGCCCCTCGCTGGCTTGGTATTCGAATAACCTTCCCGATGAGACGAGATTGGTCGCCAGGCTGCACCGCTTTGAACTTGACGGTCCATGGATGGAAGGCGTCGCCTGGGACAAGGTTGACAAAATGATATTTGTCTCGGATTGGGTGCGTAAACAGGCGATTGCGCGATTCGGACTTGCCGAACCTAAGACCATGGTTGTGCCTAATACCGTCGATCTACTTGACTTTGATCGCCCGAAGACTAGTGACGCGCAGTTTGCACTGGGGCTCGTCGGCATGGTTCCGTTTCTCAAGCGTCCGGATCGTGCGCTCGACTTAATTGAGCAACTTGCGAAGATCGACGAACGTTATATCTTGCGTATCAAGGGACGAATGCCGTGGGAGTATCCACATGTATGGAGTGACCCCGTTCAAAAGCAACTCTACCTAGACTTCTTTGAGCGTATTACCCGAAGCGAGTTGCTTACTGAGCACGTCGTATTTGATCCTTTTAGTGCCGATATCGCTTCCTGGCATCGTGGCGTTGGATATATTTTGTCTCCAAGCGAGTTGGAGAGCTTCCACCTAGCCCCAGCTGAGGGAATGGCTGCTCGGACGATTCCAGTATTCTGGCAGCGCGAAGGCGTCAAGGAAGTATTCGGTGACTATGCCCAAGACTGCAGTCCAGAGGCTCACATTAAGGTCATTCTGAAAGGCCGGGAAAACGCATCCTTTAAAGAGATGGGATCAGCAGCGAGAGAATATTCTCGCAGTTGGGATGTGACTACTGTAATGCCGCAATGGGAGCAGATACTCGCGAACTGATATTAGATGCAGCGACGAGCGACAGTGTTATCATCACACCTATGCATTGTATCGTGACCGGCGGCGCCGGGTTTATTGGTTCCCATCTCGTCGATCTACTCGTTGAAGAAGGCCATACGGTCACAGTTTTAGACAACTTGTCCTCCGGCCGTCTGGTCAACCTTGAATCTGCTCGACAGAACGGTGATGTCAACGTAATTGAAGGCGACATCCGTACCATTGACTATGCTGAGCTGTTTACGCAGCACCCTACGGAGGTTGTCTACCACCTGGCAGCGCAGATTGATGTGCGTAAGTCTGTCGAGGATCCCGTAAACGACTGTGAGACGAACGTTCTGGCTACGGTGAAGCTTGCTGACGCGGCAAGGCGCCATGGCGTTCGTAAAATTGTCCATACCTCCTCTGGCGGGTCTATCTACGGACAACCCGAATCGTTCCCCGTTGACGAGCAAACTTCTGTGGCTCCGGAATCACCGTATGCCGCTGGAAAAGCTGCCGGTGAACTCTATTTGGAAATGTTTAGCCGTCTCTACGGCATTGGTTGTAGCTTTGTAGCCCCTGCAAATGTGTACGGACCGCGCCAGAATCCCCACGGTGAAGCGGGCGTCGTGGCAATTTTCAGCCAGCGTCTTCTCAACGGTGAACCAACTAAAGTGTTTGGCTCAGGCTCAAATACCCGTGATTACGTCTATGTCAAGGACGTTGCACGAGCCTTCTATCTTTCATCGAAGAATGAAGCAAACGGTGAGCGGTTTAATATTGGCACCGGAATTGAAACTAGTGACCGCGAACTCCACACACTGGTAGCGAAGGCTGCGGGAGCACCGGACGAACCTCTCTTTGCTCCCGCGAGATTAGGTGATGTCCCTCGTTCATCACTTGATTCCTCAAAAGCAACGCAGATGATTGCGTGGAGTCCGCAGACATCGTTAAGGGATGGAATTAGCGCTACTGTCGAGTTTTTCCGCAGCGCTGAGTAATAGAGCCGCTCCCCTCTGAGCTTTGCACAAGAGGGGAGCGAGTCGGGTTTATTGTTCGACTTCGAATCCCAAGCGAACGCTAGAGAGCAACGATGCTATTTCGCGCTCTCGGTCAGCTCCGATGTCTCCATGTACCCGAATCGTGTCAGCGTTCAGATTATCTGCGAACAGCACCGCAATTCCGATAAGCGGGGCGATATCTTGATCATCTTGTTGGAACACGAATGCGTTTGAGGAGACTGCGACTGAGTTATACCCGCGTACGGCACCTGACCACGAATGCGCAGGAAGGACCGCAATCGTGTCCTCCTTTAAACCGCTCATCGAGTCATGGCATTCAACTTTTCGAGTCCCAATAGGTAGACCTTTAGGATAAAACTCGAACGGAGCTGGACTCAGTCTCACGGGGCTCGCATCGGCGGCGATGACCTCACCCGTGTGAGGAGACATCCACCGTGGGACAGTGAACTCGCCGCCACACCAATTCCGAAAGACCAGGTAGAGTGCTACCGCTTCACGGTTGGGGTCGATGCCTTCGGGAAGTTCATCAACCAACAACTTTAGGCTAGGAGGAACCGAGTCATACTCGGAGAGCTCAGCCTCGTAGCCGGTACGATTTCCGGGTTCGCGGATGCGTTTAAATTTCATGATCTACCTCAAAAAAGTCGTCGCCCACAACGAAGGATCCTGCAGGACTATCTAGAGATGACATTTTTTCCGCAACTTGCTCCTTGGTACCAGCGAACGAGTCGTAGTGGCCCTCGGAATTGGGAACGAACAAGACGTAATCGATTTGAGTTGGTTGGTCTTGCAGAGCAGTAAGGATGCAACCAATCAAAGCCTCAAAAGTTGCGCCAGTAGCGGTGGGGCTGGTTTCGCTTACCTCGAAATCGATACCTGCCTGGCGCAACGACGCCATGTCGCTGTAACTAGCATCATTTATGAGGGATACAGCGAGTTCGCTTCCCTCGTTAGAGGACAGGGAATCATCAAGAACTGTGATGGTGGACGAGGCTGCTTGGCCGTCCCAGACTAAGCTAGGCAAAGTGGAGCTCGTGACCACCGTTCGCGTTGTCAGATGGTCCGGAAGATAGGGGCGGGCCTGATCCATCATGAGCTGTTTATCATCGATCTTCGGCCATTCCGGTGTTTTCTTGGAGAGCTCTTCAGCCTTCTTTCGCTCTGTACCGTCGTACTTCCAGCGTAGGAAATTCAGAGTTTCAGATGCTGCCCGAGTCTGATTGCCGGTGTCAGTATTCGTCACTTGGCCAGGGTGCATGCGGCGCAGAGTAACGGGCTTTCCCGTGTGCGTGATTTTATAGCCGGACCTCAGCATCCGGAGAAAAATGTTGTTATCGACGCCGCTTGAAAGCGTAGTATCGTATTTCACTTTCCTCAGGACATCAGTCTGTACCATCCACGTGCCATGGCCAGGCGCAGCTCCCTTAGGGATAGCCCGTTCGGCGGTAGGGTTCTTGCCTACAAATAGCTGCATGCTTCCGTCGGAATCTTCAAAATTAATAAAGCAACCGACATTACCAACTGAGCCAGCTTCAACACCCTCCAGCTGCCACTCTAGTCTCCTAGGATGCATTAGGTCATCGTCATCGATAACCGCTGTATAAAAGCCTCGACTTACTTGCGAAGCGTGATTTCGGGCAGCTGAGATGCCCTGGTTCTCTTGCCAGAAGTAACGAATCCGAGGGTCGTTGAAAGACTCAACGACTTGTCGGGTGTCGTCCGTGCCACCGTCATCGACAATGACTATTTCGAAGTCTTGGACGGTTTGGTTCAAAACAGAGAGAATCGTCTCACGGAGGAACTGGCTTCGGTTAAATGTGGAGATAGCCACCGTCACGATGGGCTTTTTATCGCCATTCCGGTATTTCCAGTGGCGAGTGTTTCGGATAAAGGTCTTATCGTTGTAAACGACGTTCCGATTGAATTGGACTGCTGCTTGGCCCAGTTCGGTTTGTGAGACGGTGTTGATGGTCGGCGGATGCCACATGTGATACATCCGAACGTCCGCATCATCGATCCAGAAAGTTCGATATCCGGCGCGGCGAGCTCGCTGGGCAAAATCGAGATCTTCTCCACCATAGGTGTGAAGACGTTCATCGAATCCTCGAATCAGATCAAAGCCTTCTCGGCGGATCGCCATCATGCCGCCCATACCCCAGCGTGGCCGTAAGCGGGATGCTCTTTCCATGGCGGACCAAGCTTGCGGGTTTTCGGATACCCACAAGTCATCCATACCTTCAGGTAGATCCCGGCATTGGAGGAAGAATGCCGCCTTTGGTTCTTGGTTAGCAATCTCGACGATTCGCTCGAAGGAGGTCGGGGTAAAGACCATGTCAGCGTCGGTTGAAACAAGAATGTCGCCTTGGGCGATGGAGAAACCCGCATTGAGTGCGCGGGATCTCGACCAATTCTCTTCGCCTTCCGAATATACGTATTTAGCGCCAACTCGTTCGGCGAGCCTTTCATTTTCAGTCCGATTAAGAGAACCGAAGTCTGAAAGAATTACCTCTCCATCGTATCGGCCAAATGACTCCTTGACCGACGTTAGAGCGAGCTCAAGCCTTCTCAGGCCCCAGTCTCGGAAACCGATGACAACAGATACATCAGTCATGAATTTCCTCCCCGAAAACGGTAACTACATTTGCACTTGACCACTGCCCGTAGGCAATGAGATTGAAATCGAATGAGGGGGCGGGAGAACTGGACTTTTTCCATTTAACGGGCTCGATGACCACTTCTCGGCACCCATCTGGCAATTCGAAAAAAGCTTGCGAGGAATGTTTGTGTGCCTCTACGGGTTCTGAGTATCGGTACAGAGAACCCAACCCTGAACTCCACGTCAACCTACTTTCGAGAGCGAAGTTCTCGGGGTCTGGTAGAGACGGAAACTGAACCTTATATGCGAAAAATCCGTGTTCGAGCGATTCATCGCTGTAGGCCAAAAGGGAACAAGCTCTAGCCTCGAAGGGTAATTTAAAACTTTTCTTCAACGATATTTCCTTACTTAACTGCCTAGGCCACTCCTTATTGTAGCGGGACGTGAATGGGTAGAGCAGTATGTCCTGATTTCTTGGACTAAAGGGAAGTACGTAGCTAAAGGGCTACATGAGAAAAACTGAGGTCGCCTAGGTTGGTAGGGTAATCCTCACTACGCGCAGAGGCGTGCAGGAGGTCGTTACCGGGTCTCCTGCCGGTGCGAAAGGAATTGTTATGTCTCTTTACTCTGGCCCGGACCGCGGACGCCCCATCGTCATTTCTGGTGGTTTAGGTCGCCTGAACACAATCTCCCGTGTTCTGGGAGGTGGGATCCGCATTCATAGTTATCCCGAGGTCCGCTTCAACTTGGACGATCCGTTTTGGCCTCAAATCGAGGAACTGAAACTGCACCCGACTGTGCGGTTCTACTTGCACTCGCTGAATTGGATCGACTTCATTGTGGATCGGGCAGCGGAAAGACCAGCGGCTGAATGGTCAGACGAGATCGAGTTAGGTGCAGAGTTTGCTTGGACAGTGGCGTCAAACTGGTGGGAGATGAACCACGCCACTCCCGAATGGAAGGATGATGAGCATGTGTGGGGAGGACACGCGGTCGCGATTAGAGCGGCATCTCTGAGCGCCCTCAGTGAAGTCTTCCCTGAAGACGAATGGCTGTACGAAGCTATTGCTTATCACGGGCAGTGGCTCATGGAGCATTTCGACGGCTACTGGAATCATGGGCTCTCTCAGGCTCTTGCGCTGCTCGTGGTGGGAGATAGGCTGGGCGATGAGTCGATGCTTTCTACCGGTTCTGAGCGCGCTGTAGCGTGCCTTGAGGTCATGATTGATGGTGAAGGTGCTGTCAACGAACAAGCACCGGAGTACTCGAACTACATTGAACGTTTACGTAAGACAGCTGTTGACGCTTTAGAAATGCTTGGGGCACCGGGTGCGGAGACGTTGCGTGCGAAGCAAAAGCCTCTGGAGGAATTTATTGCCCATTCCCTTACCCCGGCCGGAACATTTGTGGAAGTCGGTGATTCTATGCCTCGCCGTCCAGAGTTTGTTCGTGGAGGGGCACTGGAATTCGCGCTATCGAATGGTGCTGCTGGGGCTGAGATACCGCGAGTCAAGGTATATGAGGCGGGTTACATTTTTGGACGTTCGGGGTTTGGTCAGCGTAGGCCTAAGGAATTGGAGAGCTATTACACCCTGCGCTTCGGGCCGCCGCGGCAAATTCATGGGCATTTTGACCACCTGTCACTGACTTACTGGGATCGCGGAAGGAACATTATTGTTGATGCTGGCCACCCCGGTTATGTGAGGGGCCCATTCCGTTCCTATGCCCAGAGCCGTCTAGCTCATAATGTGCTTACTGTTCGTGGAAAGGAACACGACGCTGGAGCAGAGTCACGACTGGTGGATTACCAGATCGAGGAAACGTGGTCGGCGTTCGATCTTGAGGACACCGCTTGGGGAGGCCTTCACTGGAATCGCAGTGCGTGCTTCGTAGACTGTGGGCCCTTGGTGGTCTCAGACAGCCTTGAACCGACGCGCACTGTGGAGTACGCGGAGCAACGTTGGAATGTGGCCCCAGAGTTCGAATACGCGCGCTCGCAGTACGAGACAGTTCGTTTTCGCTCTGTTGTCGATGGAACCCAATTGGTGTTCATCCGCTACGGTATCGACGGCTCGCGCTACTTCGAGCCTACGGATACGAACCTCGCCCGAGGCGACCGTGAGGGACAGCGTGGACTTGTCTTCCGTAACGAGCAACCCACGGACACGTGGACTGTGGGTTTTGGACGTGCGAGCCGAGACTTTGGGTTGCTCACCGCGGTAGTGGTCGCCAAGCCGGAAGACAAGGTGGAGTACACCTTCAAAGAGAACGGGCCCGGCAAACGCGTACTGCGCATCGTTCGTGGGAGCCAGACCTTCCTCTTTGATTACGACGTCAAGTCCAAACGGGTTCGGGCTTTGTCCGCGCCCGTTGAACGAGGGTACGCGGACGGTGGGCTTACTCCGCGCTGATGCGCTCCGCCACCGTGCGGTTGATACGCCAGTCAGCGCGGCCCTCGCTAAAGCCGGAGTAGTACAGCTCGAAGGTGAGGTCGTCCCCGCTGCCGTGGGGGACTAGGGCGGATTTATAGAGGTTGGGGTAGCCGGACTCCTCGTGGGAGATGATGGGGGTGTCCGAGCGCTTCCAAGTGACACCGTCCTGAGAACGCAGAAGGTAGAGGTTACCTTGCTTGACCGTGCCGGGGATGATGTGGACGAGGCCGATGTATTCACCGTCGTAGAGTTGGACGTCGATGTGCCACAGGCGCTGCCCAGACGTGAGGCCAGGGTCAAATGACACAGTGGTTGGTTCAGACCAGGTTTTGAGATCCGAGCTTTCGTAAAAGACCACGCGGTTAGGCACACTACCGTCGTTGGCTACACCGTAGAGGCGCCACTTTTCTCCCGTCCAGATGAGGGCTTGGGACATGAACTGAGGCTCACCGGTCCAGATCTCTTCTTTCTTAGACCAGTGCACACCATCTCTGGATTTCACTAGGTAGATTCGGTTGGTCTTTCCGTTCGGGCGATCGACCATGCGCCAGGTCAAGTACATTTCGCCGCTGGGAGCCATGACGAGTTGGGTGTCGGAATTGTGCGGGTTAGGTTTGCCCAACTGGTCATCGATAGGGTTATCTAGCCCCTCGGGAGCCTGCCATGTCCAGCCGTCGTTGGAGACGAGCACATTGGGATCCTCAGCGCCTTCATCGCTGGCTGGGTACGGGGTCATTGCCATCCAGTACTTCCAACCGTTCCAACCATTCTCAAAGTAGAGGACTGAAGGGTGGGTAGCTTGGCCGCTGCCTTCGTGGGTGGGCAGTGTCAGCTGCGGGCCGCGGGGAGCGGTCCACGCCCACAGTTGATCCTTATCATCACTGGTTGCGAGCCGGTCTTTGATGCCGGCTACGTGCTGCGCAAAACCAGGGGAGGGCTCCACGGAAGTAACTGGGGCGGGAGCTGTGCTTGTGGTCGGTTCCGGTGAGGAACTGGGTTCCTCAGTAGGTGCCGGGGAGGTTGAAGGTTGAGTGGACTCAGGCGTGGAAGTGGGAGTGCTCGGAGTTGCCGCAGGGGTGGTGCTCGGTGCTGGGGCCGATGAGGAGCCGTCGGAAGAACCGATTCCGGGCAGTAGTCCGGCGATGAGAGCCAAACCACCGACACTTGCTGCAAGCGCCACGAGCGCAGCAATGGCCTGCTGGACCTGTTCCTCATTGAATTGGGGAAGGGCAGGCATCTGGAAGGCTGGGAATTGTTGTGCCTCAGCAGGTGCTGGGGTGGTTGCCTGTCCGGTAACCAGAGAGGCGGTGAGGGCTAGGGCAACGAGTGCTTTTCCGGTGCGCGGTGGTCGACGCATGTGAGACTCCTTTGAGCATGAGGACGAGACAAATCGAAGTCTAGTTTGTGGTGACGTGTGGGGCAGAAGAACCTGTGGACATCGACGAGTGCGTGCGCCGCTACATCCATTCCTTAGTAGGCTGAGGCCCTCTGCGGGGCTCCCGGTGCTTTAAGATTGGCCTATGGCTCATTCTACTTCCGTCCGCACCGTCGTTGTCCCAGCCGCTGGTATGGGTACTCGTTTCTTGCCCGCTACGAAGACTGTCCCTAAGGAATTGCTCCCAGTTGTGGATACTCCAGGCATTGAAATGATCGCGGAGGAAGCCGCGGCGGCGGGGGCATCGAGGCTGGCCATTGTGACGTCGCCAAGCAAGGACGAAGTCCTGCGCCACTTTGATGAGTTCCCGGACCTTGTGGAGATTCTGCGTGCGCGGGGCAAGGATGAGCAGGCGGCGAAGGTTGAGCGTGCCGCGGAGATCATTCACCCAGTTGCCGTAACCCAGGAAAAACCACTCGGATTGGGGCACGCAGTGGGATTGGCTGAATCTGTATTAGATGACGATGAAGACTACTTTGCTGTCATGCTTCCCGATGATGTCATTGAGCCGACTGTAGCCATGAGTGAAATGATTCAGGTGCGCCAGGAGCAGGGCGGTTCGGTGTTATTGGCGGTCGAAGTCGACCCCGTCCATGTCTCCAGTTACGGTGTGTTTGATATTGAGGATACTGGTGATGCCCGTGTGAAGAAGGTCGTGGGCATGGTGGAAAAGCCTGCGGTCGAGGATGCACCGTCGAACCTAGTGGCTACGGGCCGCTACCTGTTAGACCGCGCGATTTTCGACGCCCTCCGTCGCATCAAACCAGGCAAAGGCGGCGAGCTGCAGCTTACCGACGCCCTCGATCTGCTCATCTCCGAAGGCCATCCCGTCCACGTCGTTGTCCACGACGGCATTCGCCACGACCTTGGCAACCCGGCAGGATTCATTCCGGCCAGCGTGGAGTTTGGATTGCGCCACCCGAAATATGGTCCGAAATTGCTTGAGGACCTAGAAGCGCTTCTTGAGAAGTACCGGACGGAAAAGCGTTAAATTCTTAAACGACGAGGAACCGCAAAAATTCTACTCGACGTTTGACTGTTTCCTGCGTGGACTAGTACCGTTTCGACGTAGTTGGTAGGTGTTTTCCGGATAGGTGGAAGGGCTGCCTGTTTTTTCGGTCATTGAAGTGCCCCGAGTTATAGAAGTTTCTTATGCTGTATTCTTTTCGCCTGGTGTCAGACGAATTAAAAAATTGGCACACAGTTCGACTTAATGACGGTCGCCGCATCTATGAGTTAATTGCCCGACCGGGCCAAAGCGAGCATGTTTACATGAACTTGCCTGTCTCAAGGCGACCCAAAATTGAGGTGCCGTTTCCGTGCACTGTCGAAGAATTAAGCTTCGGTGAAAGCGACTACATGAGCCCGGAGCAGACGCATTTGAACACCGCCCTCGATTCTGAGACCGGTATCCCATTTCGACGAGGAGCTCGGGGAGACCCCCGCCATCTAGTGGTAACCTTCCCGCATTTTAAAGGACAAGGTGGATGGCCAGCTCCGTACACCGTCCTCAATGCGGAATCCGTTGGCATCAATGATTGTGCTTTCCTCTCATTTCAGGATCCGCACTTCCATCTCGGGTCCTACCTGCTCTCTGACAATCATGGGCACGATCCAAAACCAAGTGTCGAGAGAACAATTCGTAACGAGCTCGAGAGATTTTCGCTCGACGATTCCTCCCTAACCATTCTTGGGGCAAGTAAAGGAGCTGCAACGGCAGTGATGATGAGCGAGTATTTCACCGCCAACCAGCTCATTGTCTGCTCGCTATCTACTAATCTTGATATCCCCATCAGAAAAAGCCGCTATTCCCACATTGGGGTCGCCCTCGATTATTACGGTGTGTCCTACCCGGACATGATGGAGTGTCTGCTCGCGGAGGCAGCGAAAAAGGAGACCCATTGGTTTTATGCGGTGGGAGACCACGCGTCCAACCAGGGAAACGAAAGTGCAACCGCCGATAGGCTCACGTCGTACCCGGTGGAGTCGGGGCATTCCCAAGTTTTGAGAGAAAGTATGACGACGATTAACCGAATTATTGGTGAAAGAATGGCCTAGTCGTACTGGAGAAACCACTCAGCATTCTCCCACGGGGAGAGCAGGTGACGGTGCCACATCGAGGCGATCATATCCTTCTGGCCATCAGTCAGCTGTGGTAGACGCTTTCGATGCAGGCCAAAGATCGGCACATTCCGATCACTGACTTCTTCTATGTATCTCTTGACTACCTCTGGATCTTGCGGCCATTTAGTAAACAAAGTCCGTACCGGCTGAGGCGCGTCGGTGTAGAGATCGTTGAAGCGATTCTGGATGAATGCGTAATAGAGAATGAACTCCGTCCCACCAGTTTTTCGCAAGGATTGGGGGAGAGCCGCGTCATATTTGGTTGTGAGAAAATCCCTCAACCCCCGCACTTCTCTGGTGTGCATGATGAACGGGGTGATCGACGGCATCATTACTTCCGGGTCTGCCGTGATGTTCCCTACCGCCGCCAGTGAATTTTTCACATATCCACGCCAAGTGTCGTTCGCTCGGACAATAGGCATGGCAGGCTTCCCGTCAGCCATGAAGTCTTCCGGCTTGGTAGGACGGGTGAAATGATTCTTGGCATCCAGCATCAGATACATGTCACTGTCGTAGTACCCGCCGAGCGCCAGCTTCAGCGCCTGCTGGTCGTAGTACCCGTCGCGCTCCGCGTCTCCAAGCAGATCTTTCCATCGAAGAAACTTAATCTTCTCCCGCAGATTGTCACTAAGCTTTGGAAAGACATCAGCCCGGAAGCAACTCTCTAGCTTGTCATCGTCCTGGCCGTTCAAAATGATGGTATATTCCGTGACCGAGCGTTGATCGTAGAGCCGGTCAAGCGAAAGAGCTTGAAGGGCCCCAAGGCGGTAGTCTCCCTCGAATACGATGCTGGCGATAGGAAAATTCTTAATGTCCACCATCAAACCGTATCATCCTCCTTGGCCTCACGGTTCCGTAGTAAGCGGTGTCTGCGAGTGTTCGCGCGTCCTTTTTGAATTGGTGTAATTATACGGCAATCACCTTGCCCCACCGGACCATCGTCACAGGTGCGCCCACCGCTATATCGCCCGGCAGTGGCCTACTTAATGCCAACTCCCCAGATGCGGAGGATGTGATCTCAGACCAATGTGTCAACCCATCCGATAACCTGATCCCTGAAACGTCGCCCTTGGCGATGCCTGTAGCAGATTGAATAGGAACGCTCGTAGCGCTGAGCGAAGCGGAGGTTTTGACCGTAGTGGATCGCCGATCGGTCACCACCCACGCCCCACCCGAGGCCATTACTCACACACCCAGACGCGCCAGCCCAGCCAGGGGGTTAGTATCTTGGGTCGGAACGCGGGACAGCCTACGTCTTATCAGATTTTGCAAGTGATCAGATAAGGGAGCGAGGGCGTACGCCAATACGTTGATGTAGGAAGAGGGAACACGAGCACTACCGGAGCGGAGAACGATGCGAATATATCCGAAATTTTCCAATGAAGTGGATGTTCGCTACGGCAACATTGGCGCGGTAAGTCACCGCACCCATAGTCTCGTCCCAACCACCTCCCGTCGCGGTGTATTCAAACCCTGTAGGGCTGGTTACCTGGTTTCTATCTTTGTCGTAGAGGTAGAAGCGCCTAACCCCCGACGTGTCCACTTTCCGGGGTCAGGCGCAGCCCACCGACACGCCCTCGGGGGAGGTCCGCTCGACCACGGAGTTCCCCGGAGCGTGAGCGCCGCCGCGCATGTGCAGACGCTTAGCGACGACTACTTCGCGTCCCGCAACAAGTACTTCCTCCTGCTCACGGCATTTACCGTGGTGGTGGCGATCGTGCCCACGCTGACGATCTACGCGGCGATGTCCGTGATCACGGGCTCGCGGGTGCGGGAGACGAAGCTGGTGAGGGCGATTGGTGGGGCGTCGATAGGCATTCTGGCGGCGGCGGTTGTCGAGGCGAACGTGCTCGGCCCCCTCGGCGTCGCCCTTGGACTGCCCCCGGGGTCGCGGTGGCCGGCTCCGCGCCCGCGGTGACCGAGAAAATGAGGATCCGCTTCCCCCTCGACAACGCCGGGCTTCCCGCCACGTGGCTCGCCGCCATCGGGGCCGGCGCGCTTGCCGTCGAAAACGCGGAGGCCTCGGGACGCCGGGCGCTGCAGGGCTGGGTTCGTGGCGGCGGCGATCGTGTTCGCCGGCGCCGCGTTCGCGCTGCGCGGCGGGGGGAGTGATCCGGGCGGTCGCCTCGGCGGGCCTGGCGACGCTCACCGCCGGCGCCGCGCTCTCCGTCATCATCCCGCTGCTGCTCCGGGTACGCGTGCCCCTGCCGAGGCTCGGCCTGGCGCTGAGTTACGCGTCGCGGCAGTGGAACAGGTCGGCGTCGGTGATCGGGATCGTGACGGTCGCCGTTGCCCTCGTCGCCGCAGTACTCACGAGTTTTGAGCAGCTGCGCTCCCACTTCATCGGCCCAGCCAGCAAGCAGGGGCTTGTCGACGCCACCGTGACCTCCCTCACCGGCGACATCGACCCCGCCCTCGCTGACGTCCTGGTCGCGTCCCCGGGGCGTCGCGACTAGCCTGGTGCCACTGCGCGTGCCGGAGAGCTTCGCTGTTGACCCCGGCTCGCCGGTGCTGCGGCGGGGCGTTCAGTCGGGTTTCGGCAGCCTGGCGGAGGGCTCCACGTTGGACACTGAGCTACCCACGGTGAAAACCTCGAACTTGTTCACCGTTCTCGGCCCCGCCCTCGTCGCCGACGCCGTCGACGCGGCGCCGCGTCCCTCCGTCATGCTGCGGATGGAGGGCGCACCGGTGCAGGACCCGGCCGTGCTCGACGGGGGCGCCGCAGCCGCTGGAGCCGACGTGCCGGTGACGACGACCGAGTCATTCAGCCGCCGCGCCGTCACCGGCGCCATGGTCGAGCGCCTGCTCTCGATCACCCGGGTGATGAGCCTCATCGCCCTCGTCATCGCGCTGGTGGGCATTTCCAACACCGTCTTCCTCTTCTGGCGAAGGCGTCGCCGGGACCGCGCGCTGCTGAACACGCTCGGGCTGACGCCCCTGGGGAGCGCGGGCGTGATGGCGGTTGAGCTGCTGTTGTTCGCACGTCCGGCGGCGGGGACCGGGTGGCTTGTGAGGGAGTGTGCCGGCGGGTTTATTGCCGGGGTTGCCGTGGAGTAAGGGGTTGGGGAAATCGCACGCCATGAAAAATCCCCAGCATTCCTCAACGCTACCTCTCGACCGCTTCGGGCCGTACAGATCTACTCATCATCATCTTGTAGTGTTCTTGATGCCCCGTCTTTTCGAATATTGCTTTAAAGGCGTCGAGCCAAACTTTGCAGGATTCGGAAGCGATGTTGAAGTCATCGGACATAATGACGTCATGCGAGCCACTATGCGACCACGCTGTCAAAGAATGATGGACTATCTTTTCGTCGTGCGTCCAGCCATTAGCTAGATCATACAAGTTATCCTCACCGCCGAGCGTCGTGAAATAACTCTCAAGAATTCGACGAAGTATGTTGGGGAGCCACCCGGGGGTAGTTTGTTCCTTGCCCTCTAGATTTGCAACTTCCGCCCACAATTCTTGGTACGAGGTGCGGACTGGATTCGTATCGGCAAAATATTCGATCTGGTTTGGCTGTGGTGCCAGCTTCTTAATCTTATGGTGGCTGACGGCTTGGGGGCCACAGCGGTCGAGACGATAAGCGACTTCGTTATGGAAGCGCGGATTGTGAGTTAACACTATCGCTTGATCCAATCGGGGATGAGTCCCTGATCGAATCTTCCCAAGCAGGGACCGGATTAGGCTTGAAACCACGAACATAATCGAATAATCCAAACTGGAGATTGGATCGTCGATAACGGCCACCAGTCTTTCTGTTTGATCGTCGGTCGCGACAGCGGAAAGGGACTGATAGAAGTATAAGAAGGTAATAAAAGTGCGCTCTCCTTCGCTGAGAGTTAGTGGATCCGCTCTGGATCCATCGACACGTACGACGGTATAGCCATCTTGTTTCGAATCCGATCTATCGAGCCGAAAGCTGTGAAATTGGCAGCGCTCGAGCATGCTGTTGATTTTGGCGATAGTTGATTCGCTCGAAACTGTTCGTGCTTCCAGCTTGCGCAACTCCGTTGCCCGTGTCCCAACCGTAGCTTTGTCCTGTCGGATGCTTTCGGTGAGTTTGCCAATTGCCTTTTCGAGCGGTGCCGATTTTGTGTGAAAGGCCTTCAGCGTCTCGAACGCAGTTCCGTTCGCGAAGCCGGCCCATACTTCGTCGAGCCAAGTATCTTGTTCCGTTCTGCGCCTCGAGAGGAGAGTGTTCTGTCGTTCCATTTGATCGATACGTTCTTCGACGGATTCCAAGAATAAAGTAATGACCGGGCGGGGGTCGACTGCCTCTAAAGGACGGCTGGGTTCGAGAATTTTCTGGTCAACGAGCGAGATTAGGTCAGCTAGCGCACCGGTCAAGGAAGCACATCGGGATTGGTATTCGCTACTTTCTCCCACGGAAGCGAAAGAGGCGCTGTGCGTATCGATATATTCCGAAATGCTCTGTGAGAGTGCAGTGATTTCTCGTTGGAGGTCTGTGAGTTTCCGTTTACTAGTGGTGTAGTGGGTGTCGAAAACCTGATCGAGGATCAGTTCGAAACCTTCCGGAAGTGCTTGCTGACAGAAAGGACACCGATCCTCTCCCGATAGATGCATTTGATTCACGTAGTTCGACCCTGTTGCCACCCAGTCTGATAGATCGAAATCCTTAATTATCTGCATAAACGGGACTTCTTTAGCTGGTATGAGAGGTTTCCGAAGTAGATCTAGGAGTTCGGTGAACATCTCGAGGTTGCTTGCGTCATCCGACCATGGCCCAGGCCTCGGAGGAATCGTGAAGGGTAAAGCGTTGGAATCGAACAGCAATTCCGCCTTTTCAGCCAAATCTGTCCATGACGGTTCGGTCTGTTCCGCGGTGTACGCGTCTAGTGAATTTGCCCAGAGGCGGTCTACCCGTTTACTTCCTCTCCAATTGTCACGGATCGATTTTGGCAGAGTATTTCGTAAATCTTTAAGTGATGCTTGAGTTGCCGCTTTGAGATCCTTGAGCTCCTTTTCTTTTGTGGCTAGGGTATTTGTGTGTTGGGTTTTGCGATCTTCGGCCTTTCTTAGGTCGCTACGGGCCTGGCTGATCTGCTGGTCCAATTCAATGCTGTTGCGTCCAAGTAGGAACACCCCGTTGAGCTCAGAAGTCGCAAATGTCTCCCTTTGGTAATCGGAATTAAAGATTCGAAGAGTCTTTGGTTCGCCGCTCCAGTGGGCCGAATCGGGAGAGCTGGAGAGGTTTGCTAAGAACCGGGTAATAGACGTTTTTCCGGATCCGTTTGGAGCAAAGATGAAGCTGTTCGGCCTGAGGTGATTAAGCGTCGCATCCGGAGCGAAGCAGTGAATTTTCCCTACATCTAAAGCGTTCAGCATGTCGCCTAATCCTTGGTTGGCGTGGGTGGACAATTTGTTAAAATTAGTTTAGCGATTCAATACAGCGAAAGGGTGGTGTTTTGACTGCGCTTCATTTCGGAATGCGACAATCGCTGTATCTCTAGCGAGATACGTGGCTCGATATCTCTCCTTTTGCCAGTCTGATCGGAGGTCGAACGTGGCGCCCTTGGGCCATTGACAAGCTTCAATTCGGCTTAAACAATGCCTTAAGACGGGGGATTCAATTCTGGGATTTTATAACGGGCAGGCAGTTTAAGGGTCGCTTGGGGGTGTCTTAAACCGTGCATGTATTCGAAAAGCGCACCG
The DNA here is from genome assembly GCF_001807225.1 of Corynebacterium sp. HMSC05E07. Lineage (NCBI taxonomy): Bacteria > Bacillati > Actinomycetota > Actinomycetes > Mycobacteriales > Corynebacteriaceae > Corynebacterium > Corynebacterium sp. HMSC05E07. The sequence goes on from NZ_KV788255.1 coordinate 29,472, forward strand.
TCTAGTGTAAATAGAGGCTATAGCTCAGTCGGTTTGGGCCGCGGACTTTTAATCCGCTGGTCCCGGGTTTGAGCCCCGGTGGCCCCCTCTTTGGGGAATCTCATCACAAAGTGCCAGCACACAGGGTGAACCTTTGTAATATGAAGCAGTCTTAATTCTTCTCTTTCGGAGGTTCTCCCGATGTCTCGCTCTCTTGGTTTGATGGTAACTACTCTGGGCGCTGCCGCACTACTTGTAGGCTGCGGCGGAGCCGACTCAGATTTTCAGCCTACGTCGGAGCCAACAACAACGGCGACGACATCGCAAACCACCACTTCCTCCTCTAGCTCGGCTACTTCCTCGACTTCTTCTGTCCAGCCTTCTGAAGAAATCCCATTGCCGACGGAACCGGAAGTAAGTCCGGCTCAGGTAACGGAAGAAACCGCCCACCAGCAAGCAGGATTCATGGCGCCGCCAGCAGACGTCGATGCCGATGTAGATCCTGATGTAGATGCCTACGTTGAACAGCCGGCACCGGAAGTGCCAGTTGTTGAGGAACAGCAGGCTCCGGCGCCGGCGCCAGCTGCTGCGTACTATGCAAATTGCGCTGCAGTACGTGCTGCTGGTGCAGCCCCGATCTATGCGGGAGACCCTGGCTACAGCTCCGATCTCGATCGTGATGGTGACGGCGTAGCTTGTGAAAACTAGCTAATCAGTAACTGTTAAGGAGAGGACATTTGCGCGGCGTCGCCAAGCATGTGCCCTTTCTTGTCGCGCCTGCCTAGTCGATAAACAGTGGCAGCGGGTACGCCATGCCTATGCTCCAGACAAGGTGGAGGAGATGAGGTTGCCGGCGCGGCGGGCTTCGAGTGCGGCGATGCCGCCGATGAGTACGGATGCCACGAGCAGTAGGGGGAATGCCCATGGTGGCGGTCACGGCGATGTAGAGGCCTACCGAACCAGCCGGCGCCTGGGAGGAAAAGAACAGTCCGATGGCACCCAAGATTGCAGGTAGAACTACCCGCCAGAGAATCGGCAGGCGTGGGCGGTGGCATCGACGTGCGGCATGAAGGCCTTTCACAGTGGGGAAATCAAAGAGAGGCTCGACGCGGGAGGTCATAATTTAGTGTAATCGCGTACTGTCGAAAGTATTGACAACATCGCACTCGCCGACGCGTGCCGGGGTCAGGAGAAAACATGAATAACGATACCGCTGTGCAGGCACGGCTGGAGCTTGTCACGGCGGAAGGTGAGATTTGAAGGGCATATCTGCGTAGGGGAGTTCGGGAGGAACTAGTGGATGATTTCGAGTTTCCGGAGATGCCTCACGTGTATCTGCCGGCAGTCAATGCGGACGAGGGGCTGACGCGTTGGGAGTTTCTGCCGGGGGCGTTGGATGAGTTCCAGAATCTTGAGGGTATCGATGAAGATGCTTTTCTCGAGATGCAACAACTTTTGCTGCGTTGGGGCGAACGTGGTGCCCGAGAGGATGACGTTGCATTGGTGGAGCCATCGGGCAGGAGGGTTCTCAATGAAATTCTGAACCCGCCATGGTTAGGCGAGTTGAAAGGGTGGGGAACTGGTGGAAATGGCGAGGACCGTCATTTTCGACTGTACTTCCTCGATATTTCTTCGAGGCCGGGTGAACCGGCCCACCAGATGCTTGTGAGCTTGTGTAAAGAAAAGCGGATCTTTGATAACACGCGTCAGGGGGTTCGTAAGACTAACGAGGCGCAGGATCGAGACATTTTGCTGGCTATGCGTCTAGGTAAGCAATGGTGTCAGAAAAATCGGGTCACTTTTCGGCCATGGCCGCCGAAATAGGGATGTGCATTAAAATGCACATAGCTTATGATGGGATGGAACATAGGAAAGCAGGGGTGAATTGATAATGGCGAAGTTAACGATCAAGCCGAAGGATGCGTTGCCCGGGGACCTCATCGGGTCGCAAATGGACCTCATTGAGCAACTCGTGGAGTTTCGAAAGCTGCGAGGCATGACGCAAAGCGAGGTGGCATCGCGCATGGGTGTCGACCGCTCTGTTGTCACCAAGTTTGAATCATTGGTGGGACTTGGGAAGAAGAACCACACAATGAAGATGATTCGAGCGTACGCAAACGCCGTTGAAGCGTATGTGGCGCACGTTGTAGTAGATGGTCGTATCCAGCACGGAAGTGCTCCCTATGCCGAGCTTAAAGAAGAAATTGCTCGGCGGATTACCGCTTTGGCAAACGCGAATGAGGCTCACGAACAATTCCCAGAGGCTGGCCGTGGTCAGCTGGGAACGGACTTTGTATTCGCTGCCCCGGTAGAGTCCGCTGAAACAGGAGTACTGCAGCAGATGGACTACACAATGGAGGGGACTCTTGTCTAAAGAACAACGGGCTGGCTATGCGACGTGGCAGTTGCTTCGTGCTGAGGGGCAGCGCATCGGGGAACAACAGTCGAAGGATGTAGTGCAAACGAAAGGCCAAGTATCTTTCCAGGTTTCGCAAGGTCAGACTCGTGAGACTCTGGTGCTTGAAGTTCGCATTGATGTTGACGTGCCGGAGCGCGCGAAGTTGGCGCTGGCCCTGCGTGGTAACTGGCCAAAGCCGGAACATAAAGAGTTAACGCCGGAAGAATTGGCTCAGCTTCTCTTGGGCTACAAGCTTGATGAGCTCGTTGCTGTGGTCAATTACGAATTGCAAAACCTAGCGCCTAAGTTTGGCGTGTCAGCACCCTCGATTCCGCAAGAGCAATTGGAAGCCCTACGCCAAGACGCTGCGGGCAAGGAAACGGAGTAGTCCGTGCCGTTCCTTGGGATAAGGCGGATGGCCTTTCCAAGCGCGCAAGCATGCCGCGGCTCTCGGTGCGAACCTCGCATTGAACGCCGGCTGGAGCGGCCTCTTCTTCCGCTCGAAGCATAAGAGACTGGCCACCGCTTGGGCCGGAGCCCTAGGCGCAAGCTCCGCGGACCTCGTGCGCCGCGCCTGGAAGTCTGACCGGACCTGACCCCCTGGTGGTGGACACGCTGAAACCAGCATCTCGCTGGGGAAGTGAGGTACCTTTCCACCATGCCACGCAAGACCTACACCGAGCAGTTCAAGCGCGACGCAGTCTCGTTGTACGAGTCGACCCCCGGAGCAACGCTCAACGCGATCGCCTCCGATCTCGGGGTCAACCGCAACTCCCTGCGCACCTGGCTCGACGCCTTCGGCACCGGCACCAAAACCAACGCCAACGGTGAAAAAGTCGCCAGCCCCATTGCCGCAGCCAACAGCGCACGCACGCCTGCTGAAGGACTCTCCGACGCCGAACGCATCCGCGTGCTGGAACGCGAAAACGCCAAGCTCCGGGAGGAGCGAGAGATCCTCCGCAAGGCGGCCAAATATTTTGCGGAAGAGACGAACTGATAAACCGCTTCCGGTTCGTTGATGACAACCGAGGCCTCTACGAGGTCAAGCGGTTATGTGAGGTTTTTAAAGATCAACCGGTCCTCGTATTACAAATGGAAATCTGCTGCTCCTGCCCGCCGGCGACGCGCCCTTGACGACGCGGTGCTGGGAGCGAGGATCAAGGCCGTGTTCACGGCCGAGAACGGCTGTTACGGGGCGAAACGCGTGACGGCGGCCATTAACTCCGATCCAGCCAACGACGACCTTTTCAATCACAAGCGCATTGCCAGGTTGATGCGCCAGATGGGCCTGTTCGGCTACACCAAAAACGCCGGGTGATAACCACCGTGTCTGCGAAACGGGCTCCGAAGTTGCCCGACCTGCTGAAACGCCGGTTCACCGCGGAGAAGCCGAACACCATCTACGTCGGCGATATCACGTACCTGCCGATCGCGGACGGGTCGAATATGTACCTGGCAACCGTCATCGACTGCTATTGGCGGCAGTTGACCGGTTTCGCGGTCGCTGACCACATGCGCACGGAGTTGGTCGAAGAAGCCCTCACGATGGCGGGCCTGAACCCCGGAAAGTAGACATGTCGGCGGCTAGCTATGTTTTGGGATAGCGTAGCTAATGTGAGTGCTTCGAAGTCATCCGGGGAGGCTAGAAGATTGCAGTAGGAGTGTCGTCTGCGCGAGTTGTAGCGCAAGCACTTTCGGGAGAATTCTTGGCGGCAGGTGATGGGGATTCTCAAAGACTTTCCGGTTACGCAGGAATTTACGCTTTAAGGCGACATCAAATGATCTTACCAGGGCTTTATCGGCACTCGTTCCCACCGCGCCCAGGGACTGGCGTGCACCAAGTACGGCGCATTGGTCTTAACCCTGGACAGGATCAACGACTGGAATCAGACACACTTTTGTTAATTAGCCCTGACCTGCAAAGGGTGAAAGGATTCTTTGCGTGCGGTAGCGTTCGTTTGGGAACACTCGTGACCTTCATCTATCCCTCATCCGGCCTACTTGTACGTAGTTTATCCCTCTAAAGGCTCCGATCAGCACGGCGAGATTGACCTCTTATGGCGCCATGCTCTCCACTACAGGCTGCGGCGTCACCATTCTCGGCACCACCTATCGTTCATTTCTCAACACTAATGCCTTATGGCTCGAGCGAGGTCAGGCTTGGTCAGGATTGACTTGTGATGTGATGTCAGCTTCGAGCCAGGTCGATCGATAAGTTACGAGCACGCCGGTCTTCTCGATGCGCTGAAGTCTGGCTGTTTTACCGTCCATTAATGGAGCAGTTATATCCCCCGGAATTTTAATATGGACTGACCGTTCTCGCTCCCCGACAGCCTCGCTCCCATGTCGTAGAGCATTCTTTGAGCATCTCGTCGAACCACAGGACGGAACGAATATTGACTTTGACGAGGGAACCTGTGATATTATCGACTTACTGGGCCTAGCCGTTGACCCTCCACCGATAAGGAGAGCGCCGATGACTGGGCCCCAACTAGTTCTTCAGAAGGTTAAAATGGGAAAGCACTCTTCAGGGAAATCGGCTAATGATTTCCCTCGGCGACCAATTGTCACGGCCATATTGGTAGACGGAGGGTTTTACAGACACCGTGCGCGAGTTCTCTTCGGCGAGAAAAATCCGCGAGATCGAGCAAACAAACTTTTAGGGTATTGCCATAGGCACATACGGGAGTCCGGAAGCAGTCTCTATAGAATCTTCTACTACGACTGCAAGCCTTCATCGAAGGTGCTGTTTCATCCGCTAACGCGGCCCTTCCGGTTTTAGAGTGCGTTGAT
>NZ_KV788256.1:0-613 GCF_001807225.1 Corynebacterium sp. HMSC05E07
TCATTACCGGAAATCACACGCTCATCCGCAACAGCGAGTGGACTGGCAAGACCAGCACACAACGCAACCACAAACACCGAGGAAGAAAGGGAATAATGTTTTTTCATAAACTTTTTCTTTGTTAAGAGATAGTCTGCTCGCATCGGTTAGCAGTAAAGGGCTAGCGAGCAACCAAGAACCACGGATCCATAAGGGACTTAGGCATGATTCTTAACAATTTGCCCATAACCTATGCGACTCCTTCAAATATTATCTAAGTTTCTTTCAGGACTCAACTCAGACGCCAGCATTTTTTAAGGTTGTTTCAAGCAAAAGTCTTGAAAATTTGCTACTTGCGCAATTAGTACTTGGTGGGAACGCGGTACTCACGCTCTTTGGCCAAGAAAAAGCTGAGTCGATATCTCTCTGAGCAGGAACGTCGTCAGTCCCCCATCAATGCGCTGCGCTTTCCGACGCCCCATCCCCAATCCCCGCACCCCTCCACTCACCAGAAACAGAAAACGCCTGTGGCCCCCAGCTCCATCAGGAGCCAGGGGACACAAGCAGTACACCGTATGCACTAGCAGCTCACGCTGCCAGCCACCGGCCTAGCAACTATGCGCGACGACGGTTA
>NZ_KV788256.1:633-4678 GCF_001807225.1 Corynebacterium sp. HMSC05E07
ACCCAACAGCAGCCACGGCGCAATACCGTTGCCACCAGTCTTAGGCAGGTCACCAATCCAGACGTTAGCGATATTCGCGGTGGCATGAATCTTGCCGGTCGTCTTATCGGTCGTCGACTTCGGGTCGACGAATGGGAAGGCATCACCCGTAGTCCACTCGCCAGCGGACCAGAACTTCAGCTTCCCATCATTGTCGATCTTGAAGCTAATCGGCTTTGGCAGTAGCTGGTAATTCTTACCTGCATCACCCTGCGGAGCCCTAGTCTCTGCAATCCAGTATTGCTTGCCAACCTCAAGGTTCTCAACAGTGAAGGTGGTCGAATCGTTCTCGGCCTTCGAGACCGACTTCGCACCTTCCATCTCCTTGTTATCAGCAATTACGAAGGATGCCTTTTCCAGCTTGTCTTCATGGTTGTCTGCAGAAACCTTGGTGAAGGTGAAGTTGGCGCCCTTAAGCTGAGGCTTTTCTTCAATCCAGAAACTCTGTGCCTCATCGTCAGCGCTTACGTGCTCCACGATCACGTTGCCCTTGGAATCCTTGACGGTTTCCTTGAAGACGTATCGGGAGCCTGCTTTCCATTCCTCACTGATCTTTTCATCGCTCAGGTCAACCTTGACGTACCAAGAGCTTTGAGCAGAGGACTCGGCCTTAGCATCAGACTCCTTGGAGTAGATGACGTGCTCGGACTTGTCCGCATCGACCCGAACCAGTTCCGTCTTGAGCTTGTAGTCACCAGCAGTCAGACCAACGTAATCGATACGGTCGTAGGCCTTATCTACGTTTTCAATATTGACGCGAGTATTACGCCACTCGCCGTAGTCAACCTTTGCAGGGTCCTTGTCACCATCAAGAGCGGCGGTAGTACTCATGCGGGAGTTACCTTTTCCTCCGCCACCTGGGACAAGCACCATCTGCCACGGTTGAGCATTAGCGCTCTTAAATCGCACAATTTGGTAGTCCGTAGACTTCTCCAAATCATCATTGCTTAGGACGTACTTAGCAATAACCGCACCCTTGTCAATGATCTCGTGGCGCTTAGGGTTTTCCGCAGAGGTGTACTGACTGAAGATTTCATCCAAGTTGTCGTTGTTGTAACCAAGGAGGTTCAGAACTGCACCATATACAACGGCGTACGCTTGCGCACCCGTGTAGTAACGCCCGGCCGCATCCTTGACTCCAGCCTCTCGAGCAATACGCTCGGCATTATTGATGATTTGCTGACGAGCTTTGCTGGCGTTGCCACCACCGGCAGAGTTCAGCTGCTTAACCAAGTAACCGAGTGCCCCCTGGTTCTCCAAGGAAATTGGGTTCTCGCTTACCGGGCTGTAATCCGACGGGAATAGCTCCCAATTTTCACGTACTGGTTCAGAGGTATCCGGATATCCCAAGTTTGGCTGGATACACAGACCACCGTAGGAAACGACCTGACCCTTTTCATTCTTCAAGACGAACGGACCTGGAGAGCCGTTGAAACCGTGTTCGGCCGAGTTGGTCATAATCAAAGGATGAAGACGGAATACAGGGTAAAGGTTAATGTCTCCACCAGTTCCCTCAGTCCAAGTCTTTTCGGCGGCCTTCTTCAGCTTCTTTCCGGACAGCTCAACAGTGGTCGTTACTGTCTCTGGAGTGCGGCTGAACGCAGACGAAACGGTAAACTTGGTACCTTCCTCTACGAGTGCAGTTGCACGATTTCCAGCTTCGTCCACAGGGTAGACCTCGTAAACGACCTTATTCTTATCCGCCGAGATTACGGTCTTCTTCAGGGAGTATCCCTGCTCAAGACCGGTATTGTTCTCGCCACTAATCTGAAACGAGTAAGCTTCCCCAGTCAAGATGCTGTTCGGGGCATCGACTGTAACCTTTGCACCGCTGAACTTGGAGCGAGATCCGATGGTAATGACATCCTCGAAGGCTTCATCATCACGCTTAGTTGCTTCGGCGCGAGCTTCAATAGCGTCCTCGCCTTCGCCTTTAACTAGCTCGAAATGGTCGTCAGTCTTTGCCAAGTCAACGACTACTTCACCTGGTCCCAGAGGAAGGCGGTGTTCGCGGTCCTTAATAGGGGATCCCGGCTTTTGACGGAAGCCCATTTCCACGACAATCTTTCCGCCGCTTGGAACCTTAACGCCTTCGAGGCCGTCGAAGGTCAATCCACCCCAGTCGTTACCTGCTTTATCTGTAGCGAGGCGGTAACGGTCGTATGCCTTTCCTTCCAGCTCCTTAATAGGATTGCCGTCAGCGTCCAAAACCTTCAAGGTAGGGACCATAACGTCATTATCCAAATAGGTACCGTTGACGTGATCTAGGCGTGCAGTGACCTCGTCCCCAAGTGTTCCTCCGATGGGGAAATCCCTAGTGAAGGTTACGTTAAAGTCGCGACCATTAGCGCCGTCCACAGGTTTAACATTTGTGGTGAGGTTTTCGGCGTTAGTCTCCTGCTCTTTCACATCCGCGAATGCAGACGCCTGAAGATCTACGTCCTTTGCCGTTTGTCCTTGAACTGGGGAAGCATATACGCGCATGTCCAGACGAGATGGGTCTACTGCACCAACACCGTTAAAGTGGGCAATAACACGGTTGCGGGAGCCCTCCCACACGGCGAACTTCTTCGCCTCTGCCGTGCTTAGACCGCTAACGTCGATCTCGATGTAATCCTGCTTATCGCCCGTCAGCCTCTTTGCTGGAACGGTTGTATTGGAAACGTGGGGCCCCTTCTGTACCTTGACAGAATTCAACCCTTTGTCAAGCTGCTTATCCGGATCGTAGATATAGATCTTTCCAAGGTAGAGGTCGCGGTACGGGCGATCAGGTCCGAGGACCAAGGTCTGCAACGCGACATCGAAGCCCGGTGCAGGCTGCGGGGTATCTACGAAATCGGTGGTTTCGATGAGCTGAGTTTCGTTCTCATGGTTGACAATGGAATCTCCACGTTCGGTGGAGGCCCAGAGCCGGGCAGAGAAGTCGAAGTCAGCATCGGTGCCGTTCAGATTAGAATAAACCTTAACCTTAATTTGGTCCGATCCGGCTTCCCAAAAATCGATTGCCTTGCGCGTGCCAGTGACTGCGTTGCACTTGCTCATATCGATTTCAAGATAGTTCGTCTTGCCCGTGGTGGTCTCACGGTAATAAGCACCATCGCTGTCTTGAAGCCTACAGGTAGTGCTTCCCTTAGAGATTTCCACTGTCCGGTTCGAGTCAGCTAGTCCATTAGTAACCTTGTTATTCGCTGCCATGCTCTTAGGCATGTATTCCAGCAGGATTTTATTCGCATACAGAGTGGTTCGATTATCGGGAGAACCACCTACGCTGAGAACAAAGGTTGGACGAGCCCCAGAAGGGTCAAGCACCTCAACATCTTTTTTAAGTTCGACCTCGCGGCTACCGGTTTGGGTGTCTGCTGCGCGGTTTTCTTTGTTGACCTTGTCAATCTTTTCCTGCTTTTCAGCAGAAGGATCCGGTAGGAAACCAGCATCCTGCACATCAGCCTTAGCCGGAATATCATCCTTATCCAGGATGGAGTACTCACCCTCCTTGGAAGACTTAACCTTCAAAGTCAGCATCTCCGGCGGAGCGGTCTTCAAACCGTAGTAATCAATAACGATCTTATCCAGCTCGTCCTCATCATCATGGATGAAGCCATACGACTTCTCATCAACGACGATGCCGTCAGCCTCAACCTCAACAATCTCATCAATACCAGCATCGGACTCACGAGAAATACCATAGAGAGCATCATCAGAGACCTTCTCCATGCCGGTTTCACTATCACGCCATGCCTTAGTGTCCCGGTCATCAATCGTCACAGTGTCAATATCACCATCACGAACAACACTCACCGGATCCTTAGAACCCTCCGGCTTCTCCACAGCTTCGGAAGCTTCAGAAGCTTCCCCACCAGAAGCAGACGCAGAATCAGACGCAGGTGCTGAATCAGATGCAGATGCAGGAGCCTCATCGATAGGTGTTTCCACCGACGCGATCTCCTCAGTCAGAGCATCGACATCGGATGCATCATCATAAGCAACCAAAGCCTCATCAGCCTCA
>NZ_KV788257.1:0-16240 GCF_001807225.1 Corynebacterium sp. HMSC05E07
TACTAATAGACCAAAACAAACACACCAAACCCTTTAAACATCAGGGTTTGGGGAATAAACACAAACACGAAGACACGATTCACACTGTCGCTCGCGTCCACTACACAGTATCTGACACAACACACACGACCAGACTAGGTGTGCTCTAAGTGTTTGTCGGTGGCCTATAGCAGCAGGGAAACGCCCGGACCCATTCCGAACCCGGAAGCTAAGCCTGCCCGCGCTGATGGTACTGCAACCGGGAGGTTGTGGGAGAGTAAGAAACCGCCGACACCAAACAACAACAAACAACTCAATACAACGAAAAGGGACCGTTGAAGCAACACCGCTTCAACGGTCTCTTCCGGTTTTCCACAAACCCACCGCACCCACGCCGGGACACTTCATCAACCCCGCCGATGTAAAAGTACAGACCTAAAAGGCGACACGCCCAGCTGGCGAAAGACCCACCCAACAGCCCCGGCACGCCACCACCTGCAGGTCTGCACTTCCACGTCTGGACACATACAAAAGCCAGCCGCCACCGTAAACAGGAATCAGGTTACGCCTAGGGCTTTGCCGGGAGAAGTCTTAATGCGCGGCAATTGTATACCCGCCAACCCAAGAATGTTGGGCTGGCGGGCGTTATGTTTTGAGGTAAAAGTTGGAGGTTGGGCTTAGGCGCTTAACCCTTCTTGCATCCGCGGGTGTCATGCAAACCGCACTGAGGAATACCAAGGAACGACAGCGCGATAGATGAGAGCGTGACTGGGATAGCGATGATGCCGTAAATGGGGGAGTCGACGACGATCTCATTGAGATCGGTGGTCGAGCCCTGGTTGGTGTTGTGCGCTGTGCTGTCTTCAGCGTTCGCGGTGGGGGCTGCTGTCACAAGGAGTGCGGCGGCGCCGATGATAGCTAGGGGCTTCTTCATCGTGTCAGGTCCTTTCGGATAGGGAAGTATAGGGGATTCCTAGGCTATCGAACCGAAAAGTCAAAAGCAATGGGTCGCCAGCTAGCGCAACACTCACCGAAAACACCGGGATATCGCGACCTGTAGGTCGGTACCTTCCACGTCTGGACACATAGATGATTCCGCAGCTGCGAGCAGAGGGGCCGCGATGATGATCGCCTGGGCGTGCTTGCCACTACTTAAGGTTGCATCGTCAGGATCATAAACAGGCACACCGTGAGTAGCGAGTAGACCATTGATTGGTTTCATGGGTACCAGTCTTTCCTTAGTGGTGGACGCGCATGCGCAATCACTAGAAAATATTTTCTATAAGTGCTTTATTAAACAGGATGCTGCATCGGTCGTCGCGTGCACGCTAATCCCAATCTGAGTGTCCCCGATACTGCCCAGGAGCAGCGAGCCCATATGACTACTTGTTCAAGCCGGTTAGAATCCAAGCACTACCCGGATTATCCAGAGAAAAACTGAGAGCAACTGTCGTTGACTCCATGATTACAGAAGGCGGACTTGATGGAGAACACAGATCGAGAGCCTGTCGAGAGAACCTCACCCATTGTTCGCTGTCGCCCTTTCCTCTAAGAAAGAGGAAGTTTTCGTGATCGTCGAAGCCGTGTTCTGGAACAGGGGGATCATCAACCATAAGTGTTTCTTTGACTGTTTGATACGGAGTGTATGGGCACACGAGCGAAAACTCAGTCCACTCTGGTCCGTAGAGTTCCTCCAGTGTGATGGACTCAGTAACGGGGATTGCATGTCCCGATCGTCCTAGGGACGCGAGATGAGAAGCCAATGGGTCATCAAAACTACAAGAGGAGAGTGATAGGGAGACAATACTAGTGAACCCTATCCGTGCCATCATGCGTCTCATTAACATAACCTCCTTCTCGTGCCTATCCTAGGATAGTGTATCGGGACCCACACCCACATCACGCGCGACCAGGCTAACTGCCTCGCCTGCAGCCACTCGCTCAATAGCAGCATCTTTAACATCCTTCGGAGTCCAACGAGTCACAACTACCTCCCGGTCGAAGTGGCGCATTCACCCCTTGACAGCACGCTTAATGAGTCGCCTTCCAGGTCTGGACATGTGCAACCCCACCACAGACCGCACGACCACAGCACCCGCCCACCCAGCAGGGCGCGCGCTTACCCCATAAGGCCGCACGCCGGCAGCAGTACCCACACATCCCCAGTGCCGCGCCCACACCCAATACCTAGCTCGCTACAACGTCAACGACCACTACGCCGCCAAAAACATCGCCGAACCCTGACGCGACTAGGAAAAACTGGTGCTGCCGGGGTACTTCCGGAGCGGTCATTCTGGAGTAGGCGGTTAGTACAAATGCGAGTGGAACGTGAGGCGTACGGCGTGTTCGAATCGTTCGGTCGGGGTTCCGAAGGCGGGTTCGTAGTGCGGTTGTGACATGTGAGCTAAGTTTGTGAGGCTTAGCGGGGCCCGCCGGTTAGCCGGGGTATTCTCCCCAAAGTGGACTAGATCCCCAGAACTGATTTTGCGATGAGGAAGTAGATAATCAGGCCCGTCGCATCGCAGAACGTGGAAATAAACGGGTTAGAAAAGACTGCCGGGTCCGCACCCACGGTCTTGGCAACGATGGGCATAAGACCGCCGACTGTTGCTGAAATAGAGCAGATGAGAAAGAGGGTCGAACCGATCACGATTCCGATGTCGAGTCCGTAGACCAGGGTGGCGAGCACCAGTCCTGCTGATCCGAGGACGGCGCCGAGTAACATGCCGACGCGTAACTCGCGCCACATGACGGCGATGAGGTCGCGCGTGCGGACGTCGCCAAGCGCCAGCGCACGGGTTACCGTCGTTGCTGCCTGGTTTCCCGTATTACCGCCGGTTCCTGTCAATAGCGGGATAAACAGAGACAACACGACGGCCTTCGCCAGAGTTCCCTCGAAAGAGTCGAGTACCTGCACCGTGAGCAAAGCCGAAACCGCCAACACCAGTAGCCATACGATGCGCGAGCGCACCAGCTTGAGCAAAGGCGTGGAGAGATAAGGCTGCTGCAGAGCCTCAGTACCACCGGCGCGTGCGGAGTCCTCACTATCAGCCTCCTCAACGATGTCCGTGGCATCGTCCCACGTGAGCAGACCCACCAAGCGGTGTGAGTCATCGACGATGGGCAGCGCGAGGATATCCAGGGGCAGGAACCAGCGCACGGTTTCCTCGGCGTCATCGCTGGCATGGGCGTAGATCGGATCCTGCATGATGGAGTCGATCAGAACACCTGATTGCGCAACGAAGATTTCGCGCAAGCTGACGACACCGACCAATCGGCGGTCAGATCGCGTAACCGGAATGGTGTAGATGGTTTCCAACTCATCGGCGGTATCACGCAGGGTGGTCAGGGCATCATCAACGGTCATAGACGGCAGAATCTCGGGGACTTCCGGCGACATTCGGCGGCCCACCGAACCTTTCGTGTACCCCAGAACCACACCCGTGACGTCCCGCTTGGACTGTGTCAGTGAGCGCAGGAGACGGTCAGCAATTTCTGCTGGGAGTTCGTCGAGGAGCGCTACTCGGTCCTCCGGGTCGAGTTCGTCGAAGAATTCGTAGACGTCTGCGTTGCCCAACTCGTCGATGATGTCGGCCTGGTGCTTGGCGTCGAGTGCGTCGAAAACCGCAATGGACTGTGCTCGCGGCAGCAGGCGCAGCGCCAACGCGGCGCGCACAGCATTTTGGCGTTCCACGATGGCAATCAGTTCCTGCCGAGGTACCTCGGCGAGAAGCTTCTGCAACTTTGGTGCTTTCTTCGGGTCGATGGCATCGTCCTGCTTCAGCCAGGCCTCGACGACTTCGCTGGCCTGCTCAGTTGTATCTGCCATTGCCCAGCGCCTTTCTTCTCGACGTCCAACCCCCTCAGACTACGCTAGAACCGTGACGGCGTTAGTATTGCTCACATGCTGTCGCTCTACCGTGATTTTCCCGACGATGAGATCCTTCAGGCAACTCTCACCAATGAGGCAGCGGAGTTCTTATTCATCGCCCCTACAGCCCCGCAGAGGTCAGAAAGCGAATCACCTTACTCCGAAGATAGGACGCACATTCAGCTATTGAGCATGGGCGGTCTCGCCCTCCGGTTCTTGCCGGATGGAGAGCTGATTACTGGTGACATCGACGTGCGCTACCCACAGCTTTTTCAGACCTCCGGAGGAAAAACGATATGGGATCCGCGGGAGCTCGCTGATTTAGAGCCTTTCACCGTGTACCGCGCGCGGGGAGCACGCCATTTCCATGAGAGAAGTCAGCAGCATTATGTCGATATTTGGGAGATTCTTCCTACTATCGCGGATCCTGCTATGGACGCCTTGGTGGCCAAGCTCGCGGCTCCGGTCATCCTCAACTCCGACCACGGGCCATTGGTGCTCGATCGCGGGTCGAACACGTTCGACGGGCGGGCCGAGGACCTCGGAGTGGATATCGGCATCGTGTATGAAGGGGAGGAGCTCCTCCTTGCGGACACAAAGAAGAATTTTAAAGCACAGCTGAAAGTCATCAACAAGGTGGTGAGCGCCGGTTTCCTCGAGAAGGCGCGTCGCTTCGCCGCGAAGAAAACCCTCGCTGCAGCCAACCGCTGGCGCACCGATGTGGCGCAGGCAGAGGGCATAGATGCTCCCATCCCAGAGCTGAGCGTGGAGGACGTCTACCGCGCAGTGACACCGGTTGCGGTTGAGGTTCCCCAACGCGGGCACATTATCGTCGAGTTCGATGACGGCTACCTTTTCGGCGGCCACCCCGTTACGGTGATGACGAGGAGAAATGGCACGCCCGTAGGATGTGAGCTGGACGCCTAGCGCTGCTCGCGCATCCGTGTCAGCACGTTCTGGGCGGAAATGAGACACATCGGCACGCCCACGCCGGGCACCGTGGTGCCTCCGGCGTAGTACAGGTTAGAGAGCTTGCGCGACACGTTGCGTCCGCGGAAGAACGCCGACTGCCGTAGCGTGTGCGCAGGTCCCACGGCGCCGCCGGACCAGGAATTGTACTGCTCGGCAAAGTCCGAAGGACCGAGCGTGCGCTTGACGACGACCCTCCCCTCCAGATCCTCAATCCCCAACCAGGACCCCAGTTGCGCCACGGCAGCGTTAGCAATGGCACTTACTCGGGCAGATTCTTCAGCACCATAGGCATCGCCATGGCCATAGGATTCGTCCGCCGGGACGGGAACGAGGATAAAGAGGTTCTCATAGCCCGCGGGTGCCACAGTCGGATCGGTTGCGGATGTCTTTGATACATAAATTGACTCAGAGGCTCCCAGCGGCCGGGCGGCCTCCGGCCCGTGGTAGACGGCTTTGAAGTCGGGCGTCCAATCTTTGCTGAACAGCAGCGTATGGTGCGCAAGCTGCGGGACAGAGCCTTTCACGCCCAGAAAGACTAAGACCGTGCCCAGACCAGGATTTCGCCGCGCGAAGTAGCACTCGGGGTAGGTCCGCGCGGAAGTCGGGAGCAGAGCGTTCTCTGTGTGGTGCAGGTCAGCGGCCGAGATAACGGCATCGGCGGGGATGATGTGGCCGTCATTAAGCGTGACGCCCGTTGCGCGGCCATGGGCGCAGTTGATCGCCGTCACCGCCGTGCCGAGGTGGAACTTTGCCCCCGTTGCCTGCCGCGCAATCGCCTCCACCACCGCGGCGAACCCGCCCTGCGGATAGCGCACGCCCTCCACTAAATCGGTATGGCTCATCAGCGAATACAGCGCCGGGGCAGCCTTCGGCTCGGTGGAGAGAAACACTGCCGGATAGGTCAGAATCTGCCGCAAACGGTAGTCCTGAAACCGCGCCGCCACTAGGCCATCGAGAGAACGCGTGAGCAGCAGCGCGAGCGTGCCCAGTCGGCTGAGAACATCCCGCGTGAGAAGCTCCGTCGGGCGGGAAAACGTGGTGTAGAGAAAATTGCGTAGCGCTATGGCATACACCTCGGAGGCCCGCGCCAGATAGGTCCGCACCCGCGCGCCCGCACCCGGTTCAAGGGACTCAAACAACCGCGCGACCTCGTCCACGCCGCTTTCCACATCGAGGTGCTCCCCGTCCTCGTTGTACACGCGATAGGCGGGGGAGAGATCCACCAGGTCCAGCTCGCGCTCAGTACTGGTGCCGCAGGCGCGGAAAAACTCATCGAAGGCCTCCGGCATGAGGTACCACGATGGTCCCGTGTCGAAGCGGAAGCCGTCCACCTCCAGCTTCCCCGCGCGCCCACCGACGCTGCTCTGCTTATCGACGACCACCACGTCCCACCCCTCACGCAGCAACAACGCCGCACTGGCGAGGCCCGCAATGCCCGCGCCAATAACAACGGCCCTCACCTCAACGCTCCTGCTGCAGCTCGGCTCACCAAGATGGCCTTACGCGCAGCCGGAACCGACACGCGAGTCTCCATGATGTCAGCGGCGGGCGTGGCCTCGAGCAGGTCGGTGAGCTCGGTGAACAACGCCGTGGCTGCAGCCACGCCGATGCGTGAGCCGCGCGGCAACAACGCCGTGGCGGTGCGCGCCACGGCGAGATCTGCGCGAATATCCTCGATAATTGCGGCCTTTGCCTCCTCATCCAAGCGTGTGGGATCCGGCAGGGAGGGGAAATACGCCCGACCCAACTCTGCCGAGTCCTCGTGAAGATCTCGTAGGAAGTTAATCTTCTGAAAGGCAGCGCCTAAGCGCCGAGCGCCGTTGTCCACACCCTCCGGCCGCGGCCCACCCGAGAAGAAGGCATCCACGCACAGCAACCCAATGACCTCTGCGGAACCACAGATGTAGTCCTCGAAGGACTCCTGCGTGTGGGTGCTCCGGGTCAGATCGCTGCGCATCGAGGAGAAAAACTGCGCCACATGGTCGTCCTTAAATCCGCAGTGCCGAGCTGATAGTGCATACGCATGCACTATGGGATCGGTGTGAAAGCGCTGGGAAGGGGAGTGGCGGACGGTGGCCTCGTAGGCGTCGAGAAGCGCGGCGGCATCATCGGGATCAAGCCCCGCGTCCACAATCTCATCGGCCGTGCGCACCATTGCGTACAGGTTACGGATATCCACTCTCACCTGGGGTGAAAGTAGCCGGGTGGCCAGGGAAAAGCTGGTGGAGTAGTGGCGCATCACCTGCGCCGCGGCGGCCACGGCGCTGCGGTCATAGCGTTCCAAAGCGGAAAGAGAAGCGCGCATGGCCCATATTTTAGACCACATGCGTCACACAACTCACCTTGAGCAAGATAGGGTAGTGACGTTACTTTCCCTATCTATAAGGAGAACACGTCCATGACCACCCCAACGATGACTGCTGCGGCCCGCGCCGTTGACCTGTTTAAGCAATACGGGCAGGGAGACACCGCAGTCACCGCGTTGGACCACGTCAACGTCGAGTTTGCGCGCAACGCCTTCACCGCCATCATGGGCCCGTCTGGTTCCGGTAAGTCCACTCTCATGCACACCATGGCGGGTCTGGACTCCGCGACGTCCGGCTCGGCCTTCATCGGTGACACCGACATGTCCCAGCTCAGCGATAAGGACATCACCGCACTGCGTCGCGACCGCCTCGGCTTCATTTTCCAGTCCTTCAACCTCGTGCCTACGTTGACCGCGGCAGAAAACATCACCCTGCCGACCGACATTGCGGGCAAGAAAGTTGACAAGGAGTGGTTCGATGAGGTCACCACGCGCCTTGGTTTGGCCAAGCGCCTGGAGCACCGCCCGGCGGAGCTCTCCGGTGGCCAGCAGCAGCGTGTGGCCTGCGCCCGCGCGTTGGTGTCGCGCCCGGAAATCATCTTCGGTGATGAGCCCACCGGCAACCTCGACTCCAACTCCTCCGCCGAGGTGCTCGACATTCTGCGCACAGCCGTGGATAAGGACGGCCAGACCGTCGTCATCGTCACCCACGATGCCAAGGCCGCGTCGTATGCCGATCGCGTGGTGTTCTTGGCCGATGGCCGCCTCGTCAACGAACTACACAACCCGACTATGGAGTCCATCCACGCTGTGATGGCAGAAATCGAGGGCTAAAGCATGGCCACGAAGAACTCCATGCGCACGGTATCCGTGCGCAACATTCTGGCGCACAAGCTGCGCCTTGCCCTGACGCTGTTGGCAGTGGTGCTGGGTACCGCGTTCATTTCCGGTTCCTTCATGTTCACCAACGCGTTGTCCAATACCTTCGACTCCGCCGTGGACACCGCCTTTACCGGCGTGGATGCCGCGGTCAGCCAGAAGGAGGGCGGACCGGTTCTGGATAGCAAGATGCGAGAGGACATCGCACACGATCCGGAGGTCCGCGCAGTTAACGTGCAGAGCAGCCAGACCGTCGTTGTTGCCAACAAGGACGCCGAGGCTTTTCAGACCGGCGGCGGCACCTCGAGCGTGCAGCCGTATTATTCCGCGGATCAGTCTGTAGGCGAGCCCGCCGAGCTTGTCGACGGCTCCGAGCCCCACGGCACCGGTGAAGTCGTCATCAATGATTCCGCAGCCGAGAAGTTCGGTATCACTATCGGTGACACTATTCTCGTAGTCCACCCAGACCAGCGCGATGAGGTGAAGGTCGTCGGTGTGGTCAAGCCCGCCGTGGATCAAGGGGCCAGCCTGACACTGCACATGGACCACGAAGGATTCACCGAACGCTACGGTGATTCCTCCCAGCTTAAGGTCGCCGCCGCTGAGGGAGTGAGCGCCGAGGAACTCGTGGATCACCTCAACGAAACCTTTGAGGTGGAGGCCGAGTCCGGTGAAGAGCTGGCCAAGGAAATCTCTGACCAGATTTCCTCTGCGCTGAAGTTCGTCAACTACTTCCTCATCGCCTTCGGCCTTATTGCACTGCTCGTGGGCACGTTCATCATTGCGAATACGTTCTCTATGATCGTCGCCCAGCGCACGAAGGAATTTGCGCTGCTGCGCGCACTGGGCGCCTCCCGCGGACAGATCACGCGTTCGGTCGTCACTGAGGCCATCATCGTGGGCATCGTGGGCTCTGCGGTCGGCGTTGTCGCTGGTGTGGGGCTTGTCGCGGCGATTAAGGCGGTGTTCACCACGCAAGGTATGCCGATGGGCGGCGGCTTGGGCTTGAGCCTGAGTGCTGTCATCGTGCCGCTGATTCTGGGCACGGTAGTCACCGTGATTTCTGCGTGGGCGCCGGCTCGCCGCGCCGGTGCAGTCAAGCCGGTGGAGGCCATGCGTACCACCGAATCCGCCGCCGGTTCCTCCCTGATGGTGCGTACGGTGCTGGGTGCGCTGTTGCTCGTTGCCGGCATTGCCTTCGCGGTGTTGGGCGTGCTTATCGACGCCAAGACGGGCCTTCGCGCCGCCCTCGTCGGCCTCGGTTCCCTGAACCTTATTGTTGGTTTCTTCCTTGCTGGTCCGGCAATCTCCCTGCCGATTGTGCCGTCGATTGGGCGCGTCGTGGGCGCACCGTTCGGCGCCGTGGGCAAGTTGGCGGCGACGAACTCGGGGCGTAACCCGCGCCGCACCGCGGCGACCGCTTTTGCTCTCATGCTCGGCGTGGCGCTGGTGACGGCCATCGGCATGCTGGGCGCGACGATGAAGGCCTCGGTCTCCGATGTCATCGATGAAGATGTTCGCGCCGATTACCTGCTGACCGGCCCCACCACCGGCAACTTCCCAACTCCGAACGAAACCGCCCAGCGCGCTCGCGATACTGAGGGCGCTGGACAGGTTGTGGCGATGAGCTCTGCACCTATCATGGTGGATGGCCAAGCCTCAATGAACTATGGCCCGCAGGTGGCTTTCAGCCAGGTTATCGGTGGCAACGCCGACGACATCCTCAACCTCACCGTCGCGGAAGGTTCCCTCAAGCTGGGCGACGAGAAGGGCTTCATTGCGGATACGGCGTTGGCGGAGGAGCAGGGCTGGCAGGTCGGCCAAACCTACGAGCTCACCGGCCCTGACCCCACCCGCACCAGTGAGGTGACGCTCATCGGTACCTATGAGCCCTCCCAGATGCTGCCGCGTCTGGCGCTGTCCGAGTCCGTGGCAACCGAAGTTGTAGACCCGTCGAGCCTTGACATCATGATGGTCGCCGTCAACGCGGCCGAGGGCTTCGACACGGAGGAGCTGCGAACCAACCTGGAGGAATCCGTCAAGGACCTCGTCGTGGTGCAGGTGCGCACCGGCGCCGAGTTCGCCGGCGAGGCAGCCGGCTTGATCGACCAGATGCTCACCATCCTCTACGCGCTGCTGGCGCTGGCGGTGATCATCGCGATCCTCGGCATCGTCAACACCTTGACCCTGGGCGTTATTGAACGCCGCCAGGAAATCGGCATGCTGCGAGCAGTCGGCACGCAGCGCCGCCAGATCCGCACGATGATCACGGTCGAGTCGGTGCAGATCGCCCTCTTCGGCGCCATCATGGGCATGCTCCTCGGCCTCGGCCTGGGCTGGGCGTTCATCTCCGTGCTTGCCGATGACGGCCTAGACTCCGCCACGGTCCCATGGCCGATGCTCATCATCATGCTTGTCGGTTCGGCTCTCGTGGGCGTGCTCGCCGCCATCTGGCCGGCGCAGCGCGCGGCGAAAACCCCGCCTCTCGACGCCATCGCGGATTAAAAGCCGGGTACTCCGGCTAGGCCAGGAGGGAGCCTACCCAGGCTCCGCGCCAGGCCACCACGATGCCGAGGCCAACCGTCCAGAAGACGTAACGAGCCAGGCGCCACCAGCGCTTGGCTTTTATCATTTCTCCGAGTTCCTTGGCCAGCGTGGACCAAGTTGATAAGCCGCCTGCTAATCCTGCCGCCAGCAGTGGGAGTAGATACTCAGGGGCTTGTGTATGCGCGGCATAGCCATAGGCCACGCCAGCGACCGCCGCGCCCGTAATATTTGCCGCAAACGTGCATGTGGGGGAAGGCAAAATGCGGGTCAGGGCGAAACGCCCGCAACCGCCCAGAAAACCACCAACAAGCACGGCGAGGGCAGAGATGATGATCATGCGGGCCTCCGGGAGACGTCGCCAAGCAGGTAGGCCCCCGTACAACCCACCACGGTGGCCAGCACGTACGCGCCCGCCTGTGCCGGGTCGAACCCAGAGGTGAGGAAGGCAAACGTGGCGAAGCTGGTAAACCCGCCCAAGAAGCCCGTGCCCCAGAAGGCCGGCGGCTTGGCATAGCCCATGACGGCGCTGCCCACGAGGTTGATGACAAGCAGCGGCAGTGCACCACCGCCGAGGATAGTGGAGAGGGCGAAACGAGCCAGCGCCCCGAGCGCCGCCCCGCAGCCCACAAGAATGGTTTGTGGCATGCGCACCATCCTAATTGGGATGCGAAACCTCTGCGAAGAAGGCAAGCTAAAGGTATATCCACGTCTCAAGGAGGAAACAATGGCACACGAGCGCGCCGGCCAACTAGCCCAGCCTTCCGATCTCATCGACATCGCGGAGCTGGTCACCGCCTACTACACCCGCACCCCCGACGCCGATAATCCCGACCAGCAGGTCGCCTTCGGTACCTCCGGACACCGCGGCTCAGCCCTAGACACCGCCTTCAACGAGGCCCACATCCTGGCCATTACCCAGGCCATTGTGGACTACCGCGCCGAACAGAACACGACCGGCGCCATCTTCATCGGCCGTGATACTCATGCCCTGTCGGAGCCCGCTATGGTCTCCGCCCTCGAGGTCCTTCTGGCCAATGAGGTGGAGGTTCGCGTCGATGACCGCGGCCGCTACACGCCGACCCCGGCTGTCTCCCACGCCATCCTCACCAACCCGGGCACCGACGGCATCGTCATCACCCCGTCCCACAACCCACCGCGCGATGGTGGCTTCAAGTACAACCCACCCACCGGTGGTCCGGCTGACACCGATGCCACCGACTGGATTGCTGCCAAGGCCAACGAGTATCTGCGCGCCGGGCTGGAAGGTGTGAAGCGCGTGCCGGTATCGGGCGTGCTTGATGAACGCTGCGTGAAGCACAACTACCTGGACACCTACGTGGCGGACCTCGAGAACGTCGTGGACATGAAGGCCATCAAGGAGGCCGGCGTGCGCATCGGCGCGGACCCGATGGGTGGCGCGTCCGTGGACTACTGGGCGGCGATTGCGGAGCACTACGGGCTCGCCATGACCGTGGTGAACCCGGAGGTGGACGGCACTTTCCGCTTCATGACGCTGGATACGGACGGCAAAATCCGCATGGACTGCTCCTCGCCGAACGCGATGGCGTCGTTGGTGGACAACCGCGCGAAGTACGACCTCGCCACCGGTAATGACGCTGACGCGGACCGCCACGGCATCGTCACCCCGGATGCGGGCCTGATGAACCCGAACCACTACCTGGCGGTTGCCATCGAGTACCTGTTTAGCCACCGCCCGCAGTGGGGTAACGCCGGCGTGGGCAAGACGCTGGTGTCCTCTTCCATGATTGACCGCGTGGTGGCAAACTTGGGCCGCGAGCTCGTCGAGGTTCCGGTGGGCTTCAAGTGGTTTGTGCCGGGGCTTGTCGACGGCTCCCTCGGCTTCGGCGGCGAAGAGTCCGCCGGCGCCTCCTTCCTCCGCTTTGACGGTTCCGTGTGGTCGACGGACAAGGACGGTATCATCCTGGATCTGCTGGCCGCGGAAATCCTGGCCGTGACCGGCAAGACCCCGTCCCAGCGCTACGCCGAGCTGGCGGAAGAATATGGTGCGCCGGCCTACGCGCGCACCGATGCCCCCGCTAACCGCGAGCAGAAGGCGATTTTGAAGAAGCTCTCCCCGGAGCAGGTCACCGCGATGGAGCTGGCAGGCGAAGAAATCCTGGCCAAGCTCACCGAAGCCCCAGGCAACGGTGCCGCCATTGGTGGTCTCAAGGTGACCACCGAGAACGCTTGGTTTGCCGCCCGTCCATCCGGCACGGAGGACAAGTACAAGATCTACGCCGAGAGCTTCCGTGGCGAAGAACACCTCAAGCAGGTGCAGGAGGAAGCACAAGCGCTGGTGTCACAGGTCCTCGGCTCGTAGGTACGCGTCTATGCTGATGGGCCATGGCTCCTCTTCACTCCGCGCCTGTGGCGGACATCATCAGTGCTCTAGCCCGCTTCGGCATGGCGGCGGTGTGGATCATCGCCGGCGTGCAGAAGCTCAACGCCCAGATGGACATGGCCCAGGCCATTCAGGCTTATGAAATCTTCACGCCAGAATGGTCTGGATACCTGGCTGTGGCGATTGGCCCGCTCGAAGTCATGGGTGGGGTGCTGCTCCTGCTGGGACTGTTCTTGAGGGAGGCGTCGGCAGTCGGCGCCGTCGTCCTCGTGCTTTTTCTGGTCGGTGTGGCCCAGGCGTGGGCGCGCGGGCTCGTCATTGATTGCGGATGCTTTGGCTACACTGCCAACAGCGGTTCCCAAGGGATGAACTACATGCTGACACTGCTTCGTGACATCGTGTTCCTTGCCCTCACCATGTGGACCATCCGCCGCCCCTATAGGCGGTTCGCTATTTATTCATAGTTAGGAATTAAAAGTACTGGTAGTGGGTTTGCTAGAGTGAATTCGTGGCACAAAAGAAGATAAGCGTGGCGCTGGTGCTCGACATCATCAGCGCGTTCGCGCGGTTTTACATGGCCTACGTCTGGATTAAGGCTGGCCTGTCAAAGTTTTCCGACCAGCTCGCGGTGACGCAGAGCATCGAGGCTTACGAGATCTTTACACCGGAATGGTCGCACTACCTGTCGTATCTCATCGGGCCCCTCGAGGTATGCGGCGGATTGCTGCTGCTTCTCGGATTGTTCCTTCGCCCCGCGGCGTGGGTAGGCCAGGTCGTACTGACACTGTTCATGATTGGTATCGCCCAAGCTTGGTTACGTGGGCTGGGTATTGATTGTGGTTGCTTTGCTCCAAATCCCAATGACGATGCGCAAGTGATGAACTACATGATGACACTGTTGCGCGATCTCTTCTATTCTGTCTTAATGGTGTGGACAATTAAGCGTCCGTTTACCAAATTTGCACTGCATCCCTAGCCACGGTGTGTAGGCTTCCATCTGTTCCAAAAAGTCATGAAGGCAAGGTTGTTCAATGAGCACAGTTAAAGACCCCAACTCCAAGGGTAATAGTGGATTCCTTTGGGGCCTCGCTGTTTTGCTGGTGATTGTCGCCGTGGTTATCGGCTACATCGTCTACCAGGGCCGCGGCGCACAGACCGACGCGCTGGGAGACTACGCTGCTGAAGATGTCAGCATGGACATGTCTCTCGCGGATAACGCTGTGACTCTCAAGTCCCCGGACGCGGCAAAGGATGCCGTCGAAGTTGAGCTCTACGAGGATTACTCCTGCCCTCACTGTGGCGACCTGGCGAAGGAAACCGATGGCCAGATGAAGGATGCTATTGATGAAGGCAAGCTCATCGTCCATGTTCGTACCCTGAACTTCATCGACGGAAGCCAGAACGGTCTTGAGAGCATCAAGTCCAACAAGGGACACTCGTCCAAGGCTGCCGCTGCGATGGAGCAGGTGGCAAAGTCTGGTGATGCGACGCTGTACTGGAATATGCGTAAGTACCTCTTGGAGAACCAGTCCAAGGTCTACAACAAGTGGGAGCTGAACGACTTTGCTGATGCGGCGAAAGCACTGGGTGCTGACCAGGACATCGTGAAGTCCATTCAGGAGGCCAAGGTGGGCGAGGGTAATGAGCTGGCCACCGCTAACTACAAGAAGCTTGATGCTGACACGGGCCAGATTTCTTCGCCGCGCATCATCAAGGATGGCAAGGACATTCCTGAGGATAAGAACACCTCCATCATGGAGTGGGTTGACCTCGTCGTCGAGTAATAAATAATGTCTCCCGAACACGCGATTTGGTTCGTTAATTGGGAGGCGATATATTGTTACGAGTTGCAACCGCGGAGGTTGCACCTCGTATGAGGGGCTATGGCGCAGCTGGTAGCGCACCACACTGGCAGTGTGGGGGTCACGGGTTCGAATCCCGTTAGCTCCACGTTTAAAACTAAATATCACTTTGGGGCTATGGCGCAGCTGGTAGCGCACCACACTGGCAGTGTGGGGGTCACGGGTTCGAATCCCGTTAGCTCCACCGTTGGCCGTCTCCTCCGCGGGGGCGGCCCTTTTCTATGCTGGGGTGCATGGATGTGTACACGAAAAAGGTTTCTCGTCCCGACCAAGCCGGTGCGGAGGCCGCGGGCCTGCGGTGGTTGGCGGCCGCGCGTGCAGATGTAGTGGTAGAGGTAGCGGGGGTTACGGGGACAAGCATTAGCACTCGACGAGTGATGGAGTCGCGGCCGAGTGCTCAGGCTGCGCAGTCGTTTGGTGCGGCACTACGCGAGGTCCACGAGGCGGGTGCTCCAGCATTTGGCGCTCCGCCCGAGGGCTGGGAGGGCGCCAATTTCATCGGGCGCGTGGAGCAGCCCTGTCAGCCGTGTGAGAGTTGGGGAGAATTCTATGTTGAACAGCGGGTGCTGCCTTTCGTGGAAACGCTGCCGCAGGATCTTCAGGATGTCGTGCGTGTGGCAAGCGACGCGGTTCAGTCAGCGGACTGGGAGGTGGCGCCGGCACGAATCCACGGTGACTTGTGGGCCGGCAATGTGCTCTTTACTGCGGAGTCCGCGGTAATGATTGACCCAGCAGCGCATGGTGGGCACCCCTGGACGGATTTGGCCATGCTGGAGTTGTTCGGGACGCCCTTCTATGAGGAGATCCTGCGTGGCTATGGCGTGCCGGAGGAGTATGAGCGGTGGGTGCCGATGCATCAGCTGCATCCGTTGGCTGTGCATGCGACCACGCACGGTCCTGCATATTATCGGCCCCTCGGGAAGGCCGCGGAAGCCACAATCGACGCTTTGCGCTGAGTACACGATCGCCGAATAGCCCATCAACCGTGTGTGGTTGGCGGGTTTCGGTGTGTTCAGGTGCAGGCGTCTAGCCTGCGTTCGGGGTCTTAGCCCGGATCCGGTGGTTGTCCTTGTGCTTTTTGGGCCGCTTTCTCGGCGGCGAGTCTGGCTGCGGCTTGTTGGTATTCGGGTGTGGCGGTAATGGGCAGTCCCCAGGGTGGGATGTAGCTGATGCCGCCGGGGATTCGGAAGACGTAGCCCCGGCCGGTGGGCCTTTCAGGGTCATCGTCGTTAATGCCGTTGTGGTAGGCGCACAGGAAGGTCAGGTTCTTGATGTTGGTGTAGCCACCCGCCTGCCAAGGGATGATGTGGTGAACCTGGCAGTAATCAGCTGGTTTGTTACAGCCGGGTCTGGAGCAGGTTTGGGTTTCAGCTGCTAGGGTGAGGCGTTGTTTCCAGCTTGCTGCGCGTTCGGTGCGGTAGGAGTTAATGGGGCCTTCCACGGGGTGGATGATGGTGGCATAC
>NZ_KV788258.1:0-271 GCF_001807225.1 Corynebacterium sp. HMSC05E07
GCTCATCCCCGCTTACGCGGGGAGCACTGGTTGTAGTCACAGTGACAGTATTGGCGGATGGGCTCATCCCCGCTTACGCGGGGAGCACTATTGAATTTTGTTGCGCCCAGCCGCCTACCCAGGCTCATCCCCGCTTACGCGGGGAGCACAGTTGGAGGCGTTTTGTTTCCCGAATGATGACGGGCTCATCCCCGCTTACGCGGGGAGCACCAGGACTCTATCCGAAACGGAACCAATGAACGCGGCTCATCCCCGCTTACGCGGGGAGCAC
>NZ_KV788258.1:291-686 GCF_001807225.1 Corynebacterium sp. HMSC05E07
GCTCATCCCCGCTTACGCGGGGAGCACCGGCGGGTGTTGTCGTTTGATGTGGGGGAGTCGGGCTCATCCCCGCTTACGCGGGGAGCACCGCACCGACGGGCACGGCCACTCATTCAGCATGGGCTCATCCCCGCTTACGCGGGGAGCACGTTTGGGCTTACACAAATGAAACTACATCACTGGGCTCATCCCCGCTTACGCGGGGAGCACTACTCCGGCTGCTACATCAACGCCGCCGTGCAGGGCTCATCCCCGCTTACGCGGGGAGCACCTGCACCATGACGGCCTTCTCGACGGTGGCGTGGGCTCATCCCCGCTTACGCGGGGAGCACGTTATACGAAGCATGGCCCGGCTGAGCAGGTGAGGCTCATCCCCGCTTACGCGGGGAGCACTT
>NZ_KV788259.1:0-259 GCF_001807225.1 Corynebacterium sp. HMSC05E07
GCTCGGTCGGCTCCGTCGGGTTGGTCGGCTTCGTCGGCTCAGTCGGCTCCGTCGGCTCAGTCGGCTCCGTCGGCTCCGTCGGGTTAGTCGGCTCGGTCGGAGTCGTGGTCTCCTTATCCTTCGGAACCGTCTGATCCTTGTCGTTGATGTCCTCGTGAGTGGTGATCAGGTTACCGTCACCCTCCTCATTCGGAGCATCCTCGCCATCTTCATTGACCTGCTTAGAGAACAGCTTCTCGAAAGCAACCGCAGCCTCAAC
>NZ_KV788259.1:279-606 GCF_001807225.1 Corynebacterium sp. HMSC05E07
CTCGAAAGCAACCGCAGCCTCAACCGGCTCCGTCACCTTGTCAAAGACCGTAATCTCAACAACAACCTCGCCCTTAGAAGCCTCCGGAGTAAAGGTCCTCTCACCTTCACCCAGCACAGACTCACCGTCAGCCTTGGAAATCAACTCAGCCTTCAAGGTGTATTCCTTACCCGGGACCAAGCCCTCATAAGTCACCCTGTCATTGACCTGCGCACCAGCAACAACCTCAGTTGCGCCATTAGCAAAGTCAGCATTCGTCGAAATCTTCGGCTCACCAGACTCATTCTCCTTCGACGTCGTCGGCTGCTCCTTCGTCGTGGTCGGCGT
>NZ_KV788260.1:0-2314 GCF_001807225.1 Corynebacterium sp. HMSC05E07
ACTTCGTCATATTATGAAGCTCTGCAGAGAATGCGCCCAGTACAGCTATCCCGGGAGTGACACCAGCCAATCGGGTTGTAGCTTTCTCTATCGCTCTGACGATGTGCAGAATAAAACGGTTACATAGCCAAAACAAGGCAGATACCATAGCTAGAATGACAAAAAGTCCTGCTTGAGCACCAGCCTGGACCGCTATTACAAGAAAGACGACGGGCAGCGTGGCGGCCAAGTCTCCCCATCGCAGCCTATTGAGCCCGTCAATTGAAACACGTACAGGCTTCGCTCCCGATGCCTGAGTCTTCTGCTTCAAGGCGTAACCAATGAACGTGATAATGCCGACAATGATAACGCTAACAGTGATTATGAGCGTAGCCATCAAAATTGAATTCAGCGATATCGGCTCAAAAAGCTGACCAGGGTACAACAAATCGTCAGAGTCCCGACGGGAAATCAGCATCACTAACCGCTGAAAGAGTACAGCTACAGGATAAGAAAGTAAGATAGCCAAGACTTCGATGAATAGGAGCTGTGCGATGAGCATGACAAGGTACCGTCGAGCCGGCCATCCCACAATTTGTAGACAACCGATGAAATAGTCAAGTTTGGTAAACGCTCGACTCACTATCTGCGGAATGCAGAAAATCGAAGCAATCGTCCAGGAGATAGCAACATTTGTCGCCACACTCACCGTGACAGCCTCACCCACTGCCGTACCTTCAGTCGCGGCTCGGGTATTAAGAACAGCTGCAAGTACGCCGATTGAAAAACCGATAGCTACCGCAGCTGCAACATTGGGACCTAACGACGCTCGAAAATACGATTTTGTAACTTTAAGCGAGATTGCTTGATCGCGATTGGGATTATCCATTGATTGTCCCGCCGTCCAAACGAACAATACGATCACATAGCTTTGCAATGACCGGATCATGGGTAACGATTAGACCGTGTCCCCCCTGTGAACCGCACCAATTTTTGATTTCACCAAAAGCCCGATGTGCGTTCTTTTCGTCCAAGCTCCCTGTCGGCTCATCGGCGAATAACAACTTTGGGCCACTAGCCAAGGCCCGCGCGATTGCTGCCCGCTGTGCTTGTCCACCTGAGACTTCTTCAGGCAGAGAGTTCCTTTCTGTTCCAATAGCCAAGCTGTCTAAAACTGTTTTGGGGGAGATCCCCTTCGGCTTACCCGACAAGGCCCAAGACAACTCCGCGTTCTCAAGCAGGTTTAATCCCGGAATCAATAGGTGGTCTTGGAAAACTATTGATACAGAATCCCTTAGATGTTTGCGCACCTTTCGTTTTGGCAGGCCCGATATCTGGATTCCATCAAGCACGCTCTTACCTTCGGATAACCGCCCAATACCAGCGAGTCCATTAAGCAGAGTGGTCTTGCCTGACCCAGACGGCCCCATGAGGGCTACCACTTCTCCATTCGCAATCGAGAAGTTCACATTCCGGAATAGCCAATCCTTCCTGTTCTGCACCGTGAATTGAAATCCAGCGTCAATAACCTCAAACATCTACCGGTCCTTCACTGTAGGAATAAAATTTATCAAGAATGCCGTGCCACTGATTCTCTTTAACCGATCTCCCATCAAGAAATCCTCTGTGGCGTCCTCCAGAGTTGGGAGTGCGTAAAATCTTCGCGAGCGAAGGAGAGCTCCTTCGAAGTTAAACATTTTCCTCAAGCTCCAATATGTTAGCTGGCAGCATAAATTCAACGAAGTCGGAGTTGTGCGTGGACAGTATTACCCTCGCACCATTGTTGACGTGGTTGCGTAGTAGCTTTGCGAGATCTCGTTGATCGTCCGTGCCAAGAGAAGAAGTTGGTTCATCCAGGATTAGCGTTCCTTTGTTAGATGAGAGCGCAGCAGCAATAGCGACTCTTTGTCTCTCGCCTCCAGACATGCGGGCGATAGTGGTCGTCAACGTGCAATCGGGCATTCGCAGACAACTCAAGTTGTTCATGAATCGCTCGGAGTCTGGTCCACTTCCATATAGCTGTAAGGTATCTTCAAGAGTATGTGGAAGTAGCTTCGGTTCTTGACTTACAAAGGCAGTGTCGGTGGGCCCGAGTGTGGCTGCAACGTCGTGCAGGAGCGTAGTCTTTCCGATGCCGCTAGGGCCCAAAATTATGGTGATGCCAGTTGAATCCAGCAGCTCTTGCTGGTTTCTATCCAAGACTTTTAAGACTCGTTCCGGCAGGGCCTGTCGAGGATTCTCAATATCGTTTAGAGCGGAAATTTCACGCCACGCAGTGTGTGCCTTTGCCCGTTGGCTGGCCAAGGATAAAGCCCGAAGCAGTGGCGCCATTAAT
>NZ_KV788261.1:0-7076 GCF_001807225.1 Corynebacterium sp. HMSC05E07
ACACCGCTACCATTTCAGTCTTCTGAACAATTTTGGGATCACGGCTTATCCATCATGAACCCGTGGACGAAGACTTTGTCCGTATCGTGGTGGGATATGCGGATATTCAGGGGGTAAGGCAATTGCTTCAGTTTGGGGACCACATCTGGATCACTGA
The DNA here is from genome assembly GCF_001807225.1 of Corynebacterium sp. HMSC05E07. Lineage (NCBI taxonomy): Bacteria > Bacillati > Actinomycetota > Actinomycetes > Mycobacteriales > Corynebacteriaceae > Corynebacterium > Corynebacterium sp. HMSC05E07. The sequence goes on from NZ_KV788261.1 coordinate 158, forward strand.
TCCCCCAGAAGCGGTAAAAATCACTGCTGATCTGGCTAATGAACTTGCGAAACGACATAGTGGGGCCACAAGTCCTGAATCATAGAGACCAATGATGGGCATCGGGATACCGTCGTAGCATCTCTGTTGAAAACGGTAAGAGGTGCGCTAACAAACTAAGAGCCCTCGAGAGTCTGGGATTGCCCGCAATTTGTGGACACGTAGTGGAGCTACCTAGTGGTGAGGCAGCTATTTCTTTTCTGTTTGTGGTTAGACCAATTCGGTTCTCGAAGTCGACGGGGCTGGCCATCCCGAGTGCTTCAGTGCCGGCGCCGACGGTTGTAGACGACTTCAATCCAGTAGGCAACGGCCTTGCGTGCGGCATCACGGCATCGCCATCATTGGCGACCAGCACTTGTCATTCCGTGTTTGGTGCACACCCGCTATAGATGGAGCATCGAGGAGGATTCCTACTCATCCTCTCATGGTGAACCTAGGCAGCTAGCACACCGGCACGTCCCCGGGGTATTTAAGGACCGAGACTGGGCTATCCCTCCAGATAAGTGAAATCATCCTAATAGCAGCGCGCCAGAATGGCTAACCATCTAACCTCGCCAACACATCGTTTCGTTTAGACCGAACTTTCTTTGCTCCAAGAGCGTAGCAATTCGAGCAGTTCATCCTGTTGTGTACTGGACAGGTGGTTGAGTGCTTTTCGCTCAGCTGTGGCATGGGCTTCAACGATGGACATTATTCGGTCGTGTCCTTCTGGCGTTAGTGTCAGAGTTTTTCCTCGCTTATCGCTGAGATTTATTTCTTCATCGATGAGTCCTTGCTTCTTGAGCTTGTTAAGTCTTCCGGTAATTCCGGCCTTTGACAAAAGTAGGCCGTGTGCAAGTTGTCCCGGGGTGATGTTTTCCTGGCGGAGGATCGTTGCTAGAACATCGAAGTCGCCTGGAGCCAATTCAGCTTGTTCATGGACGATGGTCACTTCGTTTTTGATTGCTCTTAACAGATGGGTGAGGCGAAGGGTTGTTTCCATTGCATCCACATCGACGTGGGGGTTTATCCTCGTCCATTTGTTCATGGCTGTGGAGATGGGGTCCATTTTGTTCCTTTCGGGTTGCTGAAACTTAGTGTAGCGCTTGACAAAAGAAGTTCGGTAGCGAACTATATAGTTTGTCAGCGAACAATCTATGGAGATTTGAGATGTTAATTTCTGAACCCGAAATAGTGGCAGATGCTTCCTCCTCTCGTCTTCCGAAGGCAAGATTGCTGGTGGATGCCTCGGATGCAAAAGGAAATGTAAGTGTACAAAACATTCAACTTTTTGATGGGGACGAGGGAGCCGTCCCACATTTTCATAGGATTTCGTGTGAGTTCTTCTACGTCACTCAAGGAGAGCTGGAGTTTTGGGAGGATGGCCAAATTCACCAGCTAGGCGCGGGTGATTGCGCATTGGTTCTTCCGGGAGTTCCTCATGCTTTTGGAGCCGCTAAGGGTAGCAACGCGGATGTACTGGTAACTATCGCACCCGGTGTGGAGAGGTTTGAGTATTTCCGTATTTTGGGCGGGATAATGAGTGGCAAGGTGCCTGAAGATGAGCTTGCCCGTCGAGAAGATGAATTCGATACGTATTTTGTGGATGCACAAGATTGGAGAGCGCATAGAGGAGGATAGCGATCCAGAATCTACGCTGCTTGCACTCTGGATGCAGGGGGGCGGACTGCGAGTGCTTTAGAGGATTGATTATTGCCAAACATGTCAAATCAGAATTCGAGAGCAGATATGCCAGTCCTACAATTGGCAGGGTTAGCGTTTGCCGCTTTCTTGGCCATAATGACCGAGACCATTCCTACGGGGGTTTTGGTTGATATGGGTGAGTCCTTTGCAACGACAACGGGAAAAGTAGGACAGTTTCTAACCGTTTATGCAGCTGGATCTGTGGTGGCTGCAATACCGGTGATGGCAGCAACTCGAAAAATGCCGCGTAAGCGTCTTTTGGTTATAGCTATCATGGGGCTTGGCGTTTTCAACGCTCTCACTGCTATTACTTCGTATTTGTGGTTAGCCTTTCTTGCTAGGTTTCTTGCCGGTATGGCCGGAGGTGTCGTTTGGGGCCTTGTGGCAAATTACGCTCGGAGTTTAGTCAGTTCGGAAAACCAAGGTCGCGCACTTGCCATTATCGGTTTTGGGCAGCCTTTCGCCTTAGCTTGTGGAGTCCCGCTTGGTGCATTAGGGGGTGAACACTTTGGTTGGAGGTTGACGCTTGGCATGCTAACAGTCGCATCCATCGTTTTAGCGTTATGGATTGCGTTTGCGGTTCCTCCCCGGCCGGGACCTGTCGGAGATGGCCCAGGAGCCAATGTTCTTAAGAGATCGATTTTGATGCCTGGTGTGATGGGGGTGCTTGTAGCGCTTTTCGGCTGGACAGTAGCGCACAACATGGTTTACACGTACATTCAACCTTTAACCCGTGGTGTGGGAATAGCTCTTGGAATAGATGTTGTGCTTCTATTTTTCGGGATTTCTGCGGGGATCAGTATTTTACTTACTGCTGTCGTTGTAGATAAGAGATTGCTTCTGACTGGTCTAATCTCTGGCGCGTTGATGCTTTTAGGATTCTTGCTTTTGTCGGTACCGGCAGCTCCCAACTATTTTTTCATTTCTGGAATAATCATCTGGGGACTGGGATTTGGTGGTGCACCGACAGTTCTGCAGACTGCCTTAGCTAGAAATGCAGGTAACTTGGCAGACATTACACAGTCCTTTTTCGTTACTATCTTCAATTTTGGTGTAGGTATCGGTGGTGCGCTCGGTGGGGCAATATCGAGTCTTTGGGGTGCTTCTGCCCTTAGTGTTGGTGCAGGAGTGATGTGTGTCTTGGTTTTCGGATTGCTCGTTGTAAGGAGTAGAGATTTTGGAAGGCAGCTTTGAGAGCTAGGCCACACACTTAGGTCGGGAAGTGCTTCTTAAAAAAGGCTTGAACTTCCATCTTGAGTAGCACACGCCAAGAAGTCTCGAGACTTCAGTGTAAAATAATTCCGCTGGCATTCCCTATTGAAGTTCTATCTGCGAACTCGTCGCGGGAGAGTTGGCCCACGCCGGCGGGGAGGCAGCCCAGTAGGGGCACGCCGGTTACCTGCGGCATTTCTTCCACGTTCAGTTGAGTCGCCAGGTCCGGCTCGGCGGGAAGAGAACCGCCAATGAGTCCTAGAACCTCTAGGCCTCGGGTGCGGGCGGCTTCGACGGTGAGCTCCGCGGCGTTGAGGCTTCCTAGTCCAATGCTGGTGACCACGATGAGGGGAGCGCCGAGGTCGGCGGCGATGTCGGCCAGCGTGAAGTTGTCAGCCAGTCGAACGAGGAGGCCGCCGGCGCCTTCCACGAGTACAACGTCGGCGTCGATGTTGCGAATCCACTCGACGAGTTCTGTGCGGTCTGGCTGGGGCATTCCAGCGCGCCGGGCAGATAGGTTGGGCGCGAGTGGCTCGGGGTAGCGCACAAACTCGCGGGTCTCAACCCCGGCGAGGCGGGCGATGGTGGGGGCGTCGCCAAGCCCGGCAGGCTCACCTGTCTGAACGGGCTTAGCCACGATGACGTGCTTGCCGGCAGCCTTGATCTGGGCGGCGAGAGCAGCGGTGGCGATGGTCTTGCCCACGTCGGTGTTGGTTCCAGTAATGCAGATGATCATGCTGCCTCCCCGGCTGCGTGGATGGCGCGGCAGATGCGCGCGATGTCGTCGTCGGTACAGATATAGGGCGGCATTGTATAGATAAGCCGCCCGAACGGCCGCAGCCACACGCCTTGCTCTAGTGCAGCTTCAGTGGCAGCGGCCATGTCAACGTCGTGGTCCATTTCCAGCACGCCGATAGCGCCGCGGACCCTGGTGAGGCCGGGCGCACCCACGAGGCCGGCGCGGAGGCCCGCTTCGATTCGCGGCACGTCGTTGAGCCAGTGTCCTTCGGCGATCAGTGCGGTGGATTCCGCCGCCACCGCGCAGGCCAAAGGGTTGGCCATGAAGGTGGGGCCATGCATGAGAGCGTTGGGCTCCATGCGCTTGACGACGTCCTCCGTAGCTAACGTCGCCGCCAATGACATGAAGCCGCCGGTTAATGCTTTGCCAACGCACATGATGTCCGGTACAACGCCGGCTTCGTGGGTCGCAAAAAGCGACCCCGTGCGCCCGAAGCCAGTGGCGATTTCATCGGCGATCAGGAGGATTCCGTGCTTGTCACACAAACGGCGAACACCCGCTACTAGCTCGATGTCATGGAATCTCATCCCGCCCGCGCCCTGCACACCGGGTTCGATGATGATGGCGGCGACGTCATCAGTAATGAGACGCTCCATCTGTGCCAGGTAGTCGGCGCGATCGGATTCGCTGGCTCCTTCCGTGGGTGGGGCGGCGGCGAAGACCTGTTCTGCCAGTGCACCTGCCCACAGCGAATGCATCCCGCCGTGTGGGTCGCATACGCTCATCGCGCCGAAGGTATCGCCGTGGTAGCCAGAGCGCCAGGTCAGCAGTTTCGTGCGGCCCGGTGGAGAGGCTTGCAGGGCCATCTTGATAGCGACTTCGACGGATACGGAACCGGAATCTGAGTAGAAGACATGAGAGAAGTCCCCGCGGGTCAGTTCCATAAGCTGAGTAGTCAGACGTGCTGCGGGCTCGTGGGTGAGCCCGCCAAACATGACATGACTAAAGCGATCAATTTGTTCTTTGGCGGCGTTGACTAGTCGAGGGTGCGAATGTCCATGGCACGCAGCCCACCAGGAACTCATGCCGTCGATAACACGGCGGCCATCGGCGAGCTGGAGAAAGGCACCATCAGTGCCAACGACCTCGAGTGCCGGCGCGCCGGGTGCGGCGTACGGATGCCACATGTGGGCGGCGTCCATTGCCGCTACTTGAACGCTGTTCAAAAACTTCACCCATTTATCTGTACCACACACAAAAATTGTGCATAATCCCTTGGTATGACAATGATTGAACGGCGTTCAAGAAAACGGATTCCGCCCGCCATTCCTGCGGTTGCGGGCATTGAGATGTGGGAGCGTTTTAGCTTCTATGGGATGCAGGCCATTTTGGCCTATTTCCTCTATGACCAGGCAGGTGGGCTGGGAATTGAACAAAACCACGCCACCGCCCTCGTTGGCGCGTATGGAGCTGTGCTCTATCTTTTTACGTTTGTCGGCGGATGGGTCTCCGACCGAGTTCTCGGTGCTGAGCGCACTCTTTTGGTGGGGGCATTCCTGTTGATGTGCGGGCATGTCTCGCTGTCCCTGATACCGGGTTTCCCGGGTCTCTTCGCCGGGCTGTTTCCGCTTGCGCTCGGCTCCGGCTTGCTCAAAACCGCAGCCATCACGGTCATGGGGGCTGCGTTTCCGGCGGAGGGCAACAACAGTGCATTCCAGATCTTCTACCTCGGCATTAACGTGGGTGCAGTAGCTGGGCCGATGCTGACTGGCTGGCTATCCACAGCCTATGGCTATCACGCAGGTTTTGGCGCCGCTGCGGGCTTGATGCTTATCGGTTGCGTGTCTTATATGCTGTTGCGCTCCCGCCTTCTAGCAAGCATTAGCGTTGACATCACCCGTCCTTCCAACCCGATTTCCCCGAAGCATCTCGCCGCAGCGGCAGCTGGTTCTGTTCTAGTCTGCGCACTTGGGATCTGGTCGCTTGCCTCGGGCGCTCTAACGCCTGACCGGATGGCTTTTGTACTACTGCTTACTACCGTGACGGTGGCGGTGGGCCTGATTATTACTATGTTGGTCTCCCCGCGAGTGAGTGCACCTGAGCGTCGCCGAGTGAGAGCCTTCCTTCCGCTTTTTGTGGCATCCACAATGTACTGGGCTCTGCAATCCCAAACGTATGGGGTGCTTGCGGTGTATTCCGATCAGCGCCTTGAGCGCAGCATCGCGGGGTTTGAGATCCCGGCGGCGTGGACGCAATCCCTAAATCCCTTCTTCATTTTGGTCTTCGCTCTGCCCATTGCTGCTTTCTTGGCTAAAAGGACGGTGCACCGCAACCGTGTGATGGGCTGTGGTCTGGTACTAGCTGGTGCGGGATTGTTTCTCCTCTTGCCTTTTGTGGGTGCTGCTGCGGTTCCGTTCCTGGCGCTGGCACTGTGCATCATGCTCATGAGCATCGGAGAGCTTTTCATTGGGCCCATCGGTATGGCGGCGACGGCTTCCTATGCGCCAGCGGCTTTCAAGACCCGCTTCTCGGCTTTGTTCTTCCTCTCCCTAGCCATCGGAACCTCATTGGCTGGTAGTTTGTCCACACTGTATTCGGCTGACACCGAGTTCTTCTATTTGGTTCTCGTGGGCATTGTCCCAGTTATTACTGGTGGAGCTATCGCTCTTTCGGGCTTATGCAGGGCAAAGCTGTCGTAGGAGCGGGCGATTGGCGGAAGTTGCGCAAACCGTGTTGCGCTGGTGGCCTCAGGTGCTCAGTGCTGCTAGCAATTATGCCATTGGGGTAATGGAGAATTGCGCGATAGCTATGGGACTGGGCAGGGGCTGGGGGCTTACGGCTGGGTTTAGAGCAGCGGGCAGAAATAACACCACATGCTGTAACGTCCTCGCCATCTCGTTGAGCGTAAGCGACTGTAGTCATCTTCCGGAGCGGGGCGGCAGCCAAGTGTTAATCTGCCTTTTCGTGTAGGCGATTATTCCGTGTCGCTATCACTGCGCAACCACGGCCTTGCAGCTCGACCGGCTACGGTGCCAAATACTACGGCGGTTATTGCTGCAATGGCTGCGAACACTTGCGCCGGGGATTGGGAAACGGTCGTCTTGACAACCCACCATTCAGCAAAAAGTATGGCGATGGCGGCAAGCAAGACACCGAGGGTGAAGATGGCTAGCTTCTTTTTATTGTGAGTTGGCATTAGGTGTCCTTTGCGCTATTTGAAGCGTCATGGGTTTAGTTCCGCTTCTT
>NZ_KV788262.1:0-2356 GCF_001807225.1 Corynebacterium sp. HMSC05E07
GTCGAATATGATCTTGGTTAGGTCTTCTTGTCCGCGCTGGTTGATTCCTATCGTTAGGAAATCATCGAGGATGAGTACGTCAACGTTTTGTAGCCTGCGCATTTTAGCTACATAGCGTTCATCTGCCGGCGAGAAGGCCGCTAACTCATCGACGAGCTGATCCAGCCGGTAGTAGGCGACGCTGTATTCAGCCTGGCAGGCAGCAATACCGATAGCACAAGCGATGTAGGTTTTACCCGCACCGGTTGGTGCCAGGACGTGCACATTGGAAGGCTCGTCGCGCCAGGGTGTTGCGGCCAGTCGTTTGAGCTGGCGCAGGTTCAGCCCGCGCTTATCGGGGTTGATCAGCTCGGCGAGTGTTGCTGCCGGATAGCGGAATTTCGCCTGGGCGATGGCTTTTGCGATGTTGTTCTGCCGACGCTTGGCCGCGGTTTCTTCCACGGCTTTGAAAAAGATTTCCTCAGGCAATGCGTTGTTCGTGTCATCGGCAGCGACTAGGTCGAAGAAGATGTCGGCGAAGGTCGACAGACGCAGTTTACGCAGTGTAGCTCGGATGTCATCGTCAAGGTTGATGGTGGTCATGATGGTCTAGGCCTCCTTCTTCGGGGTGTCGTAGTGGCTGGCTGGGCGCAGGAACACTGCATCAGGGATGGCGGTGATATCCACAATGCGCGACTGGCCTTGATCGACCTGGACGGCTGGCGTTTGGTTAAGGGTGTGACCGTTGCGGGCGATATCGGCTTGAATCCGCGCGATGACCTGCATATTGGGTGCCAGGTTATGGTCGATGACTTGCTGGCAAGCAGGCTCAAGCGTGGTCTTGTTGTGCTTGTTGCCCAGCTTGACGAGCACGTTGCGGGCGGTATGCAGCCCGCGGGGTATGGCTTTGGCGTTGCGTTCCAAGATTGAGGAAACGACCTTGGTGGTTGCCGGCCCAAACGACGAGGCTCGAGCAAGCAGCTCGTTGCGGGTAAGCGGTTTGACCCCAGCGATATCCTTATCCGGGGTATGGGCTGGGTCAGTGCAATAGCGGTACTTGAACCCGTGCATACGACTATGTTCTGCAACCAGCTCATCGCCGTCGAAGATGCTCACCAGGCTGTTGGTCAGCCGTGCCCGCAGGGTTTTGCCGATGTACTGAAACGGCACTGAGTAGTACTGGTAGTCGCAGCAGATGTGCCAGTTACGGTCGACTTTGACAGCCCGCCACGACACTTCCGTAAACGGAGTATCGGGCAAGTCACGCATGAGGGGTGCTTCATCAGCATCAAACAACTCTTTACGGGTGAGCCCATCGGGCCGGGGCATATTCATGTTGATGTCGTCGATGCGCTGGGCGATGAGCTCGTTGAGCTCATCGAGGCTGTAGAAGGTGATCCCATCGAAGTAGCCGAGGATACGCGTGTAGACGAGTTGGACGGCGCGTTCTACAGCAGCTTTATCCCGAGGTTTTCCAGGCCGGGCCGGCACGATCAGGATGTCGTAGTAGTCGGCGAAGTCGGCGTAGCGTTGTTGAATGCGCCGGCCGGGTTTGTTCTTCACCGGGCGGTAAGTCGCGGTCGGTGCGTTATCGGGCACGATGATGCCAGGGCGTTTGCCGAGGTAGTCCAAGGCTTTCACATGGCAGGCAATCCAGTTGTCCATCTTCTCATTCGCTGAAGCCACAACGAACGTCAGCGAAGAATAGGGACAGATAGCCACGAATAAGCTGGCTTTCATGCCGACTTCACCGGTGGCTTTATCGACGATGGAAATTTTGTCGCCGGCCCAGTCGACGTAGAGTTCCTGGCCTGGCTCATGTTCGATAATCGAGGTCATTCCAGTGGTGCGGATGTAGTCACGCAGGCGTTCGCAGAACTGGGAGTACTGATACTTCGACTCACCGTCACCGGCAGGTGCAGCAACGTAGTCCATCCAGAGCTTGTGGCGGGTCAGATGCTTGTTGTTAGCCAAGCGCCTAGCGAGTTTTTCGAAGTCTGGCTGGTCATAGAGCTTGCGACGTGCCCCACGATGGTCGCTGAAGCACTCGTCGAAGAAAGATGGATCCAGCTGGGCAAACGACTCCTTGGTGATGCCGTGGTCAGCGATGAGCGTCTTGGTTTTGGCAATATCCCGGTTGGAGCATCCCAACGCCGCAGAAATGGCAGCGTAGCTTGCCCCGTCTAAGCACATCGCCATGATGTCTTTGAAGTTGGCCATGAAAGGCCCTCCTTAAGGTCATGAAAGGTGATGACGCGCCGACACAAGTTGTGCCAACGCCACCTATACAATGACCGAAAACAGAGAGCCCTACCACCTATCCGGAAAACCCCGACCAACTACGCGGATTGCCCCTACCAACTACGCCGAAACGGCA
>NZ_KV788263.1:0-650 GCF_001807225.1 Corynebacterium sp. HMSC05E07
TTAGAGAAGCTCAATCCGTGGTTCGCTCAAGATAAATAAAACAAATCTCGTGTAATCGTGGACACTAGGTACAGCGAGATGTAAGGTAGCTCACTATCAAAGAGTTGATGGGAGAAACTGGGAGATTGCCTTATGGTGTCAGACTTAAAAGCTCGTATTCGGCAGCGAAAACCTGACTCACGGTGGAAACGACCTCCGCGTTTTATTGCAGGGGGCGAGTGTATAAATTGTCAAGAATGTGTTAGGCGTTGCCCAGTTGCTTTTGCGGCAATCGTGGTTCTTGATCATGGACCTGTAATAATCCCCGAACTCTGCTCAGGTTGTCCGCAGTGTGTGAAAGCTTGCCCGATGGATTGCATATATGAAGATTCGGAGGGTCAGCGCAACGGTACCCCTGAAGAGCTTTGGAAAAAGGTAGAGCAACGTGAAGAAGAATTTTAGCCGGCTTCCAAGTCGAAAAGGCGTGCAAGCCGGCGCATCAGAGCCGAACTGTTTGGACGTTGAGTCGAAGTTTCATTCACTCTGGTCTGCAATGGAACGTCAAGTAGGGGAAGGAATCGAGGTTTCTCGCTGGATAGACAAACTGCTTTCGTTTGATGGACGTTTGACCGGAAGTGAGGCGTTGATCAGTCTTTCCCCGCGTGAGAAAG
>NZ_KV788264.1:0-676 GCF_001807225.1 Corynebacterium sp. HMSC05E07
ATTGCCCCTACCAACTACGCCGAAACGGCAATCTCCTGGCTTTCGAACAAATATCCAATAGCCAGAGTTTTAAAATAGCTCGCCTGGAAAGTGTGGTTTCCGGTCTTTATTTTCTGTTGGCCACTGCACCCCAAGAAAGGATATGAAGCGTCCTGGGTTTAGTTCCGCTTCTTTTACGGCCCTGTGATGATGGGCTGGGTGAGATATGTACCTTCCAGCCTTGAGGGGAAATATCGGTACCGACTAGCCGATAGCTGGTCCAATATTCGCCCCGTCGGAGTACATAACCATCGAGCTCTCTCGTCAAGAAATCCTCTGTGGTGTCCTCCAGAGTTGGGAGTGCGTAAAATCTTCGCGAGCGAAGGAGAGCTCCTTCGAAGTTAAACATTTTCCTCAAGCTCCAATATGTTAGCTGGCAGCATAAATTCAACGAAGTCGGAGTTGTGCGTGGACAGTATTACCCTCGCACCATTGTTGACGTGGTTGCGTAGTAGCTTTGCGAGATCTCGTTGATCGTCCGTGCCGAGGGAAGAAGTGGGTTCATCTAGGATTAGCGTTCCTTTGTTAGATGAGAGCGCGGCAGCGATAGCGACTCTTTGTCTTTCGCCTCCGGACATGCGGGCGATAGTGGTCGTCAAGGTGCAACCGGGCATTCGCAGACAACTCAAGTTGTTCA
>NZ_KV788264.1:696-930 GCF_001807225.1 Corynebacterium sp. HMSC05E07
AACGTCGTGCAGGAGCGTAGTCTTTCCGATACCGCTAGGGCCCAAAATTATAGTGATGCCAGTTGAATCCAGCAGCTTTTGCTGGTTTCTATCCAGGACTTTTAAGAGACTCGTTCCGGCAGGGCCTGTCGAGGATTCTCGATATCGTTTAAAGTGGAAATTTCACGCCACGCAGTGTGCGCCTTTGCCCGTTGGCTGGCCAAAGATAAAGCCCGAAGCAGTGGCGCCATTAAT
>NZ_KV788265.1:0-1296 GCF_001807225.1 Corynebacterium sp. HMSC05E07
GTGTACTGCTGGTGGTGTTTCAGGCGGTGTTGTTGGCGGCAGATCATGGCCTGTCGGGCGGGTGGATTGGTCTTTGCGTACCGCAGCCATCATGTTTTTCACCGCGGTATACGACACGGCCCTCCTTGCGCCATCAGGTGCGATTAAGCGTGCACAGGCTTGTTCCAAAATCGCCTTGTTGGCGTGCTTGCCCATATTTAGTACGTTTCGACACGACTGATACGCCTGGGCAGGGATTGCTTTTGCGCTGATGAGTTCTGCAATGACTTTCTGGGTCGCTGGCCCGATCTTGGCTGCTTCACGGTAGAAGTAATCACTGGTCCACAGCCCTGTGGTATCAGCCATGGTGGCAGGAATATGATCCACGTCAGTGACATAGATCCCCCGGGCTTGGGCTAGCCGGTGGGTGGCAACACGCCGCCCAGCGTCAAAGACGGTTACTTCGTTGCCGGTGATGCGTACATCGACAGTGCGGCCGACGAGCTGGTAGGGCACCGAATAGTGAGCAGTATTGACGGTGATGTGGAAGTTGGGGGCGACTTTCGCGCGTTTCCATTCGGTATGCTGCCACGGTGATGCGGGAAGTTGGCCAAGTTCATCACGTTCAAACTCATTAAAGAGCATTCTTCTGCTGGTGTAGGTGCCACGAAACGGTACCGCGTCATTGATACCGTCAACTAGGCTGCGGATGCGTGCGTTGAGTTCATCGAGCCCAACGCATTGATGCCCGTGGAGGGTATGGATGACTTTTTGGGTGATGATCTTGACTGCCGCTTCCACGTTCGCCTTGTCCTTCGGACGCCGAGCGCGAGCAGGCAGCGCGGCAGTGTTGTAATGCTCGAGGAATTCCTCGTAGGTGGAATTAACCTGCCGGTTGCGGTCAGCAGCACCGATTGCGTGTGACGCTGTCGAAGCATTATCAGGCACAATGACTTCAGTAACGCCACCGAAGTATTCAAACGCTTGGATATGCGCCCACAGCCATGCTGCTTGCCGCTGGTTCGGGCAAGCACAGGCAAACAGCATTCCGGAATACGGCAGTGACGCCACGAAAATACTGACTTTTGCACCCCGAGCATCAATCGGGTCAAACAGCCGCATTGTGGTACCGGCCCAGTCGACTTGCATAGTGTGTGCCGGGATATGCGTAATGCGTGCGGTAAGTCCTGTGGCATCAACGTGTTCGGCGACAAGCTGGCGGAACCGCTCGTAGCTGTAGTACCGCTGAGACGGACGAGCAGGTTGGGTGGTGTAGCGGCCCCACAAGACTTGGAGAGTGACCTTGTTTCGGCCGGT
>NZ_KV788266.1:0-10199 GCF_001807225.1 Corynebacterium sp. HMSC05E07
CCGCTACGCACTCCGAAACCGGAAGAGCCCACATACTCCAGGGGCAGCACGCGGCAGTCGCAGCGGATCCCCGCGGCGACGACCTCCTTCTCGGTCATCCCGACCGCGCCGATCGCCGGTCCGGTGAACGTCACCCGCGGCAGATGGGAGTAGTCGACGGACCGGTCGGCGTCGGCGAACGCGTTCTCGGCGACGAGGGTGCCGTGGCGGGCCGCGACGTAGACGAACTCCGGGTGCCCGGTCACGTCGCCCGCGGCCCAGATCCGCGGGTTCGACGACTGCAGATGGTCGGAGACGACCACCTCGCCGGAGTCCCCGGTCTTCACCCCGACCGCATCGAGGTTCAAGCCGTCGGTGACGGGACGGCGTCCGAGGGCGACGAGCACCTGGTCGGCGCGGAACTCCTGCGAGCCGCCGGACACGTCCGCGGTAACCACGACCTGCCCGGTCGCCGCGTCCCGGGACACCCGGGTCGGCACCGCGCGGCGGACCACCCGGATGCCCTCGTCGGCGAACACCTCCTGCAGTGTCCGGGACACCTCCGGCTCCTCCTTCGACGCGAGCCGGGACCGCACCAGCACGGTGACCTGGGAGCCGAGGCGGGCGAACAGCTGCGCCTGCTCCAGGGCGACGTAGCCGCCGCCGAGCACCAGCATCGACTCGGGGACCTCGGTCAGGTCCATCGCCGTGGTCGAGGTCAGGTACCCGGCCTCGTCCAGGCCGTCGATCGGCGGAGCCCACGGCCGCGCACCGGTGGCGACCAGGTAGTGCTCGGCCTCGATCGTCTCGACCGCTCCGTCTGCGGCGGTGACCTCCAACACCGGCGCGTCCGGGGTGCCCGCGAACCCGGCGTCTCCCCGCCGGACGTGCCACCCGTATGAATCGGCGACGTCGGCGTACTTCTCGCCCCGCATCGTCTCGACCAACGCCTGCTTCCCGGCGATCAGCGCGGGCATGTCCACTGGGCCTGCCGTCGTCGCGATCCCCGGGAACCGGTCGGCGGCGTCGGCGGCGACGTGCCGTGCATCGGCGGCGGCGATGAGGGCCTTCGACGGCACGCAGCCCGTGTTCACGCAGGTGCCGCCGAGCGTGCCACGCTCGATCATCACCACCGACTTCCCGAGCATGGTCGCGCGAATCGCGGCGGCGAACGCTCCGCCGCCCGATCCGATGATGGCGAGATCGTACTTCGTAGGCATCGCTGCTCCCGTCAAGGCTTGGACTTCTGTTCCGTTTCAGCCATACTAGACCTTCCAGTGCAGGGGAAGGTCAAGCGTGGCCCCTGCCGAATGATCGGAGGCCGCAATGCGCATCGGAGAACTCGCCGAACGCGCGGGCACCACCTCGAAGACGCTCCGGTTCTACGAAGAGCAGGGACTGCTGCCCCCGGCCGACCGGACGCCATCCGGGTACCGCGACTACGCGCCCGACGCCGTCGCCCGGATCGACTTCGTTCACCGTGGCCAGGCCGCAGGCCTCACCCTCGCCCAGATCCGCCAAATCCTCGACATCCGCGACAGCGGCCACGCGCCCTGCGAGCACGTGCGAGACCTCCTCGACGCGCGCCTGGCCGAGATCGAGCAGCAGATCGCCCAGCTCACCGCCTTGCACGGCACCATCGCCGACCTCCGGCACGACGCCGCGCACCCGGACCCCGACACATGCAGCCCAGACCAGGTCTGCCGGTACCTGTAGAGGGACGCGGACCGAGAAAACGAGAGCCATAACACGAACATGCGCTAGCGCATCTCGATCACGCCAGTGCCCACCTCAATGTTCTTGGTGGTGGCGGCCACTGCGCCGAGCAGCGGTATCGGGGCTGAGGCTTGCGGTACGAAGTGGTGGACGCGGAAAGACGCGTTGTTCACACCGATCTCATCTGCTGCCTGGGCGATTTCCAGATGGATCTTCGCAATTTTTTCAGCGGACGGACCATGCTGGTTCCCGAAGGCGTAGTGCCCGAAGCTTAAGAATCCGAATGCTGTCATTGGTTGAATACTCCTAATGATGATGTATCAACAAATAGGATAGTGTGTCGCCTGCAGATTGTCACGGCCCAAGGCGGCCACGCTATAAACTCTGAGTGGAGAAGCCCTGGCGAGGTGATGAAGCCGCCGGGAATTGAACCCGAGTCCCAGATGCTCGTCCGTGCTCATGGGGCCTGCTTTAGGATGGCCGCATGGATACCGAATCTCTCCGGATTACAGTCGTCTTGTTTGAAGGCTTTGAGCTTCTCGACGTCTTCGGACCCGTCCAGCTGCTTCAAGCGGTGCCTGATGTCGCCGTTGTTTTCGCAGGACCGGATGGTGGGCCAGTTGCTAGCTCGCAGGGCGTGGAAGTGGTGCCGACAATCTCTTATGGGCAGATTGAGTCGGCCGACGCCCTCCTCGTCCCGGGCGGAAAGGGAACCCGGAAGCTCGTGGAAGACGAATCTTTTCTGTCGTGGCTTCGTGAGGCGGGTGCACATGCTCCTTGGACTGCCTCCGTGTGCACGGGTTCTGCGGTCCTGGCGGCTGCCGGGCTCTTGGAGGGCTACGCCGCAACGAGCAATAAGCGTGCTTTTAGCTGGGCCACGTCCTTCGGGGGCGATGTGTCCTGGCGGCCGGAGGCGCGGTGGGTGCACGACCGTAATCGATGGACCTCCTCAGGTGTTGCGGCGGGCATGGACATGGCGGTCGCGCTCATTGCGCACCTCACTTCCGAAGTTGTTGCCATCGACGCTGCCAACTTTGTGGAATATGAGCCACACCGCGACAGTGGATGGGATCCTTTTGCGCGGATAAACGGGCTGGTGTAGTCGAGCGGCGACGAAGCTGAGCGTGGGAGCAGAACGTTCGGGCAATCTGTCGACGCTCACGGTAAGTAAGGGGCTAAAAACTGGCGATTTTTGGCCACTATCTACCGTGGGCGTAGTTGGGGAGAGCCTATAGGTATGCGGAGGTGAGCAGACGACGAGAAAGTGGAGTCGGAGCAGGGCTGGCTGAACAAAAGTGTGACTCATTCCAAAACTATTTGTTACCCAAGTTACATTCCCGTGGTAGCCTTTCTCCATCAGTGTGACGTGGAGCACTGGGCATAACCCCTACGACAGGAGTATCCATGAACAGCCCAACCAACGCATCGCTACAAGCTGGCGCGGACAGCACAGAAAAGCCGAGATCATCGCAGTCGAGTGCTGTAAAGGTGCAGAAAAGGTCGAAGCAGCAGTCCAGTGGGGGAATCCTTGATAAGTTCCTCAATGGCGTGGAGTACATCGGCAATAAGCTGCCGGAGCCTTTCACTATCTTCCTTATCCTCTTCCTCATTACGGGCGTGCTCTCCACCATCATGGCAGCGATGGGGGTGGAAATTAAGATTCCCGGTTCGGATGAAATTCAGCCGGTTAAAGGCCTGTTTACCGGTGAGGGGCTGACGTGGCTCACCACAACAATGGGGGAGAACTACATCAACTTCCCGCCCCTAGTGACGGTTCTTCCCATCATGTTGGCCGTTGGCGTGGCAGAGCGCTCCGGGATGCTTTCGGCGCTTATTCGTAAGCTTTTTGGTTCCGCGAAGCCGTGGCTGCTCCCGTACGCCGTCGGTGTTATTGGTGTGACGGCCTCCGTCATGGCAGATGCCGCTTTCGTCATTGTCCCGCCGCTGGCCGCCATGGTCTTTAAGGCCGCGGGCCGCCACCCAGTGGCGGGCCTAATTGGTGGCTTCGCTGCGGTAGGCGCAGGTTATTCGACGGCATTGGTGCCGACCTCACTGGATGCCTTGTTCGCGGGTATCACCACCGCGGTGATGGATACGCTGCCGAATACGGAATTTGCGCCGGTCAATGCGATGTCGAATTACTACTTCAACGTGGCCTCCTCCATCGTGTTGGGTGTGCTTGCTGGTCTCATTATTGACAAGGTCATCGAGCCGCGTATGTGGGCGCAGGAGGTACCTACCGAGGAAGAAATTGACCCGGAGGATGCCGCTGAGCGCGGCGACCGCGACGAGAATGGTGAGGAACTCAGCTCGGAGCTGCGCCCGGAGGAGAACAAGGGACTCATCTGGTCCGGAGTCGCGACGGTCATCCTCACCGCCATCATCCTCTTTGCCGTCCTGCTGCCAGAGTCACCGTGGCGCAATGAAGAGGGAGGCTTCCTCCCCAAGTCGCCGCTGCTCAACTCCATTGTCTTTTTGGTCTTCGCATACTTCCTTGTCCTTGGTGTGGTCTACGGCAAGGTCGTGGGCACGGTTAAGGGCATCGAGGACGTTGTCACCATGATGGTCGGCGCGCTCAAAGACATGCTGAGCTTCCTCATCCTGGCCTTCATCCTGGGACAATTCGTGGCTCTATTCGCCTGGACAGGCATCGGTACCTTCACTGCGGTGAAGGGCGCGGCCTTCCTCGAGTCCATTGGACTCACGGGCTTCCCGGCCATCTTCGCTTTTATTGCGCTGGCATCCTGCCTGAACCTTCTCATCATCTCCGGTTCCTCCATGTGGACGCTCATGGCGGCGGTCTTCGTGCCGATGTTTGCTCTGTTGGGCTACGAGCCGGCCTTCATCCAGGGCGCCTTCCGCGTCGGTGATTCGGCAACCCAGATCATCACTCCGCTGAACCCCTACATGATTGTCATGCTGGGCTTCCTCCAGCGCTACGAACGGGATGCCGGCCTGGGCACGCTCATGTCGCGCCTCATGCCCTTCGTGATTCCATTCTTTACCGCATGGGCCATCTTGCTGGCCGTCTGGTTCTATGTGGACCTTCCGTTGGGCCCAGGCAACTCGGTCATGATTGGGTAGAGGTATGAGTCAACCCAACAATCCCTCGACGGCGTATCTGGAGGCGATGGAGGGGGACATCGCCAAACGCGTGGCGGCCGCCGCTCCACCCGAGCACCATGGGGAGAACTATGCCGACCAGGCCAAGGTCTGGGATGCGGCCGCGGCGGAGGCTGAGGTTTTGCGCGAGACTGCCGCGCACATTGTGGCGGATCTGCACGCACATCCTGAAACGGCATTTGCGGAGCATCGCTCTATGGCGGTACTCGCAGATATCGTGGAACAGCACGGATTCTCCACGCACCGAGGGGCCTATGGCGTGGAGACCGCGTTCGAAGCCTCGTGGCAGAGTGAGGACTTTGACCCAGAGCAGCACCCCACCGTAGCCGTTTTGGCGGAATACGATGCGCTGCCGCAGATTGGTCACGCGTGCGGCCACAATGTCATCGCCGCCGCGGGCGTGTGCGGGTTCCTAGCGGCGACGGCAGTGCTTGACTCCACCCCCTTCGCCGGCCGCCTCCTGCTCCAAGGAACCCCAGCTGAGGAGGGGCACTCTGGCAAGGAGTACATGATCCGCGGCGGCAGCCTTGAGGGGGTGGACGCGGCGGTGATGATTCACGGCTTTGGCTATGACATTGGTGCACACGCCTGGGTAGGCCGCCGCATTCTGCGCGTGACGTATCGAGGCGTGGCTGCCCACGCGAGCTCCCAGCCCTTCATGGGGCGCAATGCGCTTGATGCTGCAAGCCTGGCCTACCAAGGCATCGGGCTCATGCGCCAGCAGATGCCCCCGTCGGATCGTGTCCACGCCATCATGTCCGGCGGGGACAGGCCTTCCATCATTCCTAGTTCAGCCGAGATGCATATTTATGTGCGCTCCTTGGGAACGCGCACTCTCATGGACCTGTCCGGACGTGTCGAGGATATTGTTCGCGGGGCGGCCCTCATGGCTGGAGTAGAGGTGGAGCTCGAGTGGGATGAACACCCCATGACGCTGCCGGTGCGCAACAATTCTGCACTAGTGGAACGTTGGGCGGCCACACAGGCGCGCCGGGGCCGCACGGCTTTGCCGGCGGGGACAGTGCCGGACACGGTGGCGGCGTCGACGGACTTTGGCAATGTCTCTCATTTGGTCCCTGGTCTGCACCCTATGGTGAAAGTCTCACCCGCGGACGTGGCGCTGCATACCGAGGACTTTGCGCGGTGGGCTGCCACGCCCCAGGCGGTCGATGCCGCCGTGGATTCCGCGGCTGGTTTAGCGCAGGTAGCTCTAGATTTCTTGGCGGATGCTGAGTTTCGCCGAGCTGTCCGAGAGGACTTCGATAAAGAGGGGCCGGTAGCGGTGGAGGAGCTGCTTGCGAGAGGGGAAAGTGCCCCCGCGGAGAATTAAGAAACAAAAGTGTGCTTGAAAGGTAACCCTTACATAGGTTAGGTTAGGCGACGACGTTAATTATCGCCTGTGGTTAGCCACACCTAAAAAGCAAGGACACTATGTTCACTCTTTCCCGTCGTGTCTTCAGCACGACTACCGCCAAGGTTGCTGCGACCGTCTCCGTGGCAGCGCTTGCGCTGACCGGTTGCTCCTCCAACTCCGCTGAGGAGTCTCCGGAGACTGCTGGGGCCGAGGCCGCCGATGCCTCCACCATCACGCTGGAGGATAACTTTGGTTCGAAGGACGTCACCGTACCAGTGGAGAACCCTGCGGTGACGGATAACCGAGCGTTTGCGGTTCTGGCGCAGTGGGACATCGACCTTGCCGCGGCTCCGCTTCCACTGGTCCCGAAGTCCTTGCGTGACACCTACAACAAGGACACCGTGGACGTCGATCTGGGCTCCCACAAGGAGCCAGACCTTGAAAGCCTTGTGGCTGCCGAGCCGGATGTGGTGTGGAATGGCCAGCGTTTCGAGCCCCACCAGGGCGATATGGAAAAGCTGCTTGAGGACGTATCCGTCCTCGATTTCGAGCCGCGCGAGGGCGAGGACTTCTTCGAGGAGCTCAAGCGCCACACCGAGGCCTTGGGCCAGGTCTTCGGCCACGAAGAGGACGCAGCAAAGCTCATTGCGGACTTCGATGCTGCGGCCGAACGCGCCAAGAAAGCCTACGACCCAGAGCAGAAGGTCATGGCTGTCAACACCTCCGGTGGCGAGATTGGCTACATTGCCCCGGGCATCGGCCGCACCTATGGCCCGGTCTTCGACCTACTGGGCCTCAAGCCGGCTCTTGAAGTGGACAATGCCTCTGATGACCACGAGGGCGATGACATCTCTGTGGAGGCTATTGCGCAGTCCAACCCGGATTGGATCCTCATCATGGACCGTGATTCCGCCATCTCCAAGGAAGGTGAGCAGGTTACCCCAGGTGAGAAGCTGGTGAAAGACAACGCTGCGCTCAAGAACGTGTCTGCCGTCAAGGACGGCAACGTCTACGTCGCCCCGCAGGATACTTATATTGATGAGTCCATCATCACCTACACCGAGATTCTCAACGCGCTTGCCGACGCCTTCGACAAGGCCAACGCCTAAGAACCTCAAGGAGCAGAGTGAAAACCGTGACAGTGAGGCCAGATGCACAGGGGGAACGGGGGGACGTCGCTAAGCGCAGCTCCCGCGAACCTGTCCTGACCTGGACGCTGGGCCTTGGTGTGCTCGGCGTCGTTGCGCTGCTCCTGCTGTCCCTCATGGTGGGGGAGTACAGCATCCTCGATAATGAGGATGGCTGGACCATGTTCTTTACCACGCGCGTCCCGCGCACTATCGCCCTCGTTCTGGCCGGCGCGGCCATGGCGATGAGCGGCCTCGTGATGCAGCTGCTCACCCAGAACCGCTTTGTGGAACCCACGACGACTGGTACCACCGAATGGGCCGGGCTGGGTCTGCTTTTTTCTCTCATTCTTTTCCCCCATGCGTCGGTGTTGGTGAAGATGGTGATTGCCGTGGTCTTCGCCTTCGTGGGCACCATGGTCTTCTTCGCCTTTTTGCGCCGAGTGGCACTGCGGTCTTCGCTCATCGTGCCGATCATCGGCATCATGCTCGGCGCCGTGGTCTCCGCCGTCTCTTCGTATGTGGCGCTGCGGACGGACACCTTGCAGCAGCTTGGCATTTGGTTCATGGGATCCTTCACCTCGGTCTACGAGGGGCAATACGAGGTCCTGTGGGTCGTGCTGCTCGTGCTCGTGGCTGTATATCTCTATGCCGACAAGCTCACTGTGGCCGGCCTGGGCGAGGACATCGCCACCAACATTGGCCTGAACTATCAGCGCATGATTCTGTTAGGCACCGGGCTCATCGCGGTGGCCACGGGTGTGGTGACCGTTGTGGTTGGAGCGCTGCCTTTCCTGGGCCTCATCGTTCCCAACGTGGTGAGCATGCTGCGCGGCGACGACCTACGTGCAAACCTTCCGTGGGTTTGCCTGTTGGGCACTGCCACAGTAACGCTGTGTGACATTCTGGGCCGCGTCATCATTTCCCCGTTTGAGATGCCGGTTTCCGTCATCTTGGGCCTGGTGGGTGCCATCGTCTTCGTTGTTTTGATTGTGAGGTCAACCAAGTGAGTGTCTGTATCTCTGTTCCTGCATCGACGACGCAATCCCAGTCTCAGCGCGCGCGTCGCAGCGTGGGAAGCTTCCAGTCCGCTGCCGCGGCCCGTAAGTACTGGGTCATCTTGGCCGCTCTCATCGCCGCGGGCCTGCTCTTTGCTTTTGGGCTGTTGGCCTACGACAACCCCATGGACTTTGGCACCCGCAAGTGGTGGCTTATTGCACGCCGCCGCGCAGACGCGGTTACGGCCATGGCAATTGTCGCTGTGTGCCAGGCCGTGGCCACCGTGGCTTTCCACACCGTGACCAACAACCGAATCCTCACGCCCTCCATCATGGGGTTTGAGTCGCTCTACGTGGCGATTAATACCGCGACCATCTTCTTCCTCGGTGCCGCTGGCCTGACCCAGTCCCGTAATGTGGGCGCGTTCCTAGTCCAGCTGGTACTCATGGTGGGCCTTTCCTTGGTCTTGTACTCTTGGCTGCTCACCAGCCGCCGAAACAACATGCACGCGATGCTGCTGGTAGGCATCATTATCGGCGGTGGCTTAGGCTCGCTGTCCACGTTCATGCAGCGCATGTTGACTCCCAGTGAGTTCGATGTGCTCACCGCGCGCCTCTTTGGCTCCGTCAACAATGCGGAGACCGAGTACTATCCTATTGCCATCCCGTTGGTCATCGTGGTGACGGTCCTGATGTTCCTCAACTCCCGCCGCCTCAATGTGCTGGCACTCGGCCGCGATGCTGCCACGAATCTTGGCGTAAACCACAAGGCCAATGCCATCTACACGCTTATCTTGGTATCCATTCTTATGGCTACGACGACCGCGCTCGTCGGCCCTATGACCTTCTTGGGCTTCCTCGTGGCCACCCTGGCGTACCAGGCTGCGGAGACCTATGACCACCGCTATCTCTTCCCAATGGCTATGGCCACCGCCTTTGCCGTGCTCACCAGTGCCTACTTCTTGATGCAGCACGTCTTTTATGCACAGGGTGTTGTCTCCATCATTATTGAGCTGGTAGGCGGCAGCGTTTTCCTCATCGTCATTCTGCGAAAGGGCAAGCTGTGATCAAGCTTTCGAAGGTTTCGAAGTCCTACTCTGGTGAGACGAACATTGGTCCCATCGATCTGGAGATCCCCACAGGAGGCATCACCGCCCTCATCGGGCCAAACGGTGCCGGAAAATCCACCATGCTCACCATGATTGGCAGGCTTCTCGACGCCGACGAGGGCAGCATCGAAGTTGCCGGATACGACGTATCCTCAACAAAGTCCGAGGACCTAGCCAAGATTCTGTCCATCTTGCGCCAGGAGAATCACTTCATCACGAAGTTGACCGTGCGCCAGCTGGTGAGCTTCGGCCGCTTCCCCTATTCCAAAGGCCGGCTTACGGCCGAGGATGAAGAAATAGTCTCGCGCTACATTGATTTCTTCCGACTAGGGGAGTTGGAGAATCGCTACCTCGATGAGCTCTCTGGTGGTCAGCGCCAGCGCGCCTACGTAGCCATGGTGCTGTGCCAGGAGACGGACTACGTGCTTCTCGACGAACCCCTCAACAATCTCGACATCTCCCATTCAGTGGAGATGATGAAGCACCTGCGAAAAGCAGCCAAGGAATTTGGCCGAACCATCATCATTGTTCTCCATGACATCAACTTCGCTGCGCGCTATGCCGACTACATCTGCGCTGCTAAGGATGGCAACATCGTGGCCTTCGGTGGCCCGGAAGAGATCATGCAGGATGATGTGCTCACCCCAATCTTCGAAACTCCTATCACAGTCATCGATGGTCCGGATGGGCTTTTGGCTTGCTATCACTAAAAACCCGCATAATTCATCGCCTGGTTGGCCATAGAAATACGAGCTAACCAGGCGATTTGTTGTTTGTTGGGGGTGTGCGTATA
>NZ_KV788266.1:10219-15609 GCF_001807225.1 Corynebacterium sp. HMSC05E07
ACCTCACCAACACATCCTGTCGTTTAGGCCACGATCTGGGGTTGGGGAAGAGGATGGCGGAGGATCGACTAACTCCTTGCGGGCGGCTTAAGGGGTGGTTCCTCTATCGGGGAAGAGTTTTAGGTCTAGGGCGAATGACAGCGGTGCAACGACAATGGTTGGAAACCTTCGAAAAGTTCTATTGACGTGCTGATTTGGTGAGTTTCTTAACCCTTGTGTAGAGTACTTATTCGTGCCCAGCGCACAAGAGATAATTAAAAATGGCCCTGTGGCGCAGTTGGTTAGCGCGCCGCCCTGTCACGGCGGAGGTCGCGGGTTCAAGTCCCGTCAGGGTCGCCGAAGTCCTTGTGGCTTCTGGCCAGATAGCTCAGTCGGTAGAGCACACGCCTGAAAAGTGTGGGGTCGCCAGTTCGATCCTGGCTCTGGCCACAAGAGAAAACCCCTTCCAGAAATGGAGGGGGTTCTTTTGTTGTTTGATTGTCCCGTACTGCTTTTTTGGTTTAATGGGGACTATGACTACCTCAGTTGCGCACCAAACCGATCAGTCCCGTTTCGTTATTACCGTCGATGGCGAAGAGGCAGGCTTCGCCGAGTACGCCGATACTGCGACAACACGCGAATTCCACCACACCGAAATCTATGAGGCCTTCCAAGGGCAGGGACTGTCCAAGCCTCTTATCAAGGCTGCTTTGGATGATGACTCCACCGCTGCTCGCCAAGTTGTCCCCACGTGCAGCGCAGTGGCCGGTTTCATTGCGAAGAACCCCGAATACCAGCCGCTCACCACTCGTGAGGGCAACCTCTAGATGTAGTAGTCCGGGTCCACCAGCTTGATGCACTCTTCCTTCTTACGAGGGCGGTTGGTGGCAGGGATTCCCGTGGCGATGTGATTCGGCGGCACATCCTTCGTCACGACGGCGTTAGCGCCCACAGCCGAGCCTTCGCCCACCGTGATAGGGCCGAGTACCTTGGCGCCCGCACCAATCGTGACGTTGTCTTCAATGGTGGGGTGGCGCTTGGTTTGTGTGAGCACCTGGCCGCCCAGCGTCACACCGTGATAAAGCATGACGCCATCACCAATCTCAGCAGTCTCACCAATGACAATTCCCATGCCATGGTCGATGAAGAAACGGCGACCAATGGTGGCGCCGGGGTGAATTTCAACGCCGGTAAAGAAGCGGTTTATTTGCGCTAAAATTCGGGCCGGGCTTCGCCATCCACGCTTCCACATTCGGTGCGAAATACGGTGTGACCAGATGGCATGAAGGCCGGAATAAACTACAGCATTTTCGACGTCGCCACGCGCCGCCGGGTCATGCTCGCGGGCATTGGCGAGGTCTTCGCGGATCATCCTCAAAATGTGCATGCGAACCATCCTATCTAGAAAGAAAAAGCGCCCCCCTAGCACAGAGGGCGCTTGTCATTGTTAACTATGAGAGGTCGCAGCGTGGTGGTACGTGTTGCGACCACTACCGATTAGGCCTCGCGGATGTCCTCGAAGAGGATGGTGGAGACGTAGCGCTCACCAAAGTCCGGAGCAACCACCACGATGGTCTTGCCCTTGAACTCGTCACGGGCAGCCAGCTTCAGGGCAGCGGAGACGTTGGCGCCGGAAGAAATGCCCACGAGAAGGCCTTCCTCGGTAGCGAGCTTGCGTGCGGTGGAGACGGATTCCTCGGTGGTTGCGGTGAGAACCTCGTTGAGAATCTCGCGGTCGAGAACCTCCGGCACGAAGTTGGCGCCGATACCCTGGATCTTGTGCGGACCAGCCTTGCCCTCGGACAGAACTGGGGAATCGGAGGGCTCGACAGCAACGAGGTACGTATCCGGGTTCTGGGAACGCAGGTAGCGGCCGACACCGGTGACGGTGCCGCCGGTGCCGACGCCGGCAACGAATGCGTCGACCTTGCCTTCAGCGTCATCCCAGATCTCCGGGCCGGTGGTCGCCTCGTGGATCTTGGGGTTAGCCTCATTAGCGAACTGGGAGGCCAGGATGGCGTTCGGGGTTTCGGCAATAATTTCGTTTGCCTTTTCTACTGCACCCTTCATGCCGGCAGCGCCCGGAGTCAGGACAATTTCGGCGCCGTAGGCGCGGAGCAGCACCTTACGCTCGTTGGACATGGTTTCCGGCATGGTAAGGATGACCTTGTAGCCCTGTGCCGCACCGACGAGAGCCAGGCCGATACCGGTATTGCCGGAGGTAGCCTCTACGATGGTGCCGCCCGGCTTGAGCTCGCCGGATTCCACGGCAGCGTCGACAATCGCCTTGGCAATGCGGTCCTTCACAGAGTTTGCTGGGTTAAAAGACTCAACCTTGACCAGCACCTCAGCGCCAAGGCCCTCGGTCAGGCGGTTAAGGCGCACGAGCGGGGTACCGCCGATGGTCTCCAGAATGTTTTTGTAAACAGTCACGATGTGGACTCCCTCATAAATTTGTTCTGACGTACAGCAGACACCTTACACCCCGCTAGTAGACAAAGTGGTATATAAATTCTGAACAGAGCATTCGGGCATCGGGTGTGGGATTTGGATGCGGCGAGCTGCGTGGCGCGATTTAGAATTACCCCCGTCGGCCGGTTATACTTCACAAACAGTGTTCGCCTACCCCCGTTTACGGCGGGGGATTTGGGTGCACCTGCTGGTTACCCCCGAGTAAGAGAGAGTCTCATGGAGCCGCATCGACTCAAGGATGATGACGAGGCTGTACGCGCAGCGCTGTCGTCGCTGAAGACTGCTACGGGTATTCCCGTCACTATGTACGGAACCCTACTGCCGGATAATCGCTTGCAGATTACCCAGTGGGTAGGCCTGCGTACTCCGGCATTGCAAAACTTGGTTATCGACGCCAACGTGGGCGTCGGCGGGCGTGTAGTTAGCACCCGCCGGGCAGTCGGTGTTTCTGATTACACCCGTGCCACGACGATTAGCCATGAGAATGACCGCTACATCCAGGACGAAGGCCTGCACTCCATTGTGGCAGTGCCTGTGACTGTCCAGCGTGAGATCCGCGGCGTCCTCTATGTCGGCGTCCATTCCCCGGTGCGCTTGGGTGACAAAGTCATTGAAGAGGTCACCATGACCGCTCGCTGCCTCGAGCAGGATCTCGCTGTGAACTCTGCACTTCGCCGTGCTGATGGCGGCAAGGGTGGCGCTGCCCGCGGCCACGTCATGAACGGTGCCGAGTGGGAGCAGGTGCGTTCTACGCACTCTAAGCTGCGCATGCTGGCTAACCGCGTGTCTGATGAGGATTTGCGCAAGGAACTTGAGGCTCTGTGTGACCAGATGGTTTCCCCAGTCCGCGTCAAGCAGTCCACTAAGCTGTCCGCCCGCGAGCTCGATGTTCTCTCGTGCGTGGCTCTTGGCCACACCAACGTGGAAGCGGCCGAAGAAATGGGCATTGGCGCCGAGACCGTGAAGTCCTACCTTCGCTCTGTCATGCGTAAACTCGGAGCTCATACCCGTTATGAAGCGGTGAATGCAGCCCGCCGTATCGGCGCGCTGCCCTGATCATAGGTAAGTTGGGTGGGCGTGAAAGACCAATTTATTGTCAATGGTGGGGCGCGCCTGCACGGCACCGTCAAGGTGGACGGTGCCAAAAACAGTGTGCTGAAGCTCATGGCTGCTGCTTTGTTGGCGGAAGGCACCACCACGCTGACCAACTGTCCTGAGATTCTCGATGTCCCCCTCATGCGCAAGGTCCTCGAGGGCCTTGGCTGCTCGGTGGAGATTGAGGGACACACGGTGCGAATTACGACTCCCGCCGAGCTCCATTCCAACGCGGACTTCGACGCCGTGCGTCAGTTCCGCGCATCTGTGTGTGTGCTCGGCCCCCTCACGTCGCGGTGTGGCCACGCCAAAGTGGCGCTTCCCGGCGGTGATGCCATCGGCTCTCGCCCCCTAGATATGCACCAATCCGGCTTGGAAAAGCTCGGCGCCCAAACCCGTATTGAACACGGCGCTGTTGTTGCTGAGGCCGAACACCTTCGTGGAGCCAGCATCAAGCTTGACTTCCCTTCGGTCGGTGCAACAGAGAACATCTTGACCGCGGCGGTCCTCGCTGAGGGTGAAACGCAACTGCACAACGCTGCCCGCGAGCCCGAAATTGTGGATCTCTGTCTCATGCTCAAGCAGATGGGTGCGGATATCGAAGGTGAAGGTACATCCACTATCACCATTAGGGGAGTGGAGAAGCTGCACCCCACCGAACATGAGGTTATCGGTGACCGCATCGTTGCCGGTACGTGGGCCTACGCGGCGGTGATGACGCAGGGTGACATTACTGTCGGCGGTATTGCACCGAAGCACCTCCACCTCCCCCTGGAGAAACTCAAGTCTGCCGGTGCTGATGTTGACGCCTACGTCAATGGCTTCCGCGTGCGCATGAACCGTCGGCCTTCTGCCGTGGACTATCAGACGTTGCCGTATCCAGGATTCCCCACGGATCTTCAGCCCATAGCCATTGGTCTGTCCGCGGTCGCGGAGGGTACTTCCATCATCACGGAGAATGTCTTTGAGTCTCGCTTTCGGTTCGTCGATGAGATGCTGCGTCTCGGTGCGGATGCACAGGTCGACGGCCACCATGTGGTGATCCGTGGTCAGGAGCGCTTGTCTTCTACCCATGTGTGGAGTTCCGATATTCGCGCTGGTGCGGGTCTTGTACTGTCCGCTTTGTGCGCCGATGAGACAACGACGGTGCACGATGTCTTCCACATCGACCGCGGTTATCCCAATTTCGTCGAGAACCTCCAGGCTCTGGGCGCCACTATCGAGCGCACCCAAGAGGAAACGCTCTACTAAAAAGCAGTGCACTAAAGGGCATTGCTTGGCGACGTCTCCCCGGTCCAACCCCACGGTTGTACTGGGGATTTGTTGTTTGTTGGGGGTGTGCGTATATTAATTCGAGTCGCCGCGAGGTAGCCGGGAGGTTAACTGGTGGTAGATGCTGGACGGTTTGTTTGGCTGCCTGCTGGGTTGGTTTTGACTTGTGTGGGTTGGTTGGGTAGACTCGTTCGGGCCGCTTGCGAGAGGTTAACGTTTGGTTAATTTTCTTGTGGTGTGCGGATGATGTGTGAGAACTCAATAGTGTGCCAATGTACTTTTTTGTGTTGGTTGGTTTTTATTGTTCTGGCTGTGTTGTGCTGTGTGTGCGGCATGGTTGGTGTATGCCGGATGGCGCTTTTTCAAGCGGCGTCATTGTAAATAACAGTAAGTTGTTTGGGCGTATTGATTTAAATCTTCTGACTTGACTGGCCCCCTTTTTTGCCCCGTCGGGTTGAGGGGTTGGTTGTTGATTTTTTCTTTATGTAATTTTTGGATGTGCCAGTTCAGATGATGCTGCTTTTGTGGTGGTGTTGTTTGTGTTGGTTTGTCTTTTTGTCTAGGTTTGGGCT
>NZ_KV788267.1:0-11136 GCF_001807225.1 Corynebacterium sp. HMSC05E07
ACTTCGTCATATTATGAAGCTCTGCAGAGAGTGCGCCCAGTACAGCTATCCCGGGAATGACACCAGCCAATCGGGTTGTAGCTTTCACAGGCATTGTTTGTTGAGGTAGGTGCCGTCGATAAATAGCTGGTCATAGACGCGATGATGGTCGATTTCTACGTCGGTTTGGATTAGCCAGCACCATTTCATACGCGCGTGCAGGGTCTGTCGGGTGGTGTTGTGTTGTTGTGCGAGGCTGTTGAGAGAGTCTCCGCCGGTAATCCAGGTGTAGAACAGTCGGAAGGTGGCGGCGTTTTTACCGGCTTGTTGGCTGTTTCTTACTAACGAGACGCGGCAGCCTTGTGTGCATCGCCATCGTTGGGTACCGGCTTGTGTGTATCCGTTTTTCTTCATTAGCCCTGTACAGATGGGGCATCTTGGCCTGTTTTTACTCACCGGAAAAGCAAAGCAAAAACAACTAACACACTTTCCAAAGAAATCCGGTATTGAACGCAAAAGACCGGTTTATAGCTCCCGAAGACCTATAAACCGACTAAAAACACATGCTGAGCTGGTAGAAGTAAGCCAACTCAGACACACTTCTTTACTTAACCCTACACCATTGTCATTCCGCAGGTAGAAGCGACAAAACACCCCGATCCGACTTCGCGCCTTGGCCGCATCCAGGCCGGCCGTGGCGCGCGCGATGATCAGAGCACACTCGAACTGCGCCAACGCCTAGAACACATAGAACACCAACCGACCACCCGGAGCGGTCGTGTCGCTCGTCTCCTGCAACGAGACGAAACCCACCCCACAGACCTGGAGGTCAAACGTCCGAACCGAGCCTGACGTCGACGGCAGTGATACGTCCGCTCAATCCACGTGACGATCGCGATGCTCAGCTGTCTACGGGTGGTCCAGGAACAGCGGTCGAGGACGTTCTTCTGCAGCAACGCGAAGAATGATTCCCTGGCTGCGTTATCCGGCTCTTCGCGGTTCACAGTGCGTTGATCCGCTCCTGCAACTGTCCTGAGTGGATCAGGGACCTCAAGATGTAGTGATCCAGATTCCTGAACCCCACAGCGATCCCACGCACATGCTCCAATCGTCCGTTAAATCGGGCCTCGACCGGCCCGTTCGACGCGCCCGTGTCGAAGTACGCCAGGATCGCCGCCCGCTTACGCCACAGAGTTCTCCCCAACGTCGCCAGCTCCGTCAAGCCTTTCGGCACCCCGGTACGCCAACGCCCGCCGGAACCGCATGCAAGCCTTCCGCGCGACCTACAGCTCCAGATGCCGGCCATTGGTGAGTACCGTGTCGAGCTTGTCCCGCCACTTCTCGTGCGGGTTACGGTCCCAGGTGTTGCACGTCAATCGACGGGTTCAGGACCCTCCCCGGGGCCCGGCGCCGCCGACGGGTCAGATGACGCAGACGGGTGACAGGGGTGTCCTCCTGGTCCAGACAGGAGCATGTTTCCAGAAGTGACGTATAGATGGAAAATTCATCCACCGTTCATTTCAACCTACGCTGTGTTCATCTTCGGGCGGTAGTGTTCACGGCATGAATGACACAGACAGTGACTTCCGCGACGCCATCCTCGGCCGTCGCACACCGGTACTGGAGGAAATCCGGCACCGGCTACCGTCCTTTTCCGATTCGGAGGCCCGGGTCGCCCGATTCATCATGACCTCCCCCGTCGAGGTGATGGGAATGTCCATCTCCCAGCTCGCCGACGCATCATCGACATCGGTCGGTTCGGTGGCCCGGTTCTGTCAACGGTTCGGCGTCACCGGGTACCAGCAGCTCAAACTTCTGCTCTCCCGGACACTGCCCGCTCCGTCGGAGGCGGAGGACGCCGGTGCCGGAGACGGTGGCAGTGACTCAGCCCGCTACCGCAGAACCCTCATACAGACCGGTGAGGCTCTCACCGCTGCGAGTAGGGTCATCGACACCGACCAGATAGAACGGGTCGTCGACATCATCGCGTCGGCAGGCAGTGTGCTCATCGCCGCGGCGGGAACATCCACACCGTTGGCCTGGGACACCGCCTACCGCATGACCGCACTCGGTATCGACGCCCGTTTCGAGGCGGACTTCATTTTCCAGGAGGTCCTCGCCGGATCCCTGGGCGAAGGAGACGTGTGCCTCGCGATCAGCCACACAGGTTCCACAATTCCCACGCTCCGGGTCGTCGAGACCGCCCGTGACAGGGGAGCAGTCACCGTGGGGGTCACCAGCTTCGCGACGTCACCGGTTACCGAACTGCTGGACTCGGTGATCGTCGCAGGCAGTGCGGAAACCCATCACCAGGTGGAAGCCGTCGTGAGCCGCATCGTCCATCTCGCAGTGCTCGACACCCTTCTCACTGGTCTCCGGAACCGAATCACAGGAGCACCTGACGCACAGTTCCGGGCCGACTCCATAGTCAATGCCAACCGGATCTGAACAGGAGAGACGACCCAACATGGACACTCCGACACAGCACGACCGTGAAGACGACACGCCGTCCGACACCGTCAGAGGTACAGTGGTCGATTCACTCGGACAGCCACTGCCGAGAATTTCGGTCAGCGACGGGCTACGAGTGACGCTCACCGATGACAACGGGGCATTCTCTTTCAACGGTGACCCGGACAACGGCGGTGCGCTTCCGGGCAGTGGTTTCATCACCGTCACCGTTCCAGCCGGCCTAACCGCAGACCGCTGGTTCTGCCGCACACGTAGCGGAGAAGACCTGCGGTTCGTCCTGGAACGGGCGACAGATCCCGCAGCGACCGCTCTTCCCTACCGTTTCGCCCATCTCACAGATCTCCACATCGGTGGCGCTGCGATGTATCCGCAACCGGCTGAGCTCGGTGACGCCGAAGTGTTGGGTGCGCTGCTGCGACGCATCGCCGAGCAGACCGACGTGGCGTCATTCATGATCACCGGGGATCTCACCGACCACGGCGTCGACGACCAGTACCGTGAACTCCTCCGGACCCTGTCGCACAGCCCCCGGCCGTGGCACACCGTTCCCGGCAACCACGACCACATGGCAGGTGACCGTTACCACAGCACTGTTAGCCGGACCGGCTACGAGATCCACACCGGTGACCCCGCCGCCTATGAAACGTGGATGGGACCTCGCTGGTACTCATTCGACCTTCCCGGGCTCCACGTAGTCTGCATGGACTGGCTGACCGATGAACTTGACCTGGACGCCGGGATCCAGCGCTCCTGGCTGGCAGCGGATCTCGCCGCCTGGAATGCCGGGGGGCAGGGGGAACGTCCCTGGATTCTGCTGTACCACGACCAGCCCACCAGAGAATTCCTCGGCAGCGCACCGTATCCGCCGAAAGCCACGTTCTCCGGACACCGTCACACGGACCGGATCGTGAAGACTGACGACGTCCTCCACGTCAATACTCCGCCGGCGATGTTCGGCGGAATCGACCACTCGGTGGCCGGGTACCGGGTCGTGGAGTGGGACGGCGAACAGATCACCGTGGTAACCGGTCAGAGCTTTCCGCCTGCCGGAAGCGCCGGGTCAGGTCGGGCTGCCGCGGAGGACACCCCTGCTCCGGTCACACCACTGTGGCAGCACGAACCTGACACCACAGGGTACCGGGCGGTAGCCGCAGGGCAGGGTACCGCGGGAACTCTGGTCGCCTACAGGGCCTGTGAAGGTGGTGAAGGCAGACTGTCCTGCCTTGACCTCGCCACCGGACGCACCGTATGGGAGCTCGACCTCGACACATGGCCTGCGGCCGACGCTCCCGTTCGAGGTTCGGTGGACGGCAGTCCTGTCGCGGTGATCGGTCTGGTTGACGGGTCTGTGATAGCAGTGGACGACACGGCCGGGACACTCCTCTGGCGCTTCGATTCCACCGATCCCATGCGACGGTTCTCCCTGCACTCCCCCGCAGTCACCGAGGGAACGGTCATTGCTGGAGATGTCTCCGATGTCGTCGGGATCTCACTGGACGACGGCACACTCCGGTGGCGTCGCCGGGACCTGGCCAACTACCAGATCTTTATCACCATGGCCTCTCCTGCCCCGGACGGTTCGAGAGTGGCTGTGGGGTCTTTTCCCGCCCCGGAGCGCATCAGCGTGCTGGACGCTGCAACCGGCGGTGACCTCGCTACCGCACATGCTCAGCAACAGTCCCGGACTACCGGCGAAAGCCCGTTCTCGCGTGCAGCTCTACCGGTGGCGACACCTGTATGGGCGGCCCCGACCGGGATCATCTGCACGACTCTGAACGGAACATCCCGTCTGAACCCTTTCACCGCAACGGTGGAGTGGCAGCGACTCTCCCGGCGACCGTGGAATGAAGCGTCCCCGTTGTGCGTGCCCGACGGGGTTGTCGTGACCGACTCGTCAGGTGAGGTATCACTCCTCGACGTGGACACCGGGGACACCCGGTGGACCTGGAACTGGTCCCGGGACTCCTCCGGCGCTCCACTCGTCTGTCGCGGTACCTACCGGAGAACGCCGGAGCCGCTGTCCGCCACTCCCGCGCTCGCAGGGGAGGAGATCCTTGTTCCCACACTGTGCGCCTCGGTGGTCGTCCTCGATGTATCCACCGGTGAGCTGCGTCGGGTCGTCCCCACCTGCGCACCGGTCACGGCCACCCCGATCCCGGGGCCGGTGGGCCACGGGCCGGGACTCCTGATGGTCACAGTGGAGTCGGACGGGGGTGTGCGATGCTATCCGCTGCAGTGACCGTGCCGGAGCGTCGCCGCCGGATAGTGGGGCTCGCCTTCGCCACACCTGCGCTCGTTGCGGTCAGCCTGTTCATTCTGTTGCCGGGTCTGCTGGCGTTGGTGGGCAGCCTGTTCAACATCAGGATCGGGTCGCAGACCTCGTGGAGGTGGGCAGGGCTCGACAACTACGGCTCCGTTCTCGCGGATCCGGCGGTCCGCCAGGCGATCCTGAACACCCTGGTCTACTCGGTGATCACCGTGATCCCCGGTCTGGTCCTCGGCTTCCTCCTGGCACTGCTGGTCCATTCAGCCACCAGGGGAAGGCGTCTGCTCCAGGTACTGCTGTTCCTCCCGTACACAGGGAATCTTGTTGCCATGGGAGTGGTGTTCCGGTCGGTGTTCGCCAGCCCCTCGGGCCCGTTGAACAGTGTGCTGGGAGTGTTCGGTCTGGGACCGGTGGCTTTCCTCAGTGACCCTTCCCTGACTCTTCCCACGGTCGCTCTGGTCGGACTGTGGCGACTGGTGTCGTTCACGTTCCTCATCTACTTCGCGGGCCTCAGCAGCATACCGACGGTGGTGGAGGAGGCCGCTGACATGGACGGTGTCACAGGTGCAGCCCGAGTGCGTCACGTACTTCTTCCACTCCTCCGGCCTGTCAGTGCATTCGCCCTGGTGATGGCGATTCTCCAGTGTGCGCAGGTTTTCGACACCGTCCGGATAATGACCGACGGTGGGCCTCTCGGTTCAAGTGAGACCGTACTCACCATGGCCTGGAAACTCGGGTTCGAGTACTTCGACCTGGGGCAGGCAGCTGCGCTGAACACCATGCTCATCGCGGTTCTGATTCTCACAGGGGTGATCCACCGGCGGATTTCCCGACGTAGCGAACGTCCGTCAGCGGCAGGCGTCCCACAGACGGGGGAGGAGAAGTCATGACCAGCACCGTGACCAGCACCGTGACCAGGTGGAGTGTCCTCTTCATCGCTGTCGTCATTTCTCTGGCACCGTTCCTCTGGATGGTGCGTACCGCCTTTGCGGGTCGGGAGGATCAGGTTGACTCAGGGCTCCGCCTCCTTCCTCCGGACCCGACACTCGCCAACTTCTCTGAGGCGTGGACACGGGGTGGGCTCGGACACGCGATGCTGGTCGGTGTCGTAGTCACGGCGCTGATTCTCGTGCTTCAGCTCGCGGTGAGCATTCCGGCGTCATTCGCTCTCGCGAAGCTCGACTTCCCCGGTCGTAATGCCGCATTCGGGCTGGTTCTGGCCTGTATGTTGATCCCGAGCCAGGCGACTGCACTGCCGCTGTACATCGGGATCGGGAGTGCGGGGTTCGGAAACACTTTCGCAGCGTTGGTGATCCCGTTCACGGCGACGGCTATAGGACTGTTTCTGCTGCGTCAGCACATGGTGACCATCCCGGACACTCTCCTCGAAGCTGCCCGGACAGACGGTCTCGGTCTGTGGCGGACTCTGGTCCATGTCGTCGTCCCCAACTCCCGCTCTGCGATCGCGACCTTCTCGGTGCTGTCCGTCTTCGCACACTGGAACGACTACATGTGGCCACTGCTCATCGCCCGCTCCGATGCCCTGTACACCCCGCCGCTGGCACTGGCGGTGTTCCAGCAGGGAGAGACCGGAACCGACTACGGCGCGCTAAGCGCCGGGGCACTCATCGTGACACTTCCGATGATCGCACTGTTCCTGGCTGCCCAGCAGCACTTCGCCCGTGGGATAGCGGGTGGGGAGGCTCCGGGCTGACATGACACGGGATCTCTCATCCGCTCCTCCGACAGTTCTCCACCCCGACACTTCATCCCCAGTAATCACCAGACAGAAAGGCAGAACCAATGACCTCCACATCTTCAACCACCCGTCGCAGGCTCCGAGTCCGGAGCCTCGGCGCAGCACTGCTCACAGCGACCTCGCTCGCTGCGCTCACCTCCTGCTCCGGATCAGGGGAAGTCGCTGCCCCGGCGGAACAGGCCGACGTGTCCTCCTGCGACCCGTCCGGTGTGACACTCACCGCCGAATTTGCCAGCCAGGGTCGGCAGGGCGCTGAACTGGCCAAAGAACAGCTGGAGAAGAAATACCCGGGACTCACCGTGGAACTCAGGGCTGCCCCGGAGGGCACCAGCTACGACGAACTCACGCAGCAGGTTGTCGCGGACATTCAGGCAGGGTCGCGGCCGGACGTCATCATGCTGGGGCTTGACCAGCTCAGGTTCTGGGTAGACAACTACAGTCCCCGACCTCTCGACACCTCAGTGCTCAAGGACAGCTACCGCAAGAACTTCCTGGATGTCGGCACAATCAACGGGACCACCTACGTAGCCCCGTTCCAGATCTCGGTTCCGGTTCTCTACACCAACACGACGATGGCCGGGCAGGCCGGAATCGACGAGCTGCCGACCACCCACAGCCAGGTGATCAGCAATGCGGAGAAGATCAAGGAGAAGACGGGAAAGAAACCTGTCCAGATTCCGCGTGACAACATCGCCTGGTGGTTCGTCCAGGCCTTCACCCAGAGCAACGGTGCCCGGTATGTCAACGATGACGGGACGGCCGGGTTCGACACCCCGCAGGGACGCGAGGCGCTGGAGATCTACCGGACCATCGGGGAGAAGGGACTGCAGAATCCGGTGTCCTGGCAGGATTCGATCAAGGAATTCAGCAGCGGCCAGGCCGCCTACTTCTTCGGGACACCGGCAGTGGCCGCGACAGTGAAGAAGGCGGTGGGTGACAGTTTCGACTGGACGGTGTCCGACATGCCGGTGCCGGACGGTGGTACCGCCAGCCTCCCGGCAGGGGGCAACGGGTGGATGGTGCTCTCCGATGACGCCTGCCGGGCCGCGTACTCGAGCGAGATGATCAGCAACATGCTGGATCCGCAGGTGATTGCAAGCAGCGCACGGGAGAACAGCTACATTCCTGTTGACACCGCAGCCCAGGACATGCTCAGGCAGGATGCCGATTACGACAGCCCGCTAGGGTACGCATGGAAGTACGAGGGGACGCCGAGTGCCGGCGGCGGCTGGCCGGGACAGTCCATGGGAAGGGTGAACCAGACGCTCCAGGACATGGTCCAGCAGTTGACCGATCAGGGAAGGTCTGTCGACGAAGCGGTCTCTGACGCCGTGAAGAAGATCAACGGGGTGACTCAGCAGTGACATCCTTCGCCAGAGCAGTGCAGGAACAGGAATCCACCACGGGAGGGGACCACGCCAAGAGTATCCGTGTCCACGGACTGACCAGGACATTCGGAGAGGTCACTGCTCTCGACCACGTCGATCTGGACGTTATTCCGGGTGAGTCACTGGTACTTCTCGGCCCGTCCGGCTCCGGGAAGTCGACGTTCCTGCGAGCTGTCGCAGGGCTGGAGGAGATCGACTCCGGCGAGATCACCATTGGTGGCGTCCCACAACAGGGCCTGCCGCCTCACCGTCGTGACGTCGCCATCGTCTTCCAGAACTTCGCCCTCTACCCGCATCTGGACGCGCTCCGTAACATCACCCTGGGACTTGTTCACGGTCTCGGCATGACCAGGGGAGATGCCGAGCTACGAGCCCGCGCGGTGGCGCAGCGTCTGCAGATCACCGAACTGCTGGGCCGCCGTCCCCGCGAAATGTCCGGGGGACAGCGGCAGCGCGTTGCTCTGGCCCGTGCACTGGCACGCCAGGCAGGGGTGGTTCTGCTGGACGAGCCCCTGTCCGGGATGGATGCGCAGCTCCACCTCGTCCTCCGGGAGGAGATAGCGACACTGTTGCGCAGCAGCGGGGCCACGTCTATCCATGTCACGCACGACCAGCAGGATGCCTTTGCCGTCGCTGACAGGGTGGCGGTGATTCACCGTGGGAGGATTGAGCAGATCGGTACACCCCGTGAGCTGTATTCGCGTCCGACTACCGCTTTCGTGGCAGGTTTCATCGGTACACCGCCGATGAACCTGGCCGAAGTGCGGGTCAGAGACGGGTACTGCACAGGTGGTTTTCTTGAGGGAGTTCCCCTGGAGGAGCTCGGAGGGATGCCCGTTCTCAGGGGAAGGGACCGGTTCCGCGTCGGTATCCGGCCTGACGATCTCCGGTTGGGCACTCCCGGAGACAGTCGCGACCGGGTCATCGGGGTGACGGTCACTGCGGTCTCCTACGAAGGTGGCAGCCAGATTGTCCGCCTGAGCCGCAATGGTGACGTCGCCGGTGGCACCCTGTCAGCGAGGATGACGGCTGACGCCTCAGTGAGCGAGGGTGACCGGCTGTCGGCGTCCTGGAGCCGTGGTGCACTTCATGTGTTTGACGCGGAAACCGGTATACGGATCGACGCAGACAGGTGAAAGGGGAGGACATGAGAGGTGTCAGGGTCACAGCTCCCCGCGACAGGGATGCCCTGTACCGTCCGGGATACTCAGCCTACATCTTCGACTGGGACGGAACAGTCGCGGACAGTCACAGGGCGAACTACTCTGCCGTCAGCAGTGCGCTCAGGCTTGTCGGCGTCGACATCAGCTGAGAATGGTACTTGCGCGCCACGGGCTTTCGGCGGGAGAGATGGCCACGGCGGCTGCTGAAGAGGTGGGAAGGCGCATTGACGTCCCGAGGGTTGTCGAGTCCAGGGACGAATTCTTCCTCCGTGTTGTCGCCGATGTTGCACCGGTTGCCCCGGTCGCTTCAGTGATCCGCCGCTTGCAGGGTGGTGCTCCTGTCGCTGTAGCCACCGGAGGACCCCGGCGCACCGTGCTCCACACGATCGACATGTGGGAGATAGGACACTTGCTCTCGGCAGTTGTCACCCGGGACGACGTGTCCTGCGGAAAGCCGGATCCGGCACTGTTTCTGCGGGCGTCGGAGCTGCTGGGTGTCCCGGCGGAGAAGTGCCTGGTCTACGAGGACAGTGATGAAGGGCTCGAAGCTGCGCGGAGGGCAGGTATGGACGCTGTGGATGTGCGACCCTGTCTGGCGTCGGAGCGGAGGGGCATGACGGCGCGCACACCGTCCTGACTGAATGGCGGGGCGCAACCGACTGCCCCTCACCGCGGAGGAGTTCGACGCTGCCGCCCGGGGATCAGCCGCGCAGAGTTGAGGATGAACGCCGTCTCCGACCCGACATGGACGAAGGCGGCGACCACCGGGCTGAGCAGTCCGGAGGCCACCAGTACGATTCCTGCCAGGTCGACAGTCACGGTCCCGATGAAGTTGAACGTCACGATCCGGTGTGCCCGCCGGGCCGTGCGCAGGGTGGTGACCTGATCGCGGGCGTCGGAGCTGACGAGAATGACGTCGGAGCTTTCCCGGGCGATGTCTGTTCCCCCTCCCATGGCGATTCCCACGTCAGCTTTCGCCAGCGCCGGGGCGTCATTGACCCCGTCGCCGACCATCACCAACCGGTGGCCTGCGGCCCGTTCGCGGTCGATCACAGTGGTCTTGTCCTCGGGGAGCAGGTCGGCGCGAACGTCGGTGACGCCCACCGCCCTGCCGACGGCGAGGGCCGTCCCGGCGGAGTCGCCGGTGATCATGATGGTGCGCACGCCTTCGTCGTGCAGGTCGGCGACAGCCTGGGAGGAGGTCGGCCTGATTTCGTCGGCGAGTAGTACAGAACCGGCGTACCTGCCGTCGATGCCGATGTGTACCGCGTTCCCGAAGCCGGGGTGGACGAAGGTGTGGTCCAACAATCCGACGGAGCGGTTGAACAAGGAGATCCGCCGGCGGACCAATGTCGTGGGGATCTTCCCTGACCGTGTTTCGGTGGTCCGGTTGGTCGGGGCAGTGCTGGCTGAGCAGTATGAGGACTGGATGCAGCAGCGTCGGTACATGCCTCTGGCGGTGCTGTCCTCGACGGCGGAGATGCTGGCGAAGGCCCGGGCAGCTGACGGCGTCGGCGTCGTTGTCGGTGACGGTCAGGAGGCTCTGGTGGCGTAAGGAATCCTGTTCCGTCAGCGGTCAGTTCATCGCTGAGTCAACCGCTGGCGGATACACCACCCAAAAGGACTTGACCTGGAGTGCCGTCACAGTAGTGACCAGGAGCAACGTCCTGGTCCAGAGAAGAGGAAGGTCGTGGCCACCATCCTTGTGGTTGGGATGTCGGTGACTCACGACTTTGCTGGGACAATTACCCAGGTGCACAGCTGGTTTGCCTAGCTGAGCATTAGGAGTGTCTTTCGACGCTCGACGACCTTCGGAGCTTAGGACCTTCGGAGGTCGTTTTTCTTGTTCAGGGGAGCCAACCCAGGTGGGAGAGCACATCCCTGATGGTGCCCCAGGTTACGGGGCTTGCCGCCTCCTACGCTACTTGCATCGGCCGCGCTTTATGGGTGTCTTTTTAAGGCCAACCAACCAGTCAACGCTAACGTATACCAATAGATAAGATTCCATCGTGGCTCACGCCCTCACTAACGTTCGGTTGTGCTGCCGCCCAAATCAATAGATTTGGTTGCCACCGAAGAATTGTTAGGACCACGGATTTAGTAACGCTG
>NZ_KV788268.1:0-24162 GCF_001807225.1 Corynebacterium sp. HMSC05E07
TTGAGCGAACCACGGATTGAGCTTCTCTAAGAGGCAAACAGTGCTCGGCAGCTCCGAACTGTCCTGTGTTATCCCTACATAAGCCCGATGCCGTCGTGTTCACCAGAAACCGCCCATTTAGCGCAATAACGAAGCACCCCTCCGCAGGGCCCTAAGGAGCCGTGCGGAGGGGTGCTATTAGCGTGGGACTTACTTCGAGCTCAGGGAGGAGCCGGAAACGGTAACGCCAGCCCGATTGAGCAGCATGATGACAAGATTGATGACGTCGCCACCAAGGTCAATAACGCTAGAGAGCATGATAATTCTCCTTTATTCGATTACCTAGACTTTATGTCTATCGTGCACGGATGCCCTTGACGTTACGCCCCTGCAAGAAAACCGGCATACAGTCGGGGAGCACAACCGGCGCTAGAGCGGGGAGATGGTGTGCTTCTTGGGCAAGTCCTTCTCCTGCTTATCGGCCAGCTGGCGCAGCGCACGGCGCAGGGCTAGGCGCGACTCGGAGGGCTTAATCATGCCGTCGAGGTAGCCGCGCTCCGCGGCGACATAGGGCGCGGTCATGGTTTCGTCGTAGAAATCCATGAACATCTTCTTCGTCATGGCGCGCTGCTCCGGGGTCTCGGCAGCTTCCAGCTGCTTGCCCGCAATCATGACCACGGCGGCCGCCGAGCCCATCACGGCAATCTGGGCCGTCGGCCACGCCAGGTTGATGTCACCGGTCAGGTTCTTCGACCCCATCACGGCATACGCACCACCGTAGGCCTTGCGCACGATGAGCGATACCTTCGGCACGGTGGCCTCCACCACGGCGAACGCAAACTTCGCGCCACGGTGAATCAGACCAGCCTTCTCCTGGTCCACGCCTGGCAGGTACCCCGGCGTATCGACAACGAAGACCAGCGGGATGTTGTAGGCATCGCAGATACGGATAAAACGCCCACCTTTATCGGCGGCGTCCGCATCGATACAACCCGCCGAATGCATCGGGTTATTCGCCACAAAGCCCACGGCCTTGCCGTCGATGCGGCCGAAGGCGGTGATGACGTTGGGCGCGTAGTTTTCTTGGATTTCGATGAGCTCGTCATCGTCGCCAAGCTGCGTGAGCAAATCCATCATGTCATAGCCGGCGTTCGTGTCATCCGGCATGAAGGAATCCAGCTCGGTGTCCTGGGCTACTTCCTCATCAGAGGGCGCGTCAAAGACAGGCGCCTCATCGAAGCAGGTCAGCGGCAGGTGGTCGAGCAGATCGCGCACAAGGTCGAAGGCATCATCCTCCGAGGGCACCACGACGGACACGTTGCCGTTGAGCTCCTGCTGGCGGGCGGAGCCCAAGTCGTGGGAAGAAATCTCCTCACCCGTGACCTCCTTGATCACATTCGGTCCCGTCACGTACATCTCCGCCTCACCGTCGACGGCGATGATGAAGTCCGTAGTCACCGGGGCATACACCGCACCACCGGCGGACTTGCCCATCATGATGGAAATCTGCGGGCTGCGGCCAGACAGCGGGAGCTGGCGGCGGGCAATCTCGGAGTACATGGCAAGCGAGGTCACCGCATCCTGGATTCGCGCACCACCCGAATCCTGGATACCGATGACCGGGCAGCCAATCTTGATGGCTAGGTCCATGATGTCGGTGACCTTCTTACCAAAGGTCACGCCCACGGAACCGCCGTAGACGGTCTTGTCGTGCGCATAGATGCACACCGGGCGGCCGTTGATGCGGCCGTGGCCGGTGACCACGCCGTCGGAGTAAATCGCGTCCGGGTCGCCGGGGGTTTTGCCTAGGGCACCGGTTTCGACGAACGAGCCTTCGTCGAGAAGCGCGGCGATGCGTTGGCGCGGCGTCGAGCGGCCGGCCTCGTCGCGGCGGGCACGGGAACGCTCGCTACCAGGGTCTTGGGCGCGCTCGAGGCGCTCGCGCAGGTCTGCCAGCTTGTCAGCGGTGCTAGTCACTTGCGAATCTTCTCCTCGATCCAATCCTCCATGTGCTTGCCCACGATACCGATTGCCGGCTCGTCAGGAACCGCCAGGTGGTCGCCGGGCAGCTGCACAATCTCCAGATTCTTCACGATAACGCCCCAGCCGCCGTCCGGGTTAATCTCCGCGTACGCTGGCTCGAGCTCGATGGCGCCGTCATGCATGCGCTCGGAGCGGAACAACAGCACCGGCACGCTTACCGACGCCCACCTTCCCATATCCAGCGACCCCAAAATCTGGTTGTCCACGAAGGACGCACGCTGGTGCTCGAGTACGCCGGCGGACAGGCCGTGCTCGGAAGCGTCGGTGGAGGTGAGGAACTCGGCGAGCATGGCCATAAGCGCATCTTCGCCGACGGTTTCCAGCATCTCGTAGGGCGGGTCGAAGTCGAGGCCGTAGGTCTTCTTGGCAAAGGCTGCGTAGCGGCCCCAGCGCGCCTTGGTTTCCTCGAGGGTATCGGGCGCCGGGTGGGCGGGCTGGGTGGTGTCCAGCAGCGCGATGAAGGCGACCTCGGCCGACTCCTCGCCGCGAGAGCTACGCTCCTGCAGCTGGTAGGCCACCTCATAGGCCAGCGCGCCGCCGAAGGACCAGCCACCGAGCACGACCTTGCGCCCGCGCGCGTAGCGCAGGATGTCCTCGATGTAGGCCGCGGCGCGATCCTCCAAGCTGCCTTCAAGGCGCTCGACGCCGTACACGGCAACGTCGGCAGGCAGGCGGCGGGTCAGCGGCTGGTAGACCACCGTCGTGCCGCCGGCCGGGTGGAACATGAAGACGGCGGGACCGTCGGCCTCGCGCAGCACGCGGATGTTGCCCTCAACCTCGGTTTCCAGGCCCTCGCGCACGAGGTCCGCCAAGTTCTCCAAGGCCTCGGCCTCGTGGACTTGCTGTGCGGTGACCTCGATGCCGGCGCGCTCCGTGAGGCGCTCAGCGATCTGGGCGGCCACCTCGTCGCTCACCTCCGGCAGCGCGGAGGTCACGCCGGCCGCGGCCTTGCCCGTGAAGGTGGCCCAGGTGCCAAAGACCATGCGCTCCGAGGCATCGCGCGGGGCCACACCCACGCCCTCAGCCTCGCCGTCGCGCTCACCGTCGTTCTGAGCTCCATCCGCGCCGTGGTTGTCCCCGCGTTCCTCGTCCGCCCCGCCCTTCGCGCTCACGGTGGAGGCGTCCGCGCCGGTTTCGTTGCTCTCGGTGAGCGCGAAGGGCGCGGTAGCCTCGGCCGGGGTCGCGTCGGCCGGGGTGGCGGCGTCGGAAGCACCAGCGGCAGACGCGGCAGGGGTCTGCTCGGCAACGGCTTGCTCGACCATGGTGATGACGTCGGCGAGGGAGGCGTCGCGAAGCGCCTGCACCTGCAGCGGCGGGATCTGGAAGTCATTCTCCACGCGGTTCTTGATGCGCATGCCCATGAGCGAATCCAGACCCAGGTCAATGAGCGGCAGCTCGCGCGGCAAATCGGAGACGTCATAGCCCATGGACTCCGAGACGATGAGGGACAGGCGCTCCTCCACCGTTTCCTTCGCAGGGTCCCAGCGCACGGCGTCGACGCCCACCTCAGGATCAGCAAACTGCGGCGCGGTGACCGCCTGCGGCAGGCTCGGCTCCGGGGTGGCGGCGGGGG
This sequence comes from Corynebacterium sp. HMSC05E07, assembly GCF_001807225.1. Classification (NCBI taxonomy): domain Bacteria; kingdom Bacillati; phylum Actinomycetota; class Actinomycetes; order Mycobacteriales; family Corynebacteriaceae; genus Corynebacterium; species Corynebacterium sp. HMSC05E07. Next base: position 3,596 of record NZ_KV788268.1, read on the forward strand.
CCGCGAGGTTCAGGGTCGAGGCAAAGCCTTCCGCGATGAGCTTGGTCGACGCACCGTCGACAAAGTGCACCGCTACGGACAAACCGCCCAACGTGCGGCGGACGATGGTGGTGACCTCACCCTTCGCGGGAAGATCGAGGTGTTCCTCGCTGGCGGCAATCTGCGCACCCGGGGTCACGGCCTCAGCGGCGGCCTCCAGCAGCGCCAGTGCACTCGGTGCCTGGTCCGCATTCGTGGAGAAGGCCACGGCCCCTTCCGGCAGGGTGACGCGCGCACCAGGCAGGCCGGACACACCGGAGGACGGGCGGGCGTTGGTCCAGAAGCGCTGGCGGCGGAAGCGGGTGGAGGGGGCGTCGATAAGCGCGCCGGATCCGAAGACCTTCGTGTACTCCACCGGGGCGCCCGCGGCGTAGAGCTTGGACAGCAGATCCAGCAGGGACTCGGTGGGATCGACCTTGCGCTTCAAGCTGTAGAGCAGCTGCGCATCCGCCTTGCCCGCGGCAAAAGCGGTGGACATGAGGCCCATGAGGGCAATCGGGTTCGGGGAGATCTCCACAATCTGCGTGTGGCCCGCATCAAAGGCCGACTCGGTCGCATCCTGCAGGTAGACGGAGTGGCGGGTCATGCGGATCCAGTAGTCCGCATCGTGCACGACGGTCCCTGGGCGGTAAGCCTTGCCGCGGTCCACGGAGGAAAACAGCGTGGTGTGCAGCGGGCGGGCCTCAATGCCGGCGATTTCGGCGTAGAGCTCACCCAGCAGCGGGTCCACGGCGGAGGTGTGGCCGGCGGCCTTGACGTTGAGGGCGCGGGCGAACTTGCCTTCACCTTCGAGTTTTTCCACCAGCCCGAGGACTTCCTCGCGCGGGCCGCCCACGGTGGTCATGCCGGGGCCGGTGTAGACGGCGGGCTCGATATGTCCAGGCAGGGCGTCGATCTCCTCGGCGGAGAGTTCGACGACGGCCATGGCGCCCTGTTGATCGTCGGGAAGCGAGGCTTCGCCCTCCCCCATGAGGCGCGCGCGGTGGCAGGCAATGAGCATGGCATCCTCGGCGGTGATGCCGCCGGAGGCGTAGGCCGCACCGATCTCACCCATGGACATGCCGATGACACCAGCCGGGCGGACGCCGAACGCGGCGAGCAGGTCCGTCAGCGCAATCTGGATGGCGGTAATCGCCACCTGCGCGGTCTCGGTGTTGTAGGTCTGGGAATCATCGTGGACCAGTTCCAGGATGGACCAGCCGGACTCATAGGCCACGATGGCGTCGAGCTCCTCCAGGCGCTGTTTAAACAGCGGGGAGATCTCGATCATGTCCTTGGCCATCTTGCGGTGCTGCGAGCCGAAGCCGGAGTACATGAAGACCGGGCCGTGCACCGTCGGGGAATCCGCCGCGGCGATGCCCACGGAGACGGTTCCCTCCGACACCTGACGCAGGCGTTTGATGGCCTCTTCGCTTGACGACGCCACCACCACCGCCCGCGACCTTCCATGGTTGCGGCGGGCGAGGGTGCGGGCCAGGGAGAGCAGGTTCGGGTCCTCGGCTTCGATGTAATCCGCAAGGTCGGCCGCGGCGGCCGCACGACGCGAGGGCAGCAAGCCGGAGACCGGCAAGGCCACCGGCTGGCCTTCGCCGACAGCAACCTGCGGGGCATCCTGGTGGGTCAGCCCGCGGTAATCGGTAAGGACGATGTGCGCGTTGGTGCCGCCGAAGCCGAAGCCAGAGACGCCGGCGATTTTCTGGCCCGAGTACTCGGGCCACTCGCGTGGGTCCTCGACCACTTCGAGGTGCTCGGCGTCGAAGTCGATGTAGCGGTTGGGGCCGGCGTAGTTGATGTTCGGTGGGATGATGCCGTGGCGCATACCTTCGATGACCTTGATGAGGCCGACGACACCTGCGGCGGATTCGGAGTGGCCGATGTTGGTCTTGGCCGAGCCCAGGAGAGTCGGGGTAGCGGCCTGGCGGCCTGGACCGAGCACGCGGCCCAGCGCGGTGGCCTCGATAGGATCACCGAGGATGGTGCCGGTGCCGTGGGCCTCGACGTAGTCCACATCCTGCGGGCGGATGCCGGCATCGGCATAGGCGCGCTCAAGGACGTCAACCTGCGCCTCCGGGTTCGGGGCGGTCAGGCCGTTGGAGTGGCCGTCGGAGTTGACGGCGGAGCCCTTGATGACGGCGGCGATGGTGTCGCCGTCGCGTTCGGCGTCGGCAAGCCGCTTGAGCACGAGCACTCCTGCGGCGTCCGCGCGGACGATGCCGTCGGCGTCGTCGGAAAAAGCGTGGATAGCGCTCGTGGGCGAGGTGACACCCAACTCGCTGAAGCCGATGGAAGCGTGCGGGCCAGCCAAGATATTGACGCCGCCGGCCAGGGCCACGTCGGCAGCACCCACGCGCAGGTCCTTCACGGCCTGGTTGACGGCCACGAGGGACGCAGAGCAGGCGGTGTCCACGTTGATGGAGGGCCCGCGCAGGTCGAAGGCATAGGACAGGCGGTTGGCAATGATGGCAGACGACGTACCAGTCATGGCGTAGGGGTGCATCTCCGCCGGGTCCGCGGTGATGAGCATGCCGTAGTCATTGTTGGTGGAGCCCATGTAGACACCGGTGGCGGTACCGCGCAGCTGGTTGGCGGGCACGCCGGCGTCCTCAAGGGCCTCCCAGGCCACCTCGAGGAGGATGCGCTGCTGCGGATCCATGTTGGCCGCCTCCAGCGGGGAGAGGCCGAAGAATTCAGCGTCAAAGCTGGCGATGTCCTCAATATAGCCACCGTCGGTGTTCTGTTGCGCCATCTTCTCGCTGGTAATTGGGTCGGAGGAGTATTCCGACCAGCGGCCGACAGGCAGCGGTCCGGTACCGGGGCGGCCCTCGGCAAGCATGTTCCAGAATTCAGCGACGTTCTTCGCTCCCGGGAAGCGACCGGCATAGCCGATGACGGCGATATCGCCGCCTTCGATAACGGGTGCACTAGACCGCGTCACACCTGGTGTTTCTACCTGCGCCGTAGCCGCACCGTTGACGAGGCGATCCGCCAGCTGCGCAATGGTGGGGTACTCATAGGCCACGGTCGGCTCGAGTTTAATACCGAGGAGGTTTTCTAATTCGCCGGAGAGAACCACGGCGTCACGCGAGGACAGCCCGAAGTTCTCCAGCGGCTTGGTGTCCGTGATTTCCTCTGCGGACAGGCCGGTGGTCTGCGCGACCCAGGTGCGCAGCCAGCCACGAAGCTCTTCAACGGTCATAAATCTTTAGCTTTCTAACGCGGACTATGTGTAAGGCGGTCGATTTTGCGCAGCACGAAGGCGCGCTCGACGACGCTTCTATACGAGTTATCGGACGATTATCTCACTTCGTTAACTTGAGTTTCATAACCGACATGCCCTTATGTTCCCCCACCTGCGAAAACCCGTGTGAGTTCCACACGCGTGTAGGCATAGAGCCGTGGCCCCACGCGCGGCCGAGGTTGGCGCAGACTGCCAAGAGCCCCCACCACGGAGGGAGGCAGGGGCTGCGTTCGGGCTGAGCGCGGTAGGCGCCAAGCGCGGGCTAGGAGGCGAGGTACTCCTTCTTGGCCACGCGCCGGGCAATCTTGCCGGAGGAGGTGCGCTTAATCTCGTTGGCGTTGAACCACTTAATCGCAGAAGGTGTTACTCCATGGTGCGAGGAGACCGCGGAGCGGATGGTCTCGGAGGCGGCATCGTCCTCGGCGGGGCTAGCGCCGTCGGCGCGCTCGATGAGCAGGACCAGCTCCTCGGTGCTGCCGCCGTCAACGGAGAAGGCCGCGATGGAGTCCGCACGCACGTGGGCGGAGGCCTCCTGCACGGTGCCCTCAATATCCTGCGGGTAGTGGTTACGACCAGCCACGACGATGAGGTCCTTGAGGCGGCCAGTGATGTAGACCTGGTTATCCACGATCACTGCCAAGTCACCGGTGGCGAGCCAGTTGTTGTCCTCCGGGGCATTCGGCACGCGGGAGCCCTCCGCCAGGCGCTCGCCCAAGGTGTTGTGGAAGGTCGAGGCAGTCTCCTCATCGCGGCCCAAATAGCCGGCAGCGCGGTTTTCGCCGTGCAGCCAGATTTCGCCCACGTGGCCGTCGGCAAGCTCGGCTCGAGTCTCCGGGTCCACGATGGTGAGGTCCTGGGCCACAACGCTCTGACCACAGGACGCATACGCCACCGAATCCTCGGATTTCTCCACGATGACGGCCTCACCGTGCGCCAAGCGCTCGCGGTCGAAGTGCGAAATGATGGGGCGCTCCGGGGTCTGTGGCGTGGTGACGATGAGGGATGCCTCCGCCATGCCATAGGACGGGCGCAGGGTCTCGCGACGCAGACCGTACTCCTCCTTGCCGAAGGTCTCCCAGAAAGCATTCACCGCAGACTCCGTCACCGGCTCCGAGCCAATGATGATGCCCTCCACATTGGACAGATCCAGCTCCTCGCCCGCCGCCGGCGCACCGTAGCGCGCGGCGAGCTCCAGGGCGAAGTTAGGAACCACGGCGTACGTGCCCTGCAGTTGGGAATCGATAGGCTGGCGCTTGATCTGATCCACCCACCGCTTGGGCTGCTGCACGAAGTCACGCGGGGTCATAATCTCCAGGTTAAGTCCCAGAATGGTGACGAAGACGGCGAGGATGATGCCCATATCGTGGTGCATCGGCAGCCAGGAAACCACGCGCGGCGGCAGCTTAATCTGCACCGCGTTAAAGATCTGCAACACGTTGGTCATGATGTTGCGGTTGGTCAGCAGCACGCCTGCCGGGGTGCGCGTGGAACCGGAGGTGTACTGCAGGAAGGCCGGGTGGTCCACCGGCGCGGTCTTCAGCGCAGCGAGAGCCGCCTTGCCCTCCTCGGTCTCCAACGGGTTGGTCCAGCTCGCCGCCAGGGAATCCGGTAGGGAATCAATGGAGATGATGCGCGGGCGCTCCGCGGCCGGGCGATCAGAGAAATACGCGCGGTTTGCCGCGGCTGAGACGTTGTTGGTGAGCACGACCGGCGGGTTGGCATCCCCGAACACGGCGCGCAGGTGGTCGGTGTGTCCCGGCTCGTTCGGGTCATACAGCGGAATCGGGGTCATGCCCGCATACATGGCACCTAAGAAACCGAAGATGTATTCCGGGGAGTTGCCGGCCAGGATGGCCACACGGTCCCCCATCGAGCCCACCTGCTGAAGGCGCGCGGCCACGACCTTGATGCGGGTATTGACTTGGGAGCGCGTAAAGTCGCGCGGGGTGCCCTCAGCGTTGTCACTGAAAACCCACTGCCGCATGACCGGGCGGTCTGGGACTCCGGCCTGCTGTTCAGCGCCGTAGAGATGTTCCGCGAGGCCGGCCAACGTGAGGTGCGGGGGCAGGGCGATGTTGCCCTTGTCGTCGAAGAATTGGCCAATCAAGGCTTTCAGGTCCATGTGGGCTCCTTCGTGAGGGGGATAGATAGGTCACGTACTTTTGATACTGAAAATATCAGACGGGACGGCAAGAGTGTTACATGGCACGCACTAGTGCGCGTCAATGATGCCCTTGGCCCACTGCGTTACCCACTGGTTAGCCGTGGTTCCCTCGATGACGTTCGGGTTGGAGGCGTACATGGCATGCACACCGTTGGCTTCGATGAGGTCCATCGCACGATCGAGGCCGTTGCTGACATCGAGCGGCGCATCACAGATGGAGTCATTGGGCGCACAGATCTGGAAGGTGCGGTCAGCTAGTTCGCCGAATCCATTGGGGCGCGCACCGCGCATCGTTGCTCCCGGGACAATGCCCTGAATGAGGGTCGAGACCGGCTGCAGCGCAATCTCCGCGCCGACGCCTCCGACCTGCGCACCAGGGTTGATGCCCACACCTCCTTCGCGACGCCCATCCGCAATCACCGCCACGCCGGCCACACTGCTGGCAGGGATTGGGCCATTGCCGCCGCCAATGCGGTCGGCGACATCGCCCACGATGACCGCGCCCTGCGAGAATCCGGACAGGATGAACTGCGTATCGGGGCAGGTCTCGTGCATGTAGGTCAGCTCGCCCTCCAGGCGGGAGGTTCCCTCATCGCGGGATTCGTCATAGCTCATCTCATGCTGGGCGTTGATGTTCTTGAACTGCGCGGTGTACGGCAGCGTCCACACCTTGACGTCACTAGGGACGTAGGCCTCCTTGAGCGGGTTGGTGATGGAAAGCATGAAGGAGTTCGGGTTGGCACCGGGGTTGATGGGATCATCGTCCGCGGCAGATTCCCAGGTACCCGGCGCGGAGACAAATTCGAAGCGCGGGCACCAGTCTGGCTGCGCGGGCTCTTCCTGGCCCGGCTGTTCAGGATCGTCGGAGGGCTGGACAAGCACTCCCGTGTCGCCCTCGTTGCGGGTGTTGAGGAAGTGAACCGCTCCCCCGCCAATGATGGCGAGGAGGACAACGACGGCGAGGACGGTGAATGTTTTACGCATGGTGGGAAAATCTAGCTTGGGAAGGTGCGGGATTGCCTAAAGAATCCCTGGCAGAAAGCTGTGCGCACTAGCCGGCACACAGTGCGCGTCCCTGCTCAGTGATGAGCTGGGTGAGCTGCTCGTGGCTGAGTTCGCTGCGGCCTTGTTCGATGAGCTGGCCGGCCACTGCGGGCACGGTGACGGTATCACCTTGGCATGCAGCCTGGGCCGCACCGATGAGTTGGTCCTCCACGCCGTCGGTGTTCACGCCGCCCTGGGAGACTGCGCCCAGGAAGTCCTGGTTGGGGCCTTCTTCAGGGGCGGGTGCGGGGATTTCGGAGACCTCGCGCGCGCCGCGGTCCTCGGGTTCGTCTCCCGTTCCCTGGGAAGAGCTGCCGGCAGAGGAGTTCTCGCTGGTGCTTGTCGACGCCCCAGAAGACTCCCCCGACGCTTTCGCCGAGGACGAAGACGCGGAACGCTCGAGCGGTGCCACGGAGGTCTCGGTGGCTTCGCTTTCATCGACGGTCGCGGAACCGCAGCCGGCCAGTAGTGCGCCGGCGGCCAGCAGCACCGCCGCTGCGCCGGGACAGGACAGACGTCGCGTGCGCATGGCTTACTTCTTGTCCGCCTGAACGGTGCCCATGACCTTGCGGATGACTCCATGCTGGAAGGTCTGGGTCAGGCCGCCGGCTGGGATCTCCGTGTAGTCTTCCGTCGGCCAGCCGAATTCGCCCTGCTCGTAGCCGCGCTTGCCCCACTCCTCAAAGATGTCGCCCTTGAGGATGTAGTGCGCACCGGAGTCCATGGACCAGTAGATGTTGCCGTGCTCGAACTCCTGGAAGAAGCCGCCATTGACTGCCTTCTCCTCACCGACCGGGTAGCCCAGGTCGGATTCAGCGGCCTTGAGCTCCTTGTACTTGGCGCCGATAGCGCCGTGAACGATGTGGAAGGAACCATCCGGGTTGTGCGTCAGCACGCCATCCTCGAATTCCTGAACCACGCCCTCGCCGATCTTGCGGACGTCGGAGGTCGGGTACTTGAGGTCACCGCCCTCGTAGCCGTTCTTACCCCACTCGTCGAAGATGTCCTTCGGGATGGGCCATGCGCCGTTCTCTGGGGTCCAGTAGATGGAGCCGTGCTCGAAGTGGACGTAGCGGCCGCGGCCGTCCGGGGTCTTCTCCTCGCCGGTCACAGGGAAGCCCAACCAGGAGGTCGGGCCGCCGAGCTCGGAGTAGCGGGCGCCGATGCGTCCGATGACGGCGTGGGCGCCGGTCTCCGGGGACCAATAGGCGGTACCAGCCTGGAAGTCCTGGGCCTTGCCGCGCTCGGCCACGTCATACTCGTTGTTCACGCAGGAACCAATGATGCCGGACTTAGTGGCCTCAGCGATGGCACCCACCGGGGTGCAGTCCGCACCGCGGTCGCTCTTGTCCAGACCAAGGGCGTCCGCAATGAACGGCCAAGCCTCGGTCATCTCGAACTGCCAGTATTCCCAGCTGTGAACGCCAGTCGGGCGGAACTTCACAACCGGCTCCACGCCGGCACGCTTGGCGTAGTCCACGAAGGTCTGGGTGGACATGCGGGAAATCGCCTCGAGTCCCACGCCGGCCATGTTGGCCTTGCCCTTGGCCACCGAACCGAGCTGGCCATAGTCATCCTTGCCGTTGCCGGCGGAGACGTAGACCTTCATGTCCTTGAGGTTCTCGATGCCCAGCTTCGGGTCGTGGTCAATCCAATCTTGGGAGTAGAGGTCGCCCCACATGTTGGTGGAGGTGTAGCCGCCGGCATCTGCCTGGGCGGCGGTCACGGCCTCCGGCATGCCGGTGGTCGTGGTGTCAAGGTAACCGGAGAAGGAACCGACGAACTTAAACGCCCACGGGTTGCGCTCAGCCAGGTTCATCGCCGCGGTACCACCCATGGAGATACCCGTGACCGCGCGCTGGCCGTTGGAGCGGTAGGCCTTCTCCAAAACGGGGATGAGCTCCTGCATGAGGAAGGTCTCCCACTTGTAGTGCGTGCCGTTGTCGGGCTGCTGCCAATCGGAGTAGAAGGAGGACTCGCCGCCCACCGGCATGATGAGGTTGACGTTGCGGTCAGCGAACTGGGAGAGGATGTTGGTCTCGATGGTCCAGCCGGACTCGTCGTCGCGGGCACGCAGGCCATCAAGTGCCCAGACCTCCGGGAAGGTCTTGTCCGGGTTGGAGTACCAGTCACGGGCCAGCTGAATCTGGACGACCTGCTCCTTGTCCGGCATGGCAGCGGACTTGATGTAGACCTTGAGGTGGCGGTTGGTCAGGTACTCAACACGGGAAACGGACACGCCCTCCGGCAAGCCCTCGATGTCTGGGTACTCGGTCTCAATCGGGGTGCGCTGCGGCGGGTTCGACGGCGCGAAGGAATCCGAGAAGTTGGAGCTTCCCAGGATGTCAGTGAGGCCCTCGCCGGAGCTGGAACCGGAGGACTGTGCGTTGGCCATAGGCAGGAGCGCAAGGCCCACGGCCACGGCGGTGGGCAGAGCGGCAATGGTCAGGCCCTTGCGAGCAGCGGACGGGGAACGCAGGCCGGCACGCGTGGAGGGCTGTGCAGACTTCTGAGAAGGCGCAGTGTTCGGCATTGGTGAATCCTTGCGATGTGTCGAGTGAAGGCACGTTGCATCGAGCGGGCTCCGCAGGTTCCCCTCCTGCGGAACTCGCCACTGCAGACGCGGTGAGCGGTCTAATGTGTGCTCAAGTTTAAGTTGAACTTGAGACTTTTGGACGACAGACACGCCCAAGTTTTACTCACCGAAAACGACAAAGCCGGCTCTTCCCACCGTCTCAGCACGAGGATGCCACTGAGACGCCGGAAAAGCCGGCACGAAAGACGCCGCTTAAGCGCTTACCACGCGTTCATCACGTTCAGCACCTGCGGCTTGGAGCGTTCCAGCTGATAGCCGAACTGCTCCCAGTTGTGCAGGCCCTGGGCCGGGTAATCCGTATGCAGGCGAACACCCATAGCCCGAGCCTTGAGCTCCCACAGGCGAGTGGTGCCGTTGGCGAAGGCTTCCAAAGCCACGCCGGAAGCAATGTGCTGCGGCAGGTAGCGCTGCTGATCCAGCGGCCCCGGGACACCCGAGGCAGCAGACACGTAAACGTCCGTGCCGTGCGCCGCCAGGTCCGGAATCAGGTTGAAGGGGTCATTGCTGAAGCGCTTCGGGCTGATGACGGAGCCGTACATGGCGTTGATGTTGAAGCCGCCGGCGTCGAGAAGCGCAAGGCGCATAAAGGTCTGCGCACCCGGCAGAGTCGTGGTGAGGTAGCCGGAGTAGGACAGCGCCTGGCGGAACTGCTCCGGGTGCTTGCCCGCGAGGGTGATCGCCGCCGTAGCACCCATGGACAGGCCAGCGATGGAGTTGTTGTTGCGGGCCACACCAAAGTTACCCTCAAGGTAAGCCGGAAGTTCCTGGGTCAGGAAGGTTTCCCACTGGTAGTTCACCGGCTTCACCAAGTCATAGGTTGCGGGCCCGCGCCAGTCCGCGTAGAAGGATGCTGCGCCGCCCACCGGCATGACCAGGGTGATGTTGTGGTTCACGTAGGAGCGCGCCGCATTGACGTCATTGATCCAGGCGTTGGTGCGGTCGGTGGCGCGGAGACCATCGAGGAGGTACAGGCCCGCGTTGCCGCCGTTCTTGGCCGGCTGAACCTGCACAGGAATGGTGCGGCCCATGGCCTGCGACCAAACATCGCAGCGCTGGACCCAGTACCCCACGCGGTCCCACTCGCAGGCGCCGGTGGCGTCCCCGCGCAGCCAGTCACGGTGGGCGGCGGACGCCTCCTGGGTGCCGGCGGTGACGACGAGGCCCAAGGCAACGGCGATGGCGGCGATGACCGCCAGAACACGTGTCCGCAGGGCGGAGCTTAGTGCACTCATGTTTCTCCTTAACATCTTTTACTGCCACTACTACATCGCCAACACGCCAGCGATGGTTACGGATCAATAACGAGAATCTTTAGTAGAGTAGCCCACTCGCCCGAGTTTTGTCTCCCCATGGGGGTGGCTACCCGGCTGAAAGGTAGTCGGACGGATCCTCCGACAACTGCAGCGTACGGCCCGCCCCCAGCGAAAAGGCCAGGTTGGCACGGAAGCGCTCCCACGACATGGGCTCGCTATAGGATGCGACAAGTTCCTTCAGCTCTGGGGTCTCCAGCGCGGCGCGCGCTTGACGGGTCTTCTCCTTGTCATACCACGGCGGCAGGTAGTCAATGTCCGCGCCGGACTGCGCGGCCTGCCATTCCAAGGCGAGGGACTTGTCGTGGCCAATGCGCCCGTCTTCGTCGCGCGGCATGCGCGCGGCCAGCGGGGTGGCCAAGCCGACGGTGTCCTGGACGCGGACGCCAAGCGGCGCGTTCATTGACGTCATACCGAGGTTCACCAGGAACAGCGAGGGCTGCTGCTCACTTCCCTCCGCGCGCGGAACGGTGAGCCAGTTGAGGCGGTCGGCGGCCTTATCCTCCACGTAGATGACGGCGAGGGCATCGCCGCCGTCAAGCTTGTCCATGGCTTCCGGGTAGCCGTTCATGAACTTCATCGTGAGGTAGTCACGCGCTGAGCGCGGCGGGTAGCCGGCCTCGCGGTTGGTGGCGTAGGTCCAGAAATCACGCTCGTCCACGATGTCGAGTGGTTTTTCATAGACATCCCAGTCCGTGTTGTGGCCGCGCAGGACAACAACCAGCGCCCACACTGCGCACAGGGCTGCCGCAAGCCACGTGAGAAGGCCCCGCAGCGGCAGCACGAAGACGGGAAGCAGCGCGGCAAAAAGCGGCAGAAGGAGCATGCGGCCGTGCATGAAGTCACCGCCGACGCGCAGGATGTAAAGGGTATGCGCGGTGGCGGCACCGAGGAACAGGTAGGTCACCGCGGTTGAGCTGCGCAGCGCCGTGGGACGCAGGTGCTTACGGGAAGCCCACGCACCGGCCACCACCAGCACGAGCACGGGCAGGTACAGGGCGTACGGCCCGGCGAAATCCTGAAGATAGTTCAGGCCGCTGGACCATGCGCTTTCCGACGCCGACTTCGCCACCGCCGTATGCGGCGTCACCAGACCGTAATAGCCCATCCGGAAGAGTTGGTACGCGCCCGGGATGGGAAGTGCTGCGCCGAGGATGCCGAGCCAGACCTTCCAGTTGCGGTGCGCGCTCAGAAGCAGCAGCCCCGTGAGCCCGCCGTAGAGCGCGAGCTCTGGGCGCACCAGCCAGGACAGGCCTGCCCACAGCGCCAGCCAGTACGCGGTGCGCGTGGCGCGGGATTCCGCCCAGTGCAGCAGCAGCGCCCACAAGGCCGCGAGGTAGAAGATGGACAGGCCCCACTCCAAACCGGAGGTGAAAAAGTCACGCGCTGGGGGCAGCGCCAGATAGACCAGCGCGCCGGCCGGAAGCACGAGCGGCGCGGCGCTGCGCGCGGCGGACGCGTGGGAGCGGTAGAGCCCGCGGGCGGTTGCCCACGTTCCCAGCATCATCGCCGCGACCGAGAGCAGCAGGCCCAGGTTCACGGCGATGGATTCCAGAGGGGCGCCAGAAATCCAGCGCGCGAGCAAGATGAGGTACTGCCACAGCGTGGAGGTGTTGGCTTCCACGCGTTCGCCCACGTTAAAGACCGGCCCGTTGCCGGCCTCGAGGTTGCGGACGGTGCGCAGGACGATGAGGCCGTCATCGGAAATCCAGCGGCGCGCGAACCCACCCCAGAACGAGAAAACCCCGATTACGATAACCGAGGCCAACGCGCTGAGCGCGGCGACGGTGCGTGAATCGGGTTTTCGCATGAGGAAAGAGTGTAGCACTGAGACAGTAGTTATCCACCAATCGAGGGCATCACGTAGACGGCCATGACGATGCAGGCCAGCCACGCCAGTGCCAGGATCTGCAGGACGCGATCCTCCAACGCAATCTCATCCGGGGCGCCACCATTGCCGCGGTCAACATCCGCCGCGTAGCGCAGGATGGCGATGGTGAAGGGCACCATTGACACCTGGTACCAGACACCAGCCGTACCTCCGGCCTGGCTGGAGAGCTGGAAGCCCCACAGTGAGTAGGACATGACCACCGCGGTGGCCGCCAGGGTCCACACAAAGCGCAGGTAGGTCGGCGTATAGCCTTCGAGGGACTTGCGGATCTTCGCACCCGTGCGCTCCGCCAGAAGAATCTCCGAATAGCGCTTGCCCGAGGCCATAAACAGCGAGCCGAAGGCGGCCACCAGCAGGAACCATTGGGAGAGCTCGATGCCGGCCGCCACACCACCGGCCATGGTGCGCAGCATGAAGCCGGAGGACACCAGGGCGATGTCGATGACGGGCAGGTGCTTCCAGCCGAAGCAATAGCCCAGCTGCAGACCAATGTAGATGGCCATAACGATGGCGAGTTGCAGTCCGGCCGTGGCCAGGAAGGACAGGCCAATCGAGCCAACGATGAGCACCGCCGCCATCACATAGGCCAGGCTCACCGGCAGCACGCCCGCCGCGATGGGGCGGAAGCGCTTGGTTGGGTGCTCGCGGTCAGCGTCCACATCGCGGGCGTCATTGATGAGGTAAATAGAGGAGGCGCCCATGCAGAAGACGATGAAGGCGAGGAGGACGTCGAGAAGCACGCGCGTATGGAACAGCGCGTCCGCTCCTGCCGCTGCGGGGGCAGCGAGAACCAGGACATTCTTGACCCACTGCTTCGGGCGCAGGGCCTTGACCATGCCATCGGCGAGGTTCTTCGGCGGCTTGCGCTTGCGGCCGGTATCGATGCCGGAGGTGTGCGGCTCCGAGTGGAAGACTTTCTGCTCGCCGTCATCAACGCGTCGGGTGCTCATCGGGTCTTCCTTTCATAGCGGGAACAGGCCTCCGCGGTGGCGGCGCCGAGGAGGGCGCCGAGTGCGGTATCGGAAGGATAATGTACTCCGAGCACCATACGCGAGGCCATCATGACCGGCACGCCCACAAGCGGCGCCGGGGTTCCCAGAACGTGCGCGGCCCCCACAAGGAACGCGCTTGTCGACGTCGCGTGCGACGACGGAAACGACAGCTTAGACGGCGTTTTTACGCCAACCTTCACGTAGTCATAGTCCGGGCGCTTGCGGCGCACAATGCGCTTGATCACAACGCTGGCCGCGTGGGCGGTAAATGCGCCCACGCCGACATAAGACCACTGGCGGCGCTTGTCTGGCTTCGCGTAGTTCACGCCTGCTCCCAGCGCGGACAACGCCATCCAGCCCAGGGCGTGCTCACCGAAGTGGCTTAGGCCCCGGGCGGTGGGCAGCACGCCAGGCACGTCATAGGCCACATCCTGGATGTTTTCGAGGACGCGCGACTCGGCGACGGAAAGCTTACTGGGCATCGAAGACCTTTCGCCAGGACTCACGCGAGGTCAGCTCCGGCAAGGCTGCGCGGTACTCGGCGCGCAGGTCATCAAAGTTCTCCTCGATTTCCTTGAGCAGCTCTCGGGTAGAGCTCACCAGCTCCTTGGCCAGTTCGCGGTCACGCTTGCGGAAAGCCACGCCGGTGCCGCCTGCGGTGGACACGGTAGCCGAGTCCACGCGGGAGAGCGTGAACCAGCGCGCCTCCTCTGGGGTGAGGTTGAGCTGCGGGGCCTCGTGGTGCGCCGGGTCTTCCTTGGTGACTAGGTGCTTGGCGGACTTGATGAGCCACGGGATCTTCTTGATCTTGCCCAGGCGGCCGCCTACGTTGCGGGTGGGCACGCCCGGCGCGCCCGTCGGGGCGGGCAGCTGGTCGGCGGACTCGATAATCACCGCGTCAGAGTAGCCCTTGCGGATCTCCGCGATGCGCGGCAGGGAGGACTCCAGAATGTCGAAGAGCTGATCCGGGCCGGCGAGAAAGTCCTTCATGGCTTCCAGCTGGATGGCCATTGTGGAGTACTCCATGCACATAGTGTGCTTGAGGGTGGACTTGAAGATGCTGCGCGTAATTCCGCGGGGGTCACCCTCGTGGTAGAGCGCTGCCACGATGAGGCGGTTGCGCAGGTGGAAGTAGGCCTGCCAGTCGATGGCATCGTCCTTATCCGCCCAGGCCATGTGCCAAATGGCGGCACCCGGCCACGTCACCGTGGGGAAACCCTTGGATGCTGCACGTAGGGAGTACTCGGTGTCATCCCACTTGATAAACAACGGCAGCGGCTGACCGGTGGTCTCCGCAACGATGCGCGGGAAGAGACACATCCACCAGCCGTTGTATTCCACATCAATGCGGCGGTGCAGCGCGCGGGAGTCGTACTTCTTCGGGTCAAGGTGAGATTCCTTGGTGCCGATGGCGCGCAGTGGGTACTTGGCAAAGTCGTGGTCATAGACGGCATGCTCGGCCGCGCCCCACATGAAGTCAGCGCGGTTGACGCGCTCGCCGGTCGTGCGCAGCTGGGAGCGCTCCTGCAGGTTGAGCATCTCGCCGCCCACGATGATGGGCTTGGCGGCATAACGCGCCACCTGAACCGCGCGCAGGATGGAATCCGGCTCGATGGCAATGTCATCATCCATGTAGAGAATGTAGGGCGAGTCGGTATTCTCCAGTGCTTCAAACATGATGCGGGAGTACCCACCCGAGCCGCCCAGGTTGCCCTGGCGGAATTCGCGGAAGCGCTCACCGAAGTGGGCGACGGCGTCGTCATAGCCCGGCTCATCTGCCGGATGCTGGTTGCCCTGGTCCGGCATGAGGACGTAGTCGATGATGCCATCGACCACCGGATCCTCCGCCAGCGCCTGCAGCGCGGCCACGGCATCGGTCGGGCGGTTGAAGGTTGGAATACCCACAGCGACGCGCTTCTCCTGCGCCGGGTATTCGTTACCGTCCGGGAGGAGCTGCGGGTTCGGGGCGTGGGGGGCGGCCCAGGAGGCGTCGGCAAGCACGGTGTCCTCCACCGCCGCCACGTCGAACCAGAGCAAGCCACCGTCCTCGAAGTTCTTCAGCGGCAGCTCAAACTCGTGGTGGCCGGTGGTGACCACGTGGTTGGCCACGGCAATGCGCTGACCGTCCTGCTTGGAGCGGTAAAGGGAAATGTTGGCCTCGCCCTCGACGTCCATCACGAGCACGATGGACTTCAGCTGGGACCAGCGGCGCCAGTAGGCCGCCGGGAAGGCGTTGAAGTAGGTCTCGAAGGAAGCTTCCTCGCCCGCCGGGATGGTCACGGAGGTGCGGCCACTCCAGCTGAGGCGCTCGCGGTTTTGCTCAGACTCGATGAGGTAGAGCATGCGGACGTCGACCGGCTCGCCGCGCTTGGGCAGCAGGATGCGCTGTACGGGTTCGTACGCAGCAGAATTGTTGGCAGTCACGATATCTTCGGTTCTCCACACAGGTTTCGACAGTATTCAGAACCCAAGAGTAGTGGTTTGCCAGTGCTGCGCTGAGATCCCACGCGGCGCTGAGCCAGGTCTGAGGAACTGCGTAAGCTACCGATCACGAAAGCCCCCAGGATCTACGAGAGATCTCTGGAGGCTGTACTACTTCGCCCTCAACTATCGGCAGGGCTCCGGAGGTTTAGGCCGTAACTGGAGCGTCCTCCGCGATGGGCTCGATGCCCAGGCGGTTCAGCATGTAGTGCACGCGTGCACCGAGGTCATCTGCCAACTCACGAGTCTCCTCGACGGTATCAGCGGTAGCGATGTCCCAAATCTTGATGCTCTTGCCGGCCTCATCACGCGGGATGTCGCGACCAAGGTACACGATGTAATCCGGGATCGTCACAAGGCGCAGGTCCTCGAGATAACGATCCGGATGCTCGGCCATGCCGCGCTCGCTGAGCACATGAGCCATGTGGGAGTTGGGCTCGTTCTCGGGATGAGCCACGGCTGCGTCAACCCGCAGGGCCTCACCAGCGTACTTCTTTGTCAGCGCCACAGCGGCCTGCGCCAAGGCGTGATCCGCGCCGGCAGCAAAGCGCACGTGAATACGGTGGCTACCAAAGTGCTCGCGCACTTCGCGCTCAACCATCACGGGAACGAACTCATCTAGGGTGGCGCCAGCTTCGTGGCGCTCAATGGCAGCATCCAGGAAGGAGTTAATCTCATCGGCACTGTAGTCGTGGCCGTAATCGGTAAGAAGATCCTGGCGCAAGGTATCGAAACGACGGGCGTTTAGGGAAGTCATAATATCCTCACTTTCTGTTCGCCTGTTGTTAACCTAGCGTTAACCTTAGCGGATTGCTGCCGTGACCTCAAGTTTTTCGTTCATAACCCCTTACAACTGGCACACACCCACGATTTTTCGCCCCAGACAAGGCCAAAGGCCTGCCGGGTGTTCCGGCAGGCCTTCTTTGATTGCTCTTTCTTTTTGTCAGGAATCCGCGTTGCGCGAGATCGGAGCTTGAGATGCTCCTCGAGCCGCTCCGGGGACATCTTCCACATGCTGCGGTCTGCGCGCTTCTTTTTCTTGCGCTGAGCCATGCCGTCACCTCCTTCCATCGAGGTGTTTCAGCATAGCGCGCCGCGCTGCACTACTGGGAGCGGCCGAGGCAGCGCCACAGACTAGTTAGTGGCCGCGCTCCTGCTCCAAAGCCTTGCCCTCGTTCCAGAACGGCACGAGCTTGTTATCAAACATGCTCAGCGCAGAAGCGATGGCCATATGCATATCTAGGTACTGGTAGGTACCCAGGCGGCCACCAAACAGCACCCTGTTTTCACGGGCTTCCGCAGCAGCGAGCTTGCGGTAGGCCTCCAGCTTGGAGCGATCCTCCGGCGTGTTGATGGGGTAGTACGGCTCATCGCCCTTCTCGGCGAAGCGCGAGTACTCCTTCATAATCACCGTCTTGTCCTTGGGGTAGGAGTCGGCGCGTTCCGGGTGGAAGTGACGGAACTCGTGGATGCGGGTGTAGTCCACGTCGGCGTCGTTGTAGTTCATCACCGGGGTGCCCTGGAAGTCACCGGTCTCCAGCACCTCCAGGTCGAAGTCCAGCGTGCGCCAACCCAGCTCACCCTCGGCAAAGTCGAAGTAACGGTCCAGCGGACCGGTGTAGACCACCGGGGCATCCGGAGACTCGGAGCGCAGCTCATCTCGAACCTCAAACCAATCAGTATTGAGACGCACCTCAATGTTCTCGTGTGCTGCCATGTTCTCCAGCCACGCGGCGTAGCCGTCAACCGGCAGGCCCTCGTAGGTGTCATTGAAGTAGCGGTTGTTGAAGGTATAGCGCACCGGCAGCCGGGTGATGTTGCCAGCCGGCAGCTCCTTCGGGTCGGTCTGCCACTGCTTGGCGGTGTAATCGCGGATGAAGGCCTCGTAGAGCGGGCGGCCAATCAACGCGATGGCCTTCTCCTCCAGGTTCTGCGCCTCATCCACAGCAAACTCGCCGGCCTGCTCCTTAATAAGCTCGCGCGCCTCATCCGGGGAGTAGTAGCGACCAAAGAACTGGTTAATCAGGCCCAGGCCCATGGGGAACTGGTAGGCCGTGCCGTCGTGCATGGCGAAAACGCGGTGCTGATAGTCGGTAAAAGAAGTGAACTGGTTGCAGTAGTCCCACACGCGCTTATTCGACGTGTGGAAGAGGTGCGCACCGTACTTGTGGACCTCGATGCCGGTCTCCGGCTCAGCCTCGGAGTAAGCGTTGCCTCCCAGGTGGTCGCGGCGCTCGACGATGAGCACCTTCTTGCCCAGCTGGGACGCCGCGCGCTCGGCAACGGTCAGGCCAAAGAATCCGGATCCAACAACAATGAGGTCATATGCAGTCATGGGCTCCAGCTTAAAACAGCGCTAGCGCTGGTGCCGCAGATGACAAACACGCGCGTGTCACACCTCCAATACCACATGCAACTGTCGTAACATGTGTCCCGTTAGTTAACTTTTTGCGCTCTTTTTAACCTGCAGATAGCCCCTAGGGAGTAACAGTGCACCTGAAACGTCGTCTTGTTGCCACGAAATCTCGGTGGTCCACGCCGATTATCGCCGCGGTCACGTCGATCGCCGTGGTCTCCACCGCGGCCTTCGGCGGGCATACCATTCTCCAGACCCAGGAGGCCGGGAACGGCCCCATTGAGGTGAGTTCTCACTCCGAATCCTTCGGTTCGGGCGAAACGGTTGTCGTCGATGACCCCGCCATCGCCTCCCAAGGTGACGGGTCCGGCCCGCGCGCGGTCAAGCAGTTCCACCGCGATGAGACCTTCTCCTCCTTTGCCGTGACGTGGAAGGGCTCGCGCGATGTCGCCGCCTTCGCCCGCGCGAAGCAGCCAGACGGCTCCTGGTCCGAGTGGTACGACATGGACTCGATGTCTTATTCCAGCGATGACCCCTCCGCCACGAATGGCACCGAGCTCATCTTTGTGGGTGACACCAATGATGTGCAGGTGTCCATCAACAACGTCGACCTCGTCACTGGCTCCAACCTGGATGAGACCTTGACGGAGACTCCAGTAGAAGACGCCGCGCTTGACGACGTCTCCCTCGCCCCCTCCCTCGCCGCCGCCAATGCTGCTGCGGAGCGCTCCGCGAACCCGCAGCCGGCGCCGGTTGCCTACAACGTGGGTGAGATTGCACCGGTAGCAGAGGTGGAGGACACCTCGAGCGTCGAGGGCCTAGAAGCCGTGTTCATCGATGGCAACGCCCAGGAGGGCGAGGTCATCGAGCCGACTGCTGACACTGATGGCATGCCGCGCGTGGTGTCTCGTGCCGGTTGGGGCGCAGATGAGAACATCCGCTGCAAGGGCCCGGATTATGACGATGGCGTCAAGGCTATCGCTTTGCACCACACTGCAGGTTCGAATGACTACACCCGCGCGCAGGCAGCTGCACAGGTCCGCGCAGCATACCAATACCACGCGCAGACCTTGGGCTGGTGCGATATCGGCTATAACGCGCTGGTGGATAAGTACGGCACGATTTATGAGGGCCGCTATGGTGGCCTCGACGAGGCTGTGCAGGGCGCGCACATCGGTGGTTTCAATGAGAACACCTGGGGAATCTCGATGATTGGCAACTACGAGATTGCGCAGCCAACCGCAGCGTTGCTGGAGTCCGTCACGGACCTGGCTGGGTGGAAGGCCGCAATTTCCGGGGTTGACCCGGAATCCACCGTTCAGCTGCGCTCCGGAGGCTTCAACGGCTCGAAGTACCCGGCCGGCGCCTATGCCCCGGTGTACGGTTTCTTTGGCCATAGTGATGTGCACGCCACCGCGTGCCCGGGCCAGTACACGACTGCCCGCTGGCCGCAGATTCGCGCGGCGGCGCACAGGAAGTATGTAGCCATCACGTCTGGTGCCACGACGTCTACGGACTGGATCGATGATGACTACACGAGCACTCCGTCAGCAACGACAACCACACCGGCTACTGAGACTGCCACTGCTGCCCCAGCCCCGCGCCCGAGCAATCCGGAACCGCAGGAGCCGATGTCTTCGCTGGGTGATTCCGAGATTCCGGTCAGCACCATCACCGCGCTCGTCGGCTTGGCCGCAACGGTCTTCGGCATCATGTACAGCCGCTCGGATCAGCAGATTGACCTGGACCAGAAGGTGGGTGGCCTGCCGGTCGAGCAGATTCCGGGCATTGTGACAAAGGTTCTGTCCTTGAGCAAGAACGAAGGCCTCAAGGACACATGGACTGCTGTACTCAACAACTTCGGTCCGGTCTTGGGCTTGGCTGTCGGTGGCCCGGATGAGACGGCGGGAATCATCTCGCAGCTCTTCGAGAACGGCATCGTCCTCTACTCCGAGGAGACCGGCGCCCATGCGCTGGTGGGCAAGATTGCTCAGGAGTGGGCAACCGGCACCAATGCCGCCAAGCTTGGCCTGCCGACGTCCGATGAGCTCCTCACTGGCAACGGCAAGGAAGTCCGCGTTCACTTCCAGGGTGGTTCCATCGTCTACAACCCGGCCACTGAGCAGATTCAGGTCTTCACGGACTAACCGGCACCGTTACCCCTGCGTGTGGGATCGCCGATGTCGCGGAGGCCCTGAGGGCGTCCGCGTGGGCGGTATGGCGTTGGGGTTTAGCCTGGCCGGGGCAGGTTGTTCTGGGCTTGCTGGTAAGCGGCCTGGGCGGTGATCGGTTCTGCCCAGGGCGGAATGTAGCCAACCTCACCGCGCAGGCGGAAGACATAGCCGGCCCCGGTGGGTTTATCCGGATCATCATCATTAATACCGTTGTGATAGGCACACAACATCGTTAAATTCGGCGGATTAGTCTCCCCACCGGCCTTCCACGGCACCAGGTGA
>NZ_KV788268.1:24182-67047 GCF_001807225.1 Corynebacterium sp. HMSC05E07
CACCAGGTGATGCACCTGGGCAAAATCAGCAGGCTTATTACAGCCTTCCCTTGCACACGTGGGATGCTCCGCACTAGCCATCATGCGCTGCTCAAACCCAGCTAAGCGT
Source organism: Corynebacterium sp. HMSC05E07 (assembly GCF_001807225.1). NCBI lineage: Bacteria > Bacillati > Actinomycetota > Actinomycetes > Mycobacteriales > Corynebacteriaceae > Corynebacterium > Corynebacterium sp. HMSC05E07. The sequence goes on from NZ_KV788268.1 coordinate 24,292, forward strand.
TTCAGGCGGTGTAGCCATACCGGCCCAATAGTGGGATGGACTAAGGTGACGTAGCCGATTTCAGCAAACTTATAAGTCAAAAACTCCCGCCCAGTCATACGCCCACCATTGGTTAACTCCAGCACGATGTCGTCACCGTCACCGGAGATAATCTTGTCGAGCTTATCCAAAGTCACCACCACACTGGTGAGCACGGCAGGTTTAGAACCACCATGCTTGTCGTTGAAGAAGACTTGTTTAGTCGCTTCCAGCAGGTTGGTCTTATCGATGGATTCTAAGGTGCCGTGCATTTCGGTAATCATCAACGGATCACCAGTAATAGTCAGTGAATGCGGACCTTGTTTGCGGTAGGTCATGCGCACCCCAGGTTTCGGCACACGCTTAGGCTTAAGTTCCTTCAACCGCTTGGTGCCCACGGCTGGGATGTTGTGTGCCGGGGTGCCAGCTAATTTGATGCGTAGGTTCCAGGCATCCAGCTGGTTTGTCAGCTTGGCAGTGTAGGACTCAATGAGGCTGAGCGTGGCCACATCATGGCCCTGGTCCAGGGCACGCGCACGAGCGGTGCGCTGTTTACCCGTGAACTTGGTAGCACCGAACCAGACGTGGTGCAGGCGTGCCAATTCGGCGGCATCAGCCGGTGCGGCACCAAGTGCGCGTAAGTGTTGTTCTCCTCCTTCCGCTTGCCCCACCAACGTGATCCCCGAGTTACGGAAGGAGAAATAGGTCTCTAAATCCCCCATGGGAAGGAGACTAAAGCACCCTAGAAAACCCCGCAACCGGAAGACTAAAACCAGTGCTCAAGCACTTTCGCCACGCCGGATTGGTGGTGTGGGAGGGTGGTGGCATCGGAGACGTCGACAAGCGCGGGGTCCGCATTCTCCATGGCCACGCCGAAACCAGCCCACTCCAGCATCTCAATGTCATTGGGCATATCGCCGAAGGCAATGATGTCCTCGCGGGCGATGTCGTGGTGCTCCGCCAGCCACTGAATGCCACGGCGCTTGGTCACGTTCGGTGCGGCAACCTCCAACACACCTTCCGACATCGAATAGGTCACGTGGGCCAGCTCCGGGTCAATGTGCGGGGCGAGCAGCTCATAGAGTTCAGGCGCCGAATAGTCGGTATTGCGGATGAGTAATTTCACGGCTGGCTTCGCCACCAACTCCCCCACGCTTACTAGGCCAAAGCCTTCGAACAGCGCATTCTCTGAATAATGGGATTCCACCACGAAAAGCTCCTCGACGGGATCGAGCAATGAGCCCCCGGCGCGCTCCGCGCCGAAGCCCGCGCCGCCAAGGGGCTGGAGAACTCGGCTGGCAACGTTGACAGTCTCAGCAAGCGCCTCAGGGGAAAGTTCGTGCGCGGAGAGGACGCGGTCTTCGGCGGAATCATAGATCACCGCACCGTTGGAGGTCACGCACACCGGGCGCACGGGGAGCTGCTCCAAGACCGGCATAATCCAGCGGAAAGGCCGGCCAGTGGCGAGGGCGAACTCGGCGCCAGCAGCAACCGCGCGGGACACTGCTTCCCGGTTACGCTTGGGCACGCGGTGGTTCCGGTCCAACAAGGTGCCGTCAATATCGCTCACAATAAGGCGCGGCGCGCGCTCCGGGAAAGTCATAACCATGAGTCTACGTCAGGGGGCTAGAACGCGAACGCGGCCGTGACGAGAGAACTCATCACGGCCGCGGGCAACGTTAGTGCTTAAGCAATCACGTCGTCATCGTCCACGTCTTCCCAGTTGAGGGAACGCTTGATGGCGCGCTTCCAGTCGCTGTACAGAGCCTCGACCTCATCCTTGTCGCGCTGCGGCTTCCACACCTTGAAGTCGCCCTGCTGGGAGCCCAGGACGCTGAGGTCGTCCCAGAAACCGGAATCTAGACCGGCGGCGAAGGCCGCACCGGTGGCGGTGGTCTCCACGTTCTTCGGGCGGTGCACCTCCACGCCGAGCATGTCTGCCTGGAACTGCATGAGCAGTTCGTTCATGGTCATGCCGCCGTCGACGCGCAGCTCGGTGATCTCCACGCCGGAATCAGCCACCATGGCGTCGGCGACGTCACGGGTCTGGTACGCGGTGGACTCGAGGACCGCGCGGGCCAGATGCTTGCGGTTGGCGTAGCGGGTCAAGCCCACGATGACACCGCGGGCATCCGGGCGCCAGTACGGCGCGAACAGGCCGGAGAAGGCCGGGACGATGTAGACACCACCGTTGTCCTTGACCTCACGGGCCATGTTCTCGATGGAGGAGGAATTCGGGATGATCTGCAGGTTATCGCGCAGCCACTGCACCAGCGAGCCACCCATGGAGACAGAACCCTCGAGGGCGTAAATCGGGCGCTCGCCCTCGCGCTGGAAGCAGACGGTGGTGAGCAGGCCGTTCTCGGAGAACTTCGGGGTGGTACCGGTGTTGAGCAGAAGGAACAGGCCGGTGCCGTAGGTGTTCTTCGCAGAACCCGGGCGGAAGCAGCCCTGGCCGAACATTGCGGCCTGCTGGTCACCGAGGATGGCGCGAATCGGCACGCCGGACAGGGAACCGCGCTCACGGACGGTGCGGAAGTCACCGAGGGACGGACGAATCTCCGGAAGCATGGAGGTAGGAATACCCATCTCCTTGCACAGCTCCTCATCCCACTCGAGCTTCTCAATGTCCATGAGGAGCGTACGGGAAGCGTTGGTGACATCGGTAGCGTGCAGGGCTTCCTGACCGTTGTCGCCATCGGCGCCACCGGTGAGGTTCCACAGCAGCCAGGTGTCGATGGTGCCGAAGAGCAGCTCACCGGCCTCGGCACGTTCACGGGCGCCGTCGACGTTGTCGAGGATCCACTTCACCTTCGGGCCGGCCGGGTAGGAGTTGATGATGAGACCGGTGCGGCGACGCCACTTGTCCGCGCCCTCGTCGCCGGCGAGTTCCTTACAGATCTCGGTGGTGCGGGTGTCTTGCCAGACGATGGCGTTGTACACCGGCTTGCCGGTCTTCTTGTCCCACACCACGGTGGTTTCACGCTGGTTGGTGATACCGAGGGCGGCGATGTCCTCAACGTTGATGTCAGCGTTGGCCAGCGCCTCACCGACGGCGCGGCGGGTGTTGCTCCAAATCTCCTCTGGGTCGTGCTCAACCCAGCCCTTTTCCGGGAAGATCTGCTCATGCTCCAGCTGGCCGACGGCCACCTGCTCACCGTCGTGGTCAAAGATGATGCAGCGCGTGGAGGTGGTTCCCTGGTCGATCGCTGCGACGTAGCTCTTGGTAGACATAGTTTTCTCCTTGTCGGGATGTTGTTAGAGAGCCATGGACAACAGGCCAATAGCCACGGCCGACAGCATCGGCGCGACGACCGGAACCCAGGCATAGCCCCAGTTTCCGGTGCCCTTGTCCTTGATGGGGAGGATGAAGGCGTACATGATGCGAGGGCCGAGGTCACGGACCGGGTTGATGGCATAGCCCGTGGGGGTGCCGAGGGACAGACCGACGGACACAACAACGAAGGCAACGCCGAAGTAGCTCAGCGGGCCAAGTTCGCCGCCGGCTGGGCCGAAGGCAATGAACATGAGGAGCACGCAGGTAGCGATGAACTCGGTGACCGCGTTCCAGCCATTGTTCGGGTGGGCGGGGTTGGTAAAGAAGATGCCGCCGGTCGTGGCGTTAGCGCCAGTGGTGTTGCCGGCGTCGTCGACATTGTTGGCGTCGAAAAGCTGCTTGAATGCGGCCCAGGCAAGGAATGCACCAACCATCGCGCCCAAGATCTGGCCCAGGGCGTAGTAGGGCACGAGGCTCCATTCAAGCGAACCGTTCACCGCGAGCATGAGAGTCACGGCTGGGTTGAGGTGGCCGCCGGAGGGATCAGCCACGCTGGCGCCGACGAAGACCGCCATACCCCAGCCGAGCGCGATGACTATCCAGTCTGCGCCGCGCGCACCCGAGGTGCGCAGGTTAACTACAGCGCATACGCCGTTGCCGAGCAGGAGCAGCAGCGCAGTGCCGATGAACTCCCACAGGAATGCATCCATTCCGGTCATTGTGTTGTCCTTTCTTATCTGCCTAGGCCAAGGGCCCAGCGAGAGGTCGCTGCTCCCGCTGGGCCCTCAATTTTTTAGGCGTCTGCCTGGGTGGCGCGTGCGCTGCCCGCACGCTCCAGAATGTCATTCGCCTCACGGTCAGTGAGTGCGGCCTCGGCGGCAAGCTCCGCCTCGGTGTGCTGCTTGAATTGGGAAACCTCGCGCTCGATGTCGCTCTGGTCCCAGCCCAGCAGCGGCGCGACGAACTCAGCAATAGGCTGAGCAGCGGCAACGCCACGGTCGGCGAACTCGATGGCCACGCGCAGACGGCGGGACACGATGTCGTCGATATGCAGAGCGCCCTCGTGGGTGACGGCATAGCGAACCTCAGCCCAGATGTAGCTCTCGGCACCCGGCACCGGCTCGAGGAGCGAGGAGTCCTCGGCGGCAGGTGCCAGGACCTCATCGATGAGGGAGCCATAGCGACCGAGCAGGTGCTCGATACGGTCCTCGCTGAGGTTGTAACGGCGAGCCAGTGCTGGGAGCTGGTTGGCCAAGGCATGGTAGCCGTCCGCACCCAGAATCGGGGTGCGCTCCGTGATGGATTCTGCAACCTTAGTACCCAGCTCCTTAACAGCCAGGTCCACGGCGTCCTTACCAATCACGCGGTAGGTCGTGTACTTACCACCAGCAACGGAGACGAGGCCCGGGGCTACGCGGGCAACGGCGTGGTTGCGGGAGAGGTTGGTGGTGGAGTCGGACTTACCAGACAGCAGCGGGCGCAGACCGGAGTAGACACCGACGATGTCATCGCGGGTGATCTTGTTGCGCACGCGCTGGTTGACCTGGTCCAGGATGTAGTCGATATCTGCCTTGGTCGGGGCCGGATCCGGCAGGGACAGGCCCTTCTCCCAGTCAGTGTCAGTGGTACCAATGATCCAGTACTCGCCCCACGGGATAACGAAGAGCACAGACTTTTCGGTGACGAAGCAGAGCGCAGCGTCAGCATCGAGAGCGTCCTTCGGGACGACGATGTGCACGCCCTTGGAGGCATGGACGGTGAACTTGCCTTCGGCGCCGGCCATCTCCTGAATCTTGTCGTTCCAGACACCGGTGGCGTTGATGAAGACCTTGCCGCGGACGGTGCTCTCGCGGCCGGTCTCGAGGTCACGGACGTGAGCGCCGGTGATGCGGCCACGGTTGTCCTTCTCGAAGCCGGTGACCTCGGTGCCGGTGCGCACGCTAGCGCCGTACTCGGCGGCGGTGCGCAGGACGGTCATGGTGTGGCGGGCGTCGTCGACAAGCGTGTCGTAGTAGCGGACACCACCAACAACGGCATCTTCCTTGAGGCCCGGGGTTACCTTGAGCACGCCCTTGCGGGTGAGGTGCTTCTGCATGGGAACGCTCTTGGCGCCGCCCATGAGGTCATACAGGGTGAATCCGCCGAACATCATGACACGCTCCCAACCGCGGTGGGTCAGCGGGAAGATGAACTTCAGCGGCTTCACCAGGTGCGGAGCCAGGGTGGACATGTTGAGCTCGCGCTCCTTGAGGGACTCAGCCACCAGGCGGAAGTCGAACATAGCCAGGTAGCGCAGACCACCGTGGAACATCTTGGAAGAACGCGACGAGGTGCCGGCAGCGAAATCGCGGGCCTCGACAACGGCCGTCTTCAGACCGCGCGTAGCTGCATCGACGGCGGCGCCGGCACCGACAGAACCGCCACCGATGATGACAACGTCATAGTCCTCAGTGGAGTAGTCGTTCCAGGCCTTTTCAAAATACTCGGGGTTGAAGCTGTGATTACTCGTCGTGGTCATGATTGACCAAATCTCCTCTCTCGCTGCTTACTACTGCGCGGAGCCAGAAGGTTCTGTTCAAGTGACAAAGGCGCAGCTCAAAGCAAGTGTTGCTCATCCACCGCCCAGATTCGATTCCGCAGCGTTGAACACCGTGATCGCCCTTCCGCGCGGGACGGATGAAGAAGAAGTTTTCTCCCAAATCCAATGTTATAGGTCACCTCAATTTCCTTCTGGAGACGCTACTCACACGTAGGTTCCGGTGAGGTAAGCAGGACTTTTGCACCCAATTCGGTAGGGTCGCAAAACGAAAAATACCCCCATCAGGGGGCATTAAAGGGGCAGGGGCTGCGTCAAATAAGTGGGAGATGTCCTGACTTATTTCTTTTTCGGCTGCTGCAGGCGAGCCATTGCCTCGAGAACTTCCGCGATTCCGAAGCGCTCCGCCGAATAGGTCACGGCCTGAGCCGCCTTAACTACCTCAATGGGCGCGGTTTCCAGGGCCACCATGTGCACAGCAACTCCCTCTCCACCCTCGGCAAAGGTCTCATCGCCCGGCTCGTTGGCAAAGAAAAGCAGGTCCTTGGGTTCAGCGCCAATCTTCTTCACCACAGCTGCGAGCCCCTCTGCCGGTGAAGCCGCCGTAACGACATCGCCGCCAGGGGCATCGTTGAACTGCACGGCCTCTGCGCGCTCGCTGCAGGCAATGCGCCACACGGTCTGCGGAACAGCGTCCAGCGCTGCGGCATCGAGCACCGAGCCCTGCTGCGAAATGATAACCAGCTCTTCTGCCTGCGGGTGCAGTTCAGCCAGTGCCTCCTGCAGGCGTTTCGAGACTTCGCCGCCCTCCATGCTCAGCGCACTTTGATCTGCCACAATCACGCGCGGGACCGCCGAGTACTCAGCCTTGATGCGGTGCGGGAGGCGGGACACAATGAGGCGCGACTGCGTTGCCGCAGAGAGCAGGCCCTGTTCCACAACCGAGCCCGCAAAAATCTCCTTGCCGCTCGCCGTCATGGAAGCCTGAGCCTCAGCAACGTCAGACTTCAGCTGCGCCATCACCTCGGTGACCTTCTCGCGTCCTTCTTCCAGGCCACGGGTAGCTTCTTCAACGACGGAGTTGAGGTTCTCCTTGATCCACTCCAAGGTTTCCGGCGCGGTGCGGGGACGATCCTTGCCTTGGTCGGGGTCGGTGGTGGCGGTAGGGGGGACGTCGCCAAGCGCGGCGTCAGCATCGGCAGCCTCAGGCGTGGAGGACTTCATCAGCGCCATGCGGTCGCGCACAAGCTCAATGGTGGCCGCAGACACGTGCCCTTTGAGGCTGGTCAGGTCATCACGAAGCCTGCGCACGCGATAGCGCTCGCTTTCCACTTCAGTGTCCTGGGCCTCGGCCTCCTCCAAAGTCGGCGCGCCGCCCCCCTTGCGCGCGGGCACCCAATACTCGCCCGCCGGCATTGGGCCAAACTCGGCCTCATACTGTTCCCAGAGGCCCTCCAGCGCGTCCTGCATGCGGCGGCGCACTTCAGCGATGTCCGCATCATGATCGCCCGTGGTGTAGTACGGCTCCAAGGCCGTGATGAGGATCGGGGTTTTCGTGCGGCCCAGGTGCTTCTTCTGGCCCTTGGTCCACAAACGCTGCGAGCCGAAAATCACCTGCGGAATGATGGGCACACCCGCGGCATGGGCAATCCGCGCGGCCCCATTACGCATGCTGCGGATCTCAAAGCTGCGAGAAATCGTGCCTTCCGCGAAGACGCCCACGAGCTCGCCGTTCTTAGCCAGCTCGGTGCCCTTAACAATGGCCGCACCACCATCGATACGGTCCACCGGAACGTGGCCCATCATCTGAAAGAGCTGTCCCACCACGGGGGCCTTAAAAACGGAAGCCTTGGCCAAATAGCGCACAAGGCGCTTCTTGCGGTACGCCAGGAAAGCCCCGAAGAGGAAATCCATGTAACCGGTGTGATTGCACACGATCACCGCGCCGCCTTCATCCGGGATATTCTCCACACCCGACAAACGCATCTTCAACCCTTGGGCCAAGGTCAGCCCGCGACCTACGTGGGTAATCTGCCGGTAGACAACGTTGCTCACAGCGCTCATGGTGCTCCAAACAGGTAAAGACTCTCGCCGGCCCAAGGCGGCGAGGAGGGACAGGGGGGCGCTGCGCACGAAACCTCGCGCGCAGCGTTCTACTGGGAGTTTACGGGGTGAAGCACGTCCTTGCCTACGAAAGGACGCAAAGCCTCAGGAACCACGACCGAACCGTCCGCTTGCTGGTGGTTTTCCAGGATGGCCACGAGCCACCGGGTGGTGGCGAGGGTGCCGTTGAGGGTAGCGGCGTACTGAGTCTTGCCGTTCTCATCGCGGTAGCGCGTGGACAGGCGGCGGGCCTGGAAGGTGGTGCAGTTCGACGTTGAGGTCAGCTCGCGGTAGGTCTCCTGCGTAGGCACCCACGCCTCGTTGTCGAACTTGCGAGCAGCGGAGGAACCGAGGTCTCCGCCGGCGATGTCGATGGTGCGGTAGGGCAATTCCATCGCAGCCAGCATGTCCTTTTCCATGGTGAGGAGCTTCTGGTGCATCTGCTCTGCCTCTTCCGGCTTGCAGTAGACAAACATCTCCAGCTTGTCGAACTGGTGCACGCGCAAAATGCCACGCGTGTCCTTGCCATGAGATCCGGCCTCGCGGCGGAAGCAGGAGGACCAGCCGGCGTACTGCACCGGACCATTGGACAGGTCGATGATTTCATCCTTGTGGTAACCAGCAAGAGCTACCTCGGAGGTTCCGACGAGGTACAGGTCATCCGCCGGGAGGTAGTAAATTTCATCCGAGTGCTGACCCAGGAAGCCGGTTCCCTGCATGACATCTGGGCGCACGAGCACCGGCGGCACCATGAGGGTAAAGCCAGCCTCGCGGGCCTTCTGTGCGGCCAGCATGAGCATGCCCAGCTGTAGGAAGGCACCATCGCCGGTGAGGTAGTAGAAGCGGGCGCCGCCGACCTTGGCTCCCCGTTTGACGTCGATAAGCCCCAGCGATTCACCCAACTCCAGGTGATCCTTCGGTTCGAAGTCGAACTGCGGCTTCTCGCCTACTTCCTCAATGATGACGAAGTCATCCTCGCCACCGGCCGGCGCGCCTTCAACCACGTTCGAGAGCTGGTACTGCAGCTCCTCCACCTTGGCCTCTGCAGCAGCCGCTTCCTCGCCGGCTGCCTTGACCTTCTCCTTGAGCTCGTTGGAGCCCTCGAGCAATGCTGGGCGTTCCTCCGGGGAGGCTTGGCCAATCTTCTTGCCAAAGGCCTTCTGCTCCGAGCGCAGCTGGTCCGCCTTCACAATCGCCGCGCGGCGCTGCTCATCGGCAGCGAGTAGCTGGTCCACCAGCGCGGGATCCTCCCCACGGTTGACCTGGGACGCGCGGACTACATCGGGGTTTTCGCGAAGAAACTTGAGATCAATCACGCCGAACAGTTTAGCGCACAGCGAAACCTTTGCGGTGGTCATAACCAGTGGCATATCATAGGTGTTATGGCACCTCACATCATCACCGACGGCCCCGTGCCCAAGCACGCGCAGCTGCGGGATATTCTTTCCGAGCTCTGCCGCACCACACTCAAGCCCGGTGACATCCTGCCCGGCGAACGCATTCTGGAAGAAACCTATGGTGTCTCCCGCATTACGGTGCGCCGCGCCATTGGGGATTTAGTGGCGGAAGGCCGCCTGCGCCGCGTGCGCGGCAAAGGCACGTTCGTGGCCCCGAATCCGCTGGTCTCCCGCCTCCATTTGGCATCGTTCTCCGATGAGATGGGCCTGCAAAAGGTCACGGCCTCCTCGAGGATCCTGCTCGGTGAGCGCAGTACCGCGCCCGAGGACGTGTGCGAATTCTTTAACACCGAGTCCACCGTGGCCCATACTCACCTGCGCCGCCTGCGTCTGGGCGATGGCGAGCCTTATTCCATTGATGATGGCTGGTACAACTCCACCTTCGCGCCCACGCTGCTGGAAAATGATATTTACAACTCCGTCTACGCCATTCTGGGCTCGACCTTTGATGTCCCCATCACGGAGGCCGAACAAACAGTGACGGCAGTGGCGGCAGATGAGGAGATTGCCGCGCTTCTCGACGTCCCCCCAGCTACCCCCCTCCTCCACATCACCCGCTTCGCCCGTTCCGGGGATCGGCCCGTGGAGTGGTGCTCCTCCGTTTATCGCACCGACCGCTACCGCCTGACCACCCGCGTCGCCCGCGCCGTGGACTAAGCAGCCCTGCCCCCCAGTTTCACGCCCCGAATAGTCGCCGGAACGAAGCGAGTACAGCGAAGGGAGTACTATGGGGAGTTCTATGAGCACTTCTTCTGCATGGCGCTCCGCCTCCGCCATCCGCGTCGTCCTCGTGGCCGCCTTGGCTGCGGCCGCCTTTCTGGCTGCCTACGGCGTGTTTAGCGGCGAGTCTACCGGCACCGATTCCGCGGCGAGCGAGTCCGCCACCCCCAGCGTTGACGGCAGCCAGGCCGCCGATCCTTCGGCCCCGCCTGCACAGGCCGCGTCTTTCACCAGTGCCTCCGCCGGCGCATGCGTGACGTGGGATATCGCAGAGGATGGCACGGCCACCGGCTTTGAGCAGACCAGCTGCGACAAACCGCACCGCTTTGAAATCTCGGCCCGCGAGGACCTGAGCGCCTACCCCACCAGTGAGTTTGGCCGCAACGCCGAGCGCCCCGACATTACCCGCCAAAACGCCCTCCGCGATGAGCTCTGCGAAGCCCCCACGGTGAGCTACCTCAACGGCAAATGGGACCCGAATGGTCGCTATGACATCGCCTCCATCTTGCCGCCAGCAGCCTCCTGGGAGAAGGGCGACCGCACCTTGTTGTGTGGCCTGCAGACCACGGACTCGGCAGGCATTCCACAGGAGTCCACCGGCAAGGTGTCGGAGGTGGACCAGGCGGTCGTCGCCAAGCCCGGCGAATGCCGCAAGGTTGATGAGAATAAGGTGATCAGCACCGTTCCCTGCGCCGAGCCGCACCAGATGGAGACCGTCTCCGTCATCAACGTGGCCGAGCGTTTCCCCGGTGGCTACCCAAGCGATGAGGAGCTGGACAAGCACCTATCTGAGACGTGCACCCAAGATGCCATGGATTACCTCGGTGGCGAGGAAAACCTCTACCAATCCACGCTGCAACCGTTCTGGGGCGCGCTCACCCGCGAATCCTGGGAAGGCGGTTCGCGCTCGGTGAATTGCTCACTGATCCACGTCAACAATGGTTTCTTCTCCACCGTGACGGGCTCCGCCAAGGACGGTCGCGACGGCCTGAGCATTGACGGCGCCCCGCCCACCGAGCAACCCAAGCGCAACCCCCTGCGTGATCCGAATGCCCAGCCAGGTGACACGAACCCTTCCGAGACCCCGGCTGATCCCGCAGCACCTGTCGACGTCCCAGTGGCGGCGCAGTAAACGGCCCCAATCATTACGAAGGAGCAGCGATGTACGAGGTCAGCGAGGAACGCTTCGAAGAGCTCGTGGGCGAGGCCCTGGACAAGATTCCAGACAAGTTCGTCGACCAGATGCGCAACGTTGTCATCCTCGTAGAAGACCAGCATCCGGAGAACCCGAACCTCCTCGGCCTCTATGAGGGCGTGATGCTCACGCACCGCACGGCGACACACACCGGCTACCTTCCGGACACCATTTCTATTTACCGCAAGCCGCTGCAGTCCATCAGCAACTCGGAAGAGGGGCTAGCCCACGAGGTCATGGTGACCGTCTTTCACGAGGTGGGCCACTATTTCGGTTTTGAGGAGAACCGTCTCCACGAGCTCGGCTGGGGCTAAACCTCGGTGTCCGCCCAGCGCTTGAGCGTCCAGTGGCCAAAGGGCTGGCCCTGCGGCTCCATGAGGGTAAAACGGCAGTTCGGCATGTAGCCGGTGTAAGCGAAGTCTGGATCGACGCCGCACGCATGGGTCGTGACCACGCGGATGGCAGCGCCGTGGCTCACCACGACGACATCGTCGTCATCATCAAGCTCCTGCGCAATATCCTCCAGCACCGGCTGGTAGCGCTCCAGTACATCCGCGTAGCTCTCGCCGCCTGGCATACGGGACTCAGCGTCACCGTCGAGCCAGCCGCGCAAGGCCACCATGTATTCGCGGTGGGTATCCTCGCTGCCGCTCATTTCGTGTTCGCCGGCGAAGACCTCATGCAGGCCTACGCGGACCTCCACTGGGACATCGCGCTCATCGGCAGCCTCGGCATAGGTGCGGGCAGCCAGCATCGCGGTCTGCTGAGCACGCAGCGCGATCGAGCAGATGAAGCGCACGCGGCGGCCTTCACACAGCTCCGCCAGCTCGCGGCCGACATCCTCTGCCTGGCCGCGGCCACGCTCGGTGAGCTCGGCACCTGGCGGGCGGGTATCCATGATGCGGTCAATGTTGGAAAAGGTCTGGCCGTGGCGCAGGAGGATGATTCTTCCGGTCATGCTTCACACATTATTGCCCGGTGCGCGCCTTCGCTACCCATTCATCGGCCTGTTTCAGGCGGGCAAGATCCAACTGGGGCGTTGACGTGGCCACCGCCGAAGGCCATGAACCAACGAAGACAACCTCCTCTGCGCGCAACCACAATGCCCGCAATGCCTCCGCCACAGGCTGGTCCTCGATGTGCCCGATGAGGTCGGCGTGGAAGCGGTAGTTGCCAAAGACGGTGCGCAGCGGCCTTGACTCGATGCGGGAAAGATCCACCCCGCGGTGCGCGAATTCCTGGAGGGCACCGACCAGGGAGCCAGGCTCATTGGGCAGAGTGAAAATGACGGATGTCCTGTCGTGTCCGGTGCGCGCGGTGGGTCTGCCGGCAGGGCCGACGAGCACGAAACGTGTGGTTGCGCCCGCCACGTCCGCGACATTCTCCGCTAGTGATTCCAGTTCAAAGATCTCGCCCGCGCGCGCGGGGGCCGCAGCGGCATCGACCTCACCGCGCGCCACGGCTTGGGCCGCCGCGCCATTCGAGGCTGCCGGAACGTACTCCACGCCCGGCAGGTTCTCCTCCAACCAGCCCCGCACCTGCTGATAGGCCACGGGATGGGTTGACAATGTCTTAATCTCCTTCGCATCCTGTCCGCGGGTGAGGATGGAGAAAGACACGGGAAGGTCCACTTCGCGGTAAATCTGGACTGGCGTTCCATCCGCAAGCGCATCAAACGTGGCCGTGACCGGGCCGTCCACGGAGTTCTCGATGGCCACGCAGGCATAGTCTGCCTTTCCCGAGCGCACCGCTGCAAGGGCCTCCTTGGGCGAACCGACCGGAAGCGGTTGGGTCTCACCAAGGTCTGCGGCGAAGCGCTGCATCGCCGCCTCCGTAAACGTTCCGGCGGGACCAAGGAATGCGATGGTGGTGCTCATGCACGCAACTTTAGCCCACTAGACTGGGCCGCCATGGACGTTAACGAGTTCACCCTGGAGCAGCTCCGTGAGGATCTCGCGGGCCTCAGCCCCGAAGAGCATGGTTTCACCTATCTCGATGTGGAGCGGCGGCCGCAGCACCACGGGCGTTTAAGCGGCTGGATCCTCTCTGTCAAGGATCTCAATGACGTCGCCGGCATGCCCACCACCCATGGACACATCGAGCGCACCTATCTGGCGGAGGAGACGGATCCTTTCGTGCAGGAGCTTATCGACGCCGGCGCGCTCATCATCGGCAAATCCGCCGCCCCCGAGCTGGGCCTTCGCGTCGATACCGAACCGGTGGGCCTGCCCCATCCGGATAACCCGCTGTACCCTGGGCACACGCCGGGCGGCTCCTCCGGCGGCGCAGCCGTTCAGGTAGCGCGCGGCCTGCTGCGCGCGGCACATGCCTCCGATGGTGGCGGTTCCATCCGCGTTCCGGCCGCTGCCTGCGGTGTGGTGGGCTTCAAGCCTTCCGGGGAGGACCTCTCCGTGCCTGGGTTTATTACCCGTTCAGTCGCTGACGCCGCCACGCTCCACGGCCTTCAGCCCCGCACGCCGCGCGCTCGCATCGGGGTGCTTACCGATCCGCTCTTTGCCGAGGTAGAAGTGGCCCCGCACATGCTGCGTGCGGTCAGCGAGGCCGCCGCGCGATTGGAGGGCGCTGGTTTCGAAACCGTAGCGATTTCGCCCTATCCGCAGGCAGCTGCCACTTTCGAGGCCTTCCAGCACATCTTCACCCACCGCCTGGCAGGCTTGGAGTTCGCGGAAGGCTACGCGGAGTGGATTCGCGCCCAAGGCCGCCGAGTGACCGACTTTGAGCATTCCCTGGCGCGCTGGCACGCCATTGTTCTGCCAGGGGTTCTCACGAAGTTCTGGCAGGTCGACGCCATCCTGACCCCCACGTTAGCGTTCGACCCGCCGCGCCGCGGGCACTTCCTCGCGCTGGATCACCAAGAGAATTTCGATGAGCAGACGCGCTGGTCACCGTGGGGGTCGCTGTTCAACGTGGCCAAGCTGCCTGCTATCTCCGTACCGTGGCCCGTGCCGCATCACCCGCCGGTGGGCGTCCACCTCGGAGGCATCACGCTTGACGACGCCTCCCTCCTCGGCCTCGCCCACGTACTGCACCCATGAGCCTCACGCGATCCCGCCTGCGTGCGGAAATCTTCATTGTCCTCACCATCACGTTCGGCATCTCCGGGGTTCGTGCGATGCTACGGCTGACCGATGCCCTGCTGAACCCCGCGCCGCTCAACGAACAGTCCGTCACCATCAACTCCTCGCAGTCCACCACGACGCTGCTCGACCTCGCGTTTCAGCTGTGCAGCACCGCTGTCTTGGTGGCGTGGGGAGCACTCGTGCTGTATCTCCTCGCAATGCCGCCACGGCCGCGCTGGCGCGATGGCCTGCACGGCGCGGCCTTGGCCGCGATTATTGGGTTGCCGGGCCTGGCGCTCTATTACACGGCGCTCCACTGGGGCTGGACCAAGGAGGTCATCCCGGGAGCCTTCGACACGTGGATTGAGATCCCCGTTCTGCTCCTCAAGTCCTTCGCTAACGCGTGGGCGGAAGAGCTCGTCGTGGTGTATTGGCTGATGACGCGGCTCAAGCAGTGTGGCTGGGCCCTTCCGGCGACACTGGCGACCTCATCCATCCTGCGCGGCTCTTATCATCTTTATCAGGGCGTATCAGCAGGCTTCGGCAATATCCTCATGGGGCTGCTCTACGGCTGGTATTTCCATCGCACGGGGAAGGTGTGGCCGCTGGTCATCGCGCACTTTCTTATCGACGCCGTCGCCTTCGTTGGCTACGCCTCCCTCTTCGGCGCTTAAAATATCGCTGAAAAGGCCCCAGCTGGCGCATTGTGAACACTGGGGCAGGAGTGATTTAGCGGTACAGTATTCCCCATGACATATCGAGGACGCGATCCTGAGCGTGAAACCCGGCGCGCCGGCGAGCCACCCAGCGATGCCCGCCGCGCGAGCTTCGGCAGCTCTGCCGGCCCATCCGGTGCCCACGCCGCCGGTTCCGAGTCCGGCGACTTCGTCCTCGGCGCGGATGGCCAGCCCTTACGCGACCGTTATGGCCGCCCGGTGCGCCGCCGCCCACAGTCCGCAAGTGGCAACCGTCACGGCTCGCAGGGCCACCACACCTCAGCCCACCGCGGCAATCCTCCCGCGGCTCGGCCGGAGGAGACACGTTTCGACGTGGACGCCTACATGGCGCAGCACACGCCCCGCCAGTCCGCACCGCGCCAGCAGCCAGTTCAGCACAGCGGCCAGCGCTACCCGCGCCGCGGCGCCGCGCCCGCTGCTGCCGCCCCACCACCGCGCAGTTATGACCCCGATGCACCAGCACGCAGTGTCCGCCGTCGCGCTGACGGCCGCCCGCACCGGCGCCGCAAGAAGGTCAACCCGCTCAAGCAGGTCTTCGGCTGCGCAGGCTGGCTCATCGCCATCGCGCTCGTCTTCATGGTGGCTTTTACCCTGTGGACAGACTCCCGCCTGACCCGCATAGATGCGCTGCCTTCCGAGCAGGTGGCGTCCACCTCCGGCACAAATTGGCTGCTCGTGGGGTCCGACTCCCGTCAGGGCCTCACTGAGGAACAACAGGCAGAATTAGGTACCGGTGGTGATGTCGGTGTCGGCCGAACGGACACCATCATGCTGCTGCACATCCCTACGTCCGGCAAGGCCACGCTGGTGTCCATTCCGCGCGATAGTTACGTCGACGTCCCCGGTTTTGGCATGGACAAGGTCAACTCAGCCTTCACCTACGGTGGCCCCCAGCTGCTGACCCAGACGGTGGAACAGGCCACGGGCCTCCACGTCGATCACTATGCGGAGATCGGTATGGGCGGGCTTGCCAACGTTGTTGATTCAGTAGGAGGCGTGGAGATCTGCGTCCAAGAACCCATCAATGACCCACTCGCGGGCATCGACCTGCAGGCGGGCTGCCAGAAGCTGCGCGGCCCAGATGCTTTGGGCTATGTGCGCACCCGCGCCACGGCGATGGGTGACCTTGACCGCGTGCAGCGTCAGCGCGAGTTCTTCGCGGCACTGTTGCACAAGGCCACGTCACCGGCGACCATTGCCAACCCTTTCAAGGCAATTTCCTTGGTCAACCACACCGCAGATTCCTTCATCGTGGGCCAGAAAGATCACGTCTGGCATCTGGCGCGCGTGGCGCTGTCGATGTCCTCCGGCGTCGAGACGGTCACCGTCCCAATCGGCGGATTCCAGGACACCGTGGTAGGCAACGTGGTGCTGTGGGACGACGCCCAAGCGCAGGCCCTCTGGGATTCCATGCGCTAGGGGCGCCGACTGGTCATATCGATCAAATAGGGCTCCAGAACTCCCCAGTTTTGGAGCCCTATTTGATCGAAACGTACCTACGCTATGATGCGCGGCCGGCGACACGACTAGCGCAAGGTCACCTGACGGGACTTGATGTTCTGCAGCTGCTTGCGCTCATCGGCGGTCAGGTTGGCATCGTTGGAGATCTCCTCCGTCAGAGCCTTGTTCACGCGGGAGAGCTCGGACTCATAAGAATCGTGAGCGACCTCCGGGTCTAGGTCGAAGACGGGGGCGATGAGGCCGTGGGTGCGGAAGACCCCGGCAAACTTGGTGTTCTCACCCAGGTTGAGCTCACCGCGGGCAGCGACGCGGGACAGGGCGTTGAGGAAGGCGTTCTCATCATCGCAGGGGCGTACCCAGCGGATATGCGCCTTGCCGCCACCGGCGTTGGCCCAGAAAGCGGTACCGATGAAGCCCTCGGCTTCCTGGCCTACCTGGTAGGACTCGATGACGGAATCGTTAGCGCGCTGCAGGGCGGTGGCCATGTGCGGCGGAACCTGTGCGCCCTCCGGCATCCACCAGGAGAAGTCCTGGTAGACGGTAATATCCAGCTCTGCAGATTCGTCGAGAAGCTCGGAGAGCTCCGGCTGGGAACCATCCGCAGCGGTGGACTCCAGGGTGGAACCCGGCGCGTTGTTCTTCACCCAGTTCAGGGCGAAGGCTAGGTCGCGACCTGGGTTGTGGGTGTGGGACTGCACCTGCAGGCCCACGAAGGCGTCACCGCCGGACTCCTCATCGCGGATGAGGGCTGCGGAGGCGCCCGGCAGCACGGTGGCAACGTAGACGTCCTTGTCGAAGCCCTTGACGGACAGCTTCGCCGTTGCGGAAGGAACGAATTCCTGCAGAGCGACGAGGCTAGCCTCAGCGGCGAGGCCGCCAAACGGGCGGGGGTCCTTTTCCAGGGCAGCGCGCTCGGCGGCGCGGGCAGCGAGCTTGGCTTGGCGGCGGGACATGCCCTCCGGCAGCTGTTCGTTGTTCTTTTTCTTCTTGGCCATACTGAACAACTTACCTGCTTGCTACAGCTCGATGGCGTGGAGGGCCACCTCTGGCTCATTCGTGGCGAGAATATCGACGCCGTTCGCCCATGCCCATTTCATGTCCTCCGGCTTATCGACGGTCCACATGTAGGTGGGCAGGCCATGTGCCCCGATGGCATCGGGCTGGAGTTTGGCACGCAAAATGGACATGCCTAAGCCCGTGGGCTGGGATAACAGGAAATCAGATCGGTTGAGGTGGCGTTCCCAATCACGGCGCAGATAAATACGATCCACATGTGGGGCCAGAGCCGTCATGCGACGGATGGCGTGATGATTGAAGGAAATCATGTGGATACGGGGGTCGTCGATAAGCCCCGCGTAGCGCAGCCGCAGCACCATTTGTTCCTCGAGGATGTCGCCCTGCCCCGAGGGGTGTTTAGTCTCCACGTAAAGGTGGTGATTCTTGCCGTCGAGCATCTCAAGGAGTTCGTCGAAAAGCAGCATGCGCTGACCATCTCCGATATCCAGCCGGCGCAGCTCCTCCCATGTCTGGCGGGACACGCGCCCCGAACCGTTCGTGGTGCGATCCACGGTGGGGTCGTGGTGAACCACCACCTTGCCGTCACTGCTCAGGCGGATATCGCACTCGATGCCGTGGATAGGCAGCTCGAGCGCTTTCTCAAAGGCAAGAGGGGATAACTCCGGATATTTCCCGGAGTATCCCCTGTGGGCGACAATCTTCACTAGCCGAAGATTTCTTCCTTGATGGTGTTCAGCGTTGTGTAGGAGTTCTCGAAGCGCTCCTTCTCATGCTCAGAAAGCTCCAGCTCGATGACACGGTTGACGCCGCTGCGGTCAACGATGGCTGGGGTGCCGATGAAGACATCTTCCTTGCCGTACTCGCCCTGCAGGTAAGCAGAGACCGGGAGTGCCACGGCCTGGTTCTGGATGACCGCGCGGGTAATGCGGGCCAAGGCCATTCCGATGCCGTAGGAAGTGGAACCCTTGGCGTCGATGATGTGGTAGGCCGCATCGCGGGTGTCCTCGAAGACCTTCTCAATGCGCTCGTTGTACCCCGGGTCCTTCTGGGAGCGGCGGGACAGGGACACACCTGCGATGTTCGCGGAGGACACAACCGGCAGCTCAGAGTCGCCGTGCTCACCGATGATGTAGGCGTGGACGGAGGTCGGGGCGACATCGTCCATCTCGGAGAGCATATAGCGGTAGCGAGCGGAATCCAGCACGGTACCGGAGCCGATGACGCGCTCGTGCGGGAAGCCGGAGGCTTTCCACACAGCGTAGGTGAGCAGGTCCACGGGGTTGGAGGCGACGAGGAAGATGCCGTCGAAGCCGTTCTTCATGACGTCACCCACGATGGAGTTCATAATCTTGACGTTCTTGTCCACGAGCTGGAGGCGGGTCTCACCCGGCTTCTGGGCAGCACCAGCGCAGATGACGACCATGGAGGCGTCCTTGCAGTCTTCGTAGGTGCCCTTGGTCACGCGGGTGCGGGACGGTGCCCAGACAACACCATGGTTGAGGTCCATGACGTTGCCTTCGAGCTTCTTCTCGTCGATGTCGATGATGGCCAGGTGGTCAACGGTGCCCTGGTTGACCAGAGCGTAGGCGTAGGCAATTCCAACGTCGCCGGCGCCGATGAGTACTACTTTGTTTCCAACATGATTTCCCATGGCACCTATTCTGCCCCCAATGTCCGAATATTGCTCGTTATGCGCCCGAATTCACAGATCCGGTAGTCCGATCTCACATTTCCGATGTCCGATCGGACGCCTTTCCAGGGTTATCTGCACGGCGGCATGAAAGCTGGTTCAATGGCGGGCATGCGCCAACTCGCCCGCCGCATCGCGTTGAAGTCCGCCCGAAAAGGCCTTCACGCTGCAATTTTCGGCCTCGAGCTGGTCAGCGATCTTACACCCGGCGTGCGCATGACGGGGAGGAGACGTCTGCCACAAAACATGTGGCCCGGCCTCTTCGGCGCCGAGGTTGCCACGTGGGCAGCCATCTCCCCATCCCTTCTGCCCCGCCCATGGTGGGTTACGGCAGCGAATGTGGCCATCGGTCAAGGCGCCGGGCACCTCGCCGCGACGACTCTGGCTTTCCTCACCAAACAGGGGTTGAGTATGGCTGGGCGACGTCCCCAAGATCACGTCGGCCCCACCACCCGCCGTTACTCCTATTACGCGCTGGGGCTCGGTACCTTCATCGCGGGACTGCGCTCGCTGAAGAACCAAACCGCCCAGGCTCGTCTCGTGAGCAAGCTCAACGACCGTGGCCCGCAGACGGCAGCCCTCGGCATGCTTGTGGGCACCGCAGGCTACGGCACGCTGCTCGTGCTCGGCGAGGCCACGCAGCTCACCGTCACACAACTCTCCCATCAGGTTCAGCGCTGGCTTCCCCGATGGATCGCCTGGCCACTCGCGGGCGGCGCCGTAGGGTTTGCCGCAGCAGTCCTGAGTGACCGCATGGTGTGGCGCCGCATGCTCCGTTCAGCATCCATCAACGCCCTTGAGCTCAACCGGTTGGTCTACCCCGGCTCGTCCATGCCGTGGGAGCCGGAGCGCTCCGGCAGCCCCTGGTCCCATGAGCCGTGGACAGCCGTTGGCTCACAGGGCAGGGCTTTCCTCGACCGCGGCCCGCGCGCCGAGGATATCCGGGAAGTCATGCACTATGACCGGGCACGTGAACCGATCCGTGTCTACATTGGCCTCATTCGCGGCCGCGGCCCGCAGGCCGCCGCCCGCCAAGCGGTGGCGGAGATGGATCGCACGGGTGCTTTCCACCGCAACACCATTGTGGTGCAGCTGCCCTCCGGCTCGGGATGGATTAACAACTACTCCGTGAGTGCCTATGAATTCCTCACCCGCGGCAACTGCGCCACTGTAGCTGTGCAGTTTGATTACCTGCCCTCAATGTTTTCCTACCTGGTAGACAAGGATCTCTCGCGCACATTTGCCCGCGAGCTCATCACCGCCGTGCACGAGCGCCTCGAGCTTCTCCCGGAAGATAATCGCCCTAAGTTCTACCTCAGCGGCGAATCCCTAGGCTGCTACGCCATCGTGGAGAACTACGAGACCGTCGACGACCTCCTCGCCGACTGCGATGGCGCCGTCTTCACTGGGCCGCCGCGCATGACGAGCTTCATGCGCCGCCTTCACCGTGAGCGCGGCTCCTTGGAGCGCCTGCCGCTTATCGACGGCGGCCGCCACCTCCGCTTCGCCGCCTCCCCTGAGCACATGACCCACGATGCCTTCGGCGAACCTTATGGCCCGTGGCAGCGCCCCCGCGTGGCGGTGGGCCAGCACGCCTCCGATCCCATCGTGTGGTGGGATAGCAAACTCATCTACGCGCGGCCCAACTGGATTCACGAGCCCACACCGAAGGCCCTGCATGCCGATACTTTTGAGAACCTACACTGGTACCCCTTCATCACCTTTTGGCAGGTAGCGCTGGACCAGATCAACTCGCTCAACGTTCCCGGCGGCCACGGCCACAACTACTTCGAGGAAACCTTCTGGTACTGGGATTCCGTTCTCGGCTCGCAGACCCGCGCCCAGCTCACCCCCGAGCTCGCGGAGCGCATGCGGGAGTTCGTCGCACGCGACCAGCTCAACAAACCGAGTGACTTCCGGACACAGGTGCGCAAACAGTTCTAGCCGCACACGCGTGCAGCCCACAGTTCTAGCCGCACTTCACACCAGTGCTGTGGTGCGGGCAGTAGCCGTTGGGCACCTTGTGCAGGTATTGCTGGTGCTCGTCCTCAGCTAGGTAGTACTCGCCGGCCTCCGTTTCACTGAGGAGGGTGACGTCGGTGGTGGTGGCGCCAAAGCCGGCATCGGCAAGCTTGGCAGCGTAGGAATCCACCAGCTGCTGAATCTCCGCGCGTTCTTCCTCCGTCTCTGGATAGAAAGCAGAGCGGTACTGGGTGCCCACATCGTTGCCCTGGCGGAAACCCTGAGTCGGATCGTGGGCCTCCAAGGCCTTCACGACGAGGTCGCGCAAGCTTACGCGCTCTGGGTCGTAGGTAATCTGGACGGCTTCTGCGTGGTTAGTCAGTCCGCGGCAGACCTCGTAATAGGTGGGGTTCGGGGTGATTCCACCGGCGTATCCCACGGAGGTGGACTCCACACCTTCAGTCTCCCAGTACATCTTTTCCGCACCCCAGAAACAACCGATGGCGATGATGAGGGACTTCTGTCCCTCCTTCCACGGGCCAGTGATAGGTGTGCCCAGCACGGCGTGGGGCTGCGGGTTGTCCAGGATGGGCTCTGCCCGGCCGGGGAGGGCTTGGTCTTTAGAAACGAGCTTCGGTTCGGGCTTGTAGAGGAACATTCAGGATTCTCCTTTACGTGTTGTTGCACCACTTATACTCTCCCACGCTGTACGCGAGCCAGGTTTTTGTTCACCGCCTCGGACCGGCGACTAAGCGTGGCGACTAAAAGTATTGTGGCCAAATTCTCAAACTGCCCCTACCATGGGCCGCGAACCCAATAGAAAGGATTTCAACAATGGCTGTTTACGAACTTCCGGAACTCGACTACGCCTACGACGCACTGGAGCCGCACATCTCCGCTGAGATCATGGAGCTGCACCACTCCAAGCACCACGCTGGCTACGTTGCCGGCGCTAACGCTGCGCTTGAGGCTCTGGAGGAGCAGCGCAACGGCGAGGCTAACGCTGATGCCATCCGCGCGCTGTCCAAGAACCTGGCCTTCAACCTGGGTGGCCACACCAACCACTCCATCTTCTGGAAGAACCTTTCCCCGAACGGTGGCGGCGAGCCGACCGGTGACCTGGCTGAGGCTATTAACCGCGACTTCGGTTCCTTCGAGAAGTTCAAGGCTCACTTCTCCGCTGTTGCCACCGGCCTGCAGGGCTCTGGTTGGGCAGTTCTGGGCTACGACCACATTGCTGGCCGCCTGGTTATTGAGCAGCTCACCGATCAGCAGGGCAACATCTCCGTGAACTTCACCCCGCTGCTCATGCTGGATATGTGGGAGCACGCTTTCTACCTCCAGTACAAGAACGTGAAGGCTGATTACGTCAAGGCAGTCTGGAACGTCTTCAACTGGGAGGACGTTGCTGAGCGTTACGCTGCTGCCACCAAGTAAGCAGCTCACCGGCCTTAGGGCCAGCTAGCGCTACACCGCGCCGATGCCCCTCGGATTTTCTGGGGTCTCGGCGCGGTTTCGCCGTTTTTCAGGTGCCTGCAACTGAGCAATATGGGCCCGTGCCTGACCACAAGGGCCCTAACTGACGGAAAATCTCAGCCCGCCGGTTCTTTGGCAAGATACTCGTCTTTTTCTTCTTCGATGAAGAGATAATTTCCATCATCAATTGGTTTGTTGCCGATGCCGATGACAGGTACGTCGCAAAGGGGCCTATTGCGATTCCAGACGAAAATATCCGGCGCGTCGGCCAGGTATGTGTTGAGGCGGCTCGGGTGGAGATCCATCGGGTTTGAGTCTGGCGTCTCGTAGTGGAATAAGCGCGGGGTGACCTTTTGCTTTGAAAAGCTCACGATGACGCAGAAGACATGAGCTTGGTCACTTGCTTCGTTCGCCCAACGGAAGGCGTCGTGCGCGAAGTCAATGTGGAAGCCCAATTGGGTGATTGGGTACCAAATGTTTGCTACCTGTTCGCCTTGGACAACCGAGTTGGTCGATACGAATGCCGTGCGTACGGTGTGGTCGCCCATGTACTCTGCGGCCTTGATGAACCAACCCGCTACGTAGTCGATGTTGCCGACATTCTTCGTTCCCTTTGGAAAGACTGAAGTGCCCCAGGTTTTGTTCCGTCTGAGCAGATGGGAAAATCTGGGGCACTTCAATTGACTTCCTTCACCCCGTTCACTAGGCGTGAGGAAGTTGAAGGTTGGTTACCGAAGCAATCTTAGATCGCCGAAATTCGGCCTGCGCGATAGCTCGGTAGAAGTTATCATTATTAGCACCACTGCCAATATCTACGAAAAGCATATTTAACATGCAAAAACAACAACACCGCATCGCCGCCATGGTTGTCGCAGACGTTATTGCTTGGCTGGCCCTATAAAAACATGGACAATATCGAGCATCGCATTTCCCAATTAGAACTTAACCAAGGACGGCTCGCAATCCTACTCACCTCAGCCCCCGAAGAGCATAAAGCGTGGGATAAAGCGTGCCTACTCCATGACCTCACCTTCGAACAAGAATACAGGGCTCGACAAGAAATCCTAGATTTCCTCAACTCAGAAGCGACTGATAGTAACGAACTACTATCAAAAGTAAGCCACATCGTAGGACATCCCGCAGTAGCTCGCGACCTCGTAAGCGCATTTAAACAACGTGGCACGGCAGCTCAACGATGGAAAGAAATAGACTCGGAAAACCTACTCTGACCATTCAGCTCACTGACTGAATGTTTCACAGAAAGAGCATCAAGTGTTGAACTAGTACTCAACGTTTGATGCTTTTGTCTTTCTGTTTTCCCATATGAGGGCGGAG
This sequence comes from Corynebacterium sp. HMSC05E07, assembly GCF_001807225.1. Lineage (NCBI taxonomy): Bacteria > Bacillati > Actinomycetota > Actinomycetes > Mycobacteriales > Corynebacteriaceae > Corynebacterium > Corynebacterium sp. HMSC05E07. The sequence goes on from NZ_KV788268.1 coordinate 48,356, forward strand.
GAAGTGAGGGAATCTCCGTCAGTTAGGGCACCTAGGCCACCCGCCACAACTTTCCCTATAGAGATGTAGAAATTAACTCCGCCTTCGTATCGTCGCTATGGCATAATTCACATCACCTGCACATGCGGTGGCACCTCACTTTGTGCCGTTGCCCCGAGAATCTCTACAGGTGGTTACTGTGAATTCACTCATCCTTGTCTTTATTGGGCTCGCCATGATGCTGGCGGGCTATCTGCTGTACTCGCGCTTCCTAGCATCGAAGGTCTACCAGCTCTCCGATAACTTCACGACGCCTGCACACACCATGGAAGATGGCGTCGATTACGTCCCCACCAATAAGTACGTTCTCTGGGGCCACCACTTCACCTCGGTCGCCGGTGCTGCGCCCATCATTGGCCCGGCGGTTGCCGTCATCTGGGGCTGGCTGCCAGCCTTCCTGTGGGTCACGCTCGGCACCGTTTTCTTCGCTGGTATGCATGATTTCGCCGCTCTGTGGGCCTCCCAGCGCCACCGCGGCCAGTCCATCGGCACGCTGTCCGGCCGCTACATTGGCGCGCGCGGCCGCGCTCTCTTCCTCGTGGTCATCTTCCTGCTGCTCCTCATGGTGAACGCGGCCTTCGCTGTGGTGATTTCCAACCTGCTCATCTCCACCCCGACGGCCGTTATCCCAACCTGGGGCGCGATCCTCGTCGCCCTGCTTATTGGCCAGGCCATTTACCGCCTGAACTGGAACCTGCCGATTGTCTCCGTCGTTGGTGTGGCCGCGCTCTACGCGCTCATGATCATCGGTGACCGTTTCCCGTTGGCGCTTCCGGAGACCGTCATGGGCATCCCGGACCGCGGCGTGTGGATCATCCTGCTCTTCGTCTATGCCTTCATTGCGTCCCTGCTGCCAGTGTGGGTGCTGCTCCAGCCCCGTGACTACATCAACGGCCTGCAGCTCTTCGTCGGCTTGGCCATCCTCTACGGTTCCTTCCTCATCACCGGCCCGGAGGTCGTTGCCCCAAGCGTCTCGGACCACGTTCCGGGCGATGCACCAAGCATCTTCCCGCTGCTCTTCGTCACCATTGCCTGCGGCGCTATTTCTGGCTTCCACGGCGTGGTGAGCTCCGGTACCTCCTCCAAGCAGCTGGATAAGGAAACGGATGCCCGCTTCGTGGGCTACTTTGGTTCCGTCGGCGAAGGCCTTCTAGCGCTGGGAACTATCGTGGCGACCACCTCCGGATTCAAGACGGTTGCGGATTGGGAAAACGTCTACAACGAATGGAATGCCGGCGGCGTGGACGCTTTTGTCCAGGGTGGTGGCTCGCTTATGAACGAGGGCCTGGGAATCCCCACCTCGCTGTCTGCCACCATCCTGGCCACCATGGCTGTCCTCTTCGCTGCTACCACCATGGACTCCGGCGTGCGCCTGCAACGCATGGTAGTCTCCGAAGCCGCCGAGCTCATGGGGATCAAGCTCAGCGGCGTGGTCGCCACCATCATCGCCGTAGGCTGCGCGCTGGGCTTGACCTTCTCCACGGGTGCCGATGGTTCCGGCGGCATGCTGATCTGGCCGCTATTCGGCACCACGAACCAGCTCATGGCTGGTCTGACGTTGTCCATCATCGTGGTCATCCTCACCCAACTGCGTCGCCCAACGTGGCCGGTTATCATCCCGCTGGTCCTCGTCACCGTGATGTCCCTGTGGGCCGCGGTCCTGCAGCTCAAGACTCTCTTCCAAGCGCAGAACTGGCTGCTCTTGGCCATCGATATCGTCATCATCGTCGCCGCCGTGTGGGTCATCGGCGAGGCCATCGCTGCCATCTCCCGCGCGCGCAAGGCGCCGCAGGTGACCTGGAACGATGAGGATGTCGAACCCCCTCTTCCGGTCGATGCGCGATAAGCTCAGGGCCCTTGGGCGCGGCCTCACCGAGTTCTACTCCGCGCCCTACCGCAGGTCCTTCGCCAAGGCGCAGCAGGAGGAAGATGATCTCTTCATGCTGCTCGTCATGTCGGAAGCCCTCGGTGTACCGAACCCCGCCAGCTATTACACCCTGGAGCTCCTGCCGCTCATGTACGAGGATTTTCATGCCTGGCACACGCGCATGGGCATGGAGCGCTCACCGTTGAACGGAATTTCATGCTGCTAGCCCCCATCATGTTCTTCGGCGGCAAGGGCGGCGTGGGCAAGACCACGCTGGCTACCGCCACCGCACTGCGTCTGGCCCAGGAGGGAAGGGACGTCCTGCTCGTGTCCACCGATCCGGCCCACAACTTGGGCCACATTTGGAACGCCACGCTTTCCGACGTCCCCACGACCCTCCACCCCCACCTCGCCGCCGTGGAGATTGACCCGGCGCGGGCAACGGAGGAGCACCTGCGGGACGTCGGCAAGCAAATGCGCCGGTTTATGCCCGAGCGCCTACACCGCGAGGTTGACCGCCACCTGGAGCTTGCCCGGCATTCGCCAGGCACGCACGAAGCGGCGATGCTGGAGCGCATAGCGGAACTTCTGGAGTGCCGTGCGGACTACGATCACATTATTTTCGATACCGCACCTTCGGGACATACCTCGCGGCTTATGGCGCTCCCTGAGTTGATGGCCGCCTACACCGATGGACTGCTCGCGCGGCGCGAGAAGTCCGATAAATTCGGCGCGGTGGTTCGCGGCATGACATCGGCGGAGAAGTCCGTATCCGCCAGCTCCATGGACCCGGTGGATCGTCGTAATCAGGAGATTCGCTCCACGTTGCTCAAGCGGCGGCGCCGGTTTGAAAACCTGCGCAGCGCACTGACTGATTCCTCCACCACCTCTTTCTTCCTCGTCCTCACCGCCGACCGCACCCCGGTGCTGGAGACCGCCGAGTTCTTCGAGGACCTCACCGCCAACGGAGTGCACGTGGGCGGCCTCGTGGTCAACCGCCGCACGCCGGATAGCGAGGATGATTTCCTGCAGCAGCGTCGAGCCTCCGAGGATGAGGCACTGGATCTTCTGATGCAGAAGCTCCCCGGTCAGCGGGTCGTGGAAATCCCCTGGCTGCCGTATGAGGTTTCTACTCCGGACGCGTTGAGTGCACTGGCGGATTCCCTACCACGAAATCCTTGAAGCGTTCGACGGGCGGGGCTTCATCCCCGATGCGCCACACCAGTCCCAGCTCGCGGTAGGCCGCGGGTTCCAGCGGGATAAGGTTGCTGGTGTGGAGATACGGGTCATCAAGCGGCAAGAGCGCGGAGCCCAATCCCGCGGCCACAAGGCCTGCCACGGTCGTCAGCTCCATTGATTCGAAGACAAGCCGGGGCGAAAAGCCGGCGTGGGCCGTGAGGTCATCGAGAAGCATGCGCGTTCCATAGCCCGGCAACATGCCGATGAAAGGCTCCTCGGCAAAGTCTCTCAGGCGCACGTTTTCTCGGCCCACGGCCCAGTGGCCCTCCGGCACCGCGAGGCCGAGGCGCTGCAGTTTGAGCTGGTGCCAGCCCACCGCGGAGTCCGTATCCGGGCGCGGTCCCACGAGTGCGAGATCCGACTCCCCCGCCAGCACGCGCTCCACAAGCACTCGCGCCGCCCCCTGGTGCAGGCGAATATCCACGTGCGGATGCTCGGTGCGGTAGGCCTTGAGCAGCTCCGGCACCATCCATGTGCCGAGGGAGTGCATAAAGTCCAGCCGCACCGTGCCGCGCTCCGGATCCATGAGGCGGGCCACGGCATCGCGCGCAGCGTTCTCCGCGGTGAGCATCCGCCGCGCCTGCGCGACGAAAGCCCGCCCACGCGAGTTGAGCCGCAGGCGCCGCCCACTGCGCTGGAATAAGCTCGCGCCGAGATCCGCCTCCACTCGCTGCACACGGCGGGTCAACGCGGGTTGGGAGAGCCCGAGGGCGTCGGCAGCCGCGCCGACCAGACCATGGTCCGCCACAGCGACAACGCCGCGCACATCCTCCAGATTCATGCACACCTCGCATGATTTACTTGCTTTCTGCACATTTTACACATAACCGCGGGCAGGCCATGCTTGATTCATGACGAGAACCCGGCGCGCCACCATCGCCATGCTCTTCGTGGGCTTGGCGATTTTTTCCTGCCTTTACCCCACCCAAGCCATGCTGCCCACGTTGGTGGAGGACATGGGCATGTCCTCCACTGAGGCCGCCATGACTATTTCCGCCGCGACCGGCGCGCTGGCCGTCTGCGTCATCCCAGTCTCCATCATTTCTGAGCGCATCGGCCGCGGAAAGCTGCTGCTCGTTTCCACCATTGCCGCCACGCTCATCGGCATGCTCGTGCCACTGGCCCCCACACCGGAGCTCCTCATCGCCACCCGCGCGCTGCAAGGCGCGGTGATCGCTGGCGCACCCGCCACCGCCATGGCATGGATTTCAGAGGAGCTGGAGTCCGACTACGTCGCCCGCGCCATGGGCCTCTACATCGCCGGCACCACCATTGGCGGTCTCACCGGCCGCCTCATCCCCACCGGCTTACTGGAACTTACCTCCTGGCGCTGGGCACTGTTCGGCTCCAGTCTGGTCACCCTGATCCTGGCCATCATCGCCGCAATTTTGCTTCCCTACCAGCAGAACTTCACACCGAAGGAGATCCACTTCCGCTCAGAGCTCAGCGCCATTTTCCGCCACGGGCGCGATACCCGCCTCATCCCGCTCTTCATCGTGGCCTTCGTAGCTATGGGCACCTTTGTCTCTCTCTATAACTTCCTAGGCTTCCGGCTCATTCACCATTTCCACCTCTCGCCCGGTCTGGCTGGCCTCGTCTTCCTCTTCTATCTCACGGGCACGTGGTCCTCGGCACGAGCGGGCCGGCTAGTCTCGCAGATGGGCCACGCCAATACCCTTCTGCTCTCCTGTGCGCTCTTCGCGGTGGGCATCGCGCTGTGCGCCGGTTCCCTCATCCCCACCTTGCTCGGAATCATCCTGCTCACCATCGGTTTCTTCGCCGCGCACTCGACGGCCTCAGGCTGGGTAGGCCACATCGCAACCCATGACCGTGCCGAGGCCTCCAGCCTCTACGTCTTCTTTTACTACCTGGGCAGTTCCATCCTGGGCGCACTATCCGGCGTGCTTTTTGACTCCCTCCCCTGGGCCGGCTTCATCGCAACCTACGCCCTCTTGGCCCTCGGCATTGCAGGTATGAGTTGGGTCGTGAGAAAAAACGGATAAACTCGTGTTTTATGGATAAGTGGTCGCCCCGCACGTGGCATAGGAAAGCATCCCGCCCGGTCAGCATCTGGATGATGATTTTTCTCATCGCCGGTGCATCCCACATTCTCATACCCAACTACCGCTGGGTGCTCATCCACCTCTTCACGCTCGGCATCCTGACGAACAGCATCATCGTGTGGTCCCAGCACCTCACCGAGAAATTCGTGCAGCTCCGGCTTCCTGACTCGGCGCGGCCACGGCAGCTCGCGCGCATCTATCTGCTCAACGCGGGCGTCATCGTGGTGCTTCTTGGCCAGCTACTCGTGCGGGCCTGGGAGAAGCACTGGATACTGACGCAAGCGGGTGCCACGCTTGTTGCCGCCGCTGTGCTCTGGCACGGCGCAACGCTCTTCGGCCTGTGGCGCCAAGCAGAGTCCAAGCGCTTCCGGCCGGTCGTAGCGGCCTATGTGGCCTCGGCGTTTTTCCTTGCTGTCGGCGCCGTCCTTGGCGCGCTGCTGGCTGTCTACCCTGCTCACCCGCGTCTGCTCATCGCGCACGTCACCGCCAATGTGGGTGGCTTCGTGGGCCTCGCCGCTGCAGGTTCGCTCACCATCCTATTCCCGTCCATCTGGCGGACCAAGGGCGTGAACCCACGCATGAACTTAAGCTTTGCACTGTTGAGCCTGGGCGTTATCGCCACCCTCATCGGCTCGGTGTGGAATATCCCTGAGGTCGGCCTCATCATCTACTGCTTAGGCTGGCTCGCAAGCCTGGAAGGCTGGCTGGTCAACGTCCTCACTGTGGCCGAGGACCCACGCGGGCGTGTCACCTTCCCTGCGCTGTCCGTTCTCTTCGCCGCGTTCTGGTTGGTAGGTGGCCTCACCTACTACACCGCGCAGCACTTCTTCACCGACGAACCGAAGATTCCTATGCTCGCGCTCGTCGTTGGCTTTGCCGCCCAACTCCTTGTTGGTGTGATGAGCTATCTTATGCCCACGACGATGGGCGGCGGTCCCTCCGCGGTCCGGGCTGGCCTGCAGGAATATAACCGCTGGGGGATTGGGCGCTCCGTCTTCATCAATGGCGGTTTGGCGCTGTGGCTGGCCACGTCCAGCTCCCTCACCATGGTCATAGCCTCCCTGCTCAGCCTCGGTTCCATGGCGCTTCTCTCGGTCCTCACCGCCCGCGCGGTCAAGGCACAAAAGGCTGTGCTCCAGAAGAAAGCCGAGGGCCCTGCCCCCGCGACGGCCACGGATTGGAACCAAGCGTTGATTGCCCTTGGCGTCCTCGTCCTCGTCGGCGCTCTCAGTTTCGTCCTCTAGGCCCTCTGCCCCTTCCCCAAGCCCCCAGACCTGCAACCCGAAACGCCCAGGTGGGCGTCGCCAAGCGCGCGGGACACAGGAAATCCCGACCTGGGAGTATGGGGGCCCAGGTCTGGGGAAATGGAACGAGGTGGTTAGGAACCCAACGGCGGGACGCCCGGCGCGCCGGCAGACATCCACTCGCGGACCACAGAGGTGGCGGTGACATCACCGGCGTTATAGCACAGGATCTGCTCGCGAGCGGATACGTCACCGGCAAGGGCAGCGCGGCGGGCGTTGACGGATTCCTCGCCGTCGAATTCCTCCGGCCACTCAAACCCCGCAACGGGGGCCACGGTCTTGAGGCTGAGACCAGCCGTGCCCGCGAAACTGCGCTTGACATGAACAAACATGTCCACCCACTCCTCCGAGGAAATGAACTCCTCCACCTCCTCCAGGACAGGATGCCGGAAGCGCTGCGCGGAGCGGCGCATCCAGTGGTTTTCACCATGGGCCGAATAACAATACGCGGCGAAGGTCTTGCCCTCCGTGTGGGCCTGGGACCGCACACCCATGAGCCACTTCCAGAACTCAGCGAAGTTCTCCGCCTCTGCGCGCCCGCCCAGCGGCTCCCAGGTTACGAAGGGGATGTACTCGCCATTGAGGCGCGCGCCCCACAGGTAGGCACCTTGGTCAAGGTAAGCCTCCATATCGACGTCCACCTCGACGTCGGCCCGGGGAACGCTGATTGTACTGCGGCGTAGCAGCGGAATGCCGTCGCGCCAGGCGGCGGCGAGGGCGGAGGGGGTGCCGAGGGAGGCGTCGATAAGCGCCTGCACCGTTGTGATTCCGCGCTCACGATAAGGATTCGCGCGGTCACCCGGAAGGAAAAGTGAGATGTCATCCCGGGCCTCAAGCTCCGGCTGACACAGGTGCCAGAAGCGGCAGGAGGCACACTCCTTGACGCGGCGCGGGCCCTCCGGAAGGGGCTGGGCCAGTGCAGCATCGACGGGATAATGTGCAGTCTCGGCAACAAAAGCCTGGCTGCGATCCTGTCCAATCGTGGCGCCGCGCCCAGAGTTCAAGCCCACCTCCTCGAGGCCACGGGCGGCGAGAGCCAAACGATAACCATCAATCGCATGATGCTTGACCTTGTATTTCGCCGGCAAAGGCTCGCTCAGCCCCAGGCGGTGCGTGGGAACCACGAGAGTTCGACCATTCTCATTCGGCCGGGCCACGCGGTGGTCAGACACGATGACGGGGCTGTAGTTTTCACCATCGCGGACGAGCAGCTCCACGCGAACCATCCACTCGTCGGTGGAAAAGACCGCATTCGTAATGTGGGTATAGCCATACGCAAGCGCCTCAAGCGTGGCCATGGCCCGCTCAAAATCCGTGCCCTCGAGATCAATGCGGCGAAAGCGCCCGGGCCCTGTGCGCGGAATCAGGGCAAGGGCGGCCTCAATGGCCGCGGCGTGGCGCTCGGCCCGAGCCTGGCCCGTTGGGGTGCGCGGGGTATCCGGATGTGCGCGGCGCTGCACGAGGCGATAGCGGCAGCCCACGAGGTCCGTGGCGACGAGCACATCTTTCACACCAGGTGAGCTTAGTAGACCACCTTGCTAAAGTTGTAGCGAGACCCTACCGATGAAAAATAAAGGACGTTTCAATGAGCTTGATCAAGAAGATCCGCAAGGCCCGCCGTGAGGCGCGCGCTGAGGTCAAGGCTGCTAAGACCCGCGCCAAGGCCGAGGTCAAGGCCGCCGACAAGGCCAAGCACCGTCAACAGAAGCTGCTGGCCAAGCAGGAGAAGGCCCTCATCAAGTCCGAGGAAAAGGGCCTGAAGAAGCGCCGCAAGCACGAGTACAAGATGGCCCAAAAAGAACTCGAGCGCATTAAGGAAGGCCGTTTTAACAAGGACAACGTCAAGCGCTATGCCGGTGCCCTGCGCACCGCTGCTCCGCTGTTGCTGCCGCTTATCTACCGTGGAATTACCGCAGCCCAGCGCGAAATTGAGAACAAGCGCGCGCAGAAGGCCGGCGTGTCCGCTGACCAGCTCGCGTCCTTCGCTGGCCACGGCGCACCGCTCAAGGCTCGCACCGCCGGCGTGCGCAACTCCCTCAAGGACGCCAACGTGCCGGCGGGCTTCAAGCGTGACGTCAAGGAGCGCCTCAACGAGCTTGATGCGGCAATTGATAACGCCGAGTACATGACCGAGCAGCAGCGCCAGCGCGCACACCGCTCGATCTCCGGCGAGATTGACTCCATCAACGCCGATATCCAGGCCAAGCTGCGCGCCTAAACTCCAGCGTCCCCTGTAGCCGCGGCCTTCCCTGGGTCGCGGCTTTTCTGCATTTCCGATGCTTTTGGAGCCCGCCATCCTTAACATTTAAACATGGATTTTAAATGCAGGACCACAGCATTCAATCAGTATTGCAAACGCCAGCGATCCACCCAGGGAATTCCACACCGTTTCCCCAAACTCTCCTATTACTTTAAGGTTATGAGAACTCGCCAACCCTATTTCTGAGATATAGTCGGTGACGAGGATAACCGGTTTTAAAACCACACCTCAAAAAGTAACTACTATGTAAAAGTGCTCTTCTAACCCAGCGCACAGGGCTGGGACACTACTGAATGGAGAACCATGGCACGCCGTGAAGTAACGCAGTTCTTTGATGACCTTGACAATAGCCCGCTTACTGAGGAAGAACTTACCGTCATCCGTTTCAGCGTTGATGGCAAGGACTACCTCTTGGATGTTTCCCGCGAAAATGCAGACAAGTTTCATGCCGCTTTGGAGCCTTTTGTCAAGGCGGCACGCCACCCAGTAAAGACGGAAACTCGCCGCTACAAGCCGTCTGATGTTCGCGAATGGGCAGCTAAGCACGGCTACGACGTGGCAGAGCGCGGCAAGATTCGCAATGACGTTATTTTGGCCTACCGCGACGCCAACAATCTTTAAAGAACTCCCTGCTCGCGGGCAGCCGCCACGGCGGAGGTGCGCGAGCGCACTCCCAGCTTGTCGTAGATGTGGACGAGATGGGATTTCACGGTTGCCTCGGACAGCATGAGCTCCACACCGATCTCGCGGTTCGAGGAACCGGCGGCAACCAGCTTGAGCACCTCAAGCTCGCGCGGGGTGAGGGAGGTGCGCGGGGTGCGCACTCGCGTCATGAGCTTGTCCGCCACCACGGGTGAGAGTGCCGAGTCGCCCTCCGCCGCGGAGCGCACCGCTGCGAGGAGCTCGGCGGGTGGCGCGTCCTTGAGCAGGTAGCCCACTGCACCGGATTCAATAGCCCCGAGGATGTCGGCATCCGTGTCATAGTTCGTCACCACGAGGACCTTGGGCGGGTTATCCATGGAGTAGCGGATGGCGGCGGTGGCTTCCGCGCCACCCATAACGCGGGTGCCTTCAATGCCCGCACCAAAGCGCAGGTCCATGAGGAGGACGTCGATACCACCTGCTTGTGCAGCGGAGACCGCGGCTTCAGCCGTGGCGACCTCGCCCACCACCTCGATGTCCTCAGCGCCCTCGAGCACAGAGCGTAAGCCCAGGCGCACGATCTCGTGGTCATCGGCAAGCAAGACCCTAATCACGGGCTTCCTCCTCATTGGTACGGTCCGGTCAAATTCTTAATCTACATCGTTATTTAAGGGCACACTAACTGAGACCGCCGTGCCCGTCCCTGGTGTGGATTCAATCACGACGTCACCCCCAAGCTCCTCCGCGCGGCGGCTCATGGCACTGAGCCCAATATGGCCTAATCCGGCCGGCCTATTCTCCACGGCTTCCACATCGAAGCCCTGCCCGTTATCAACCACGTCCACGCGTACCTCGTCCGGCTCATACGTGACGGTCACCCGGGCCTTGGTCGCGTGGGCATGCTTGACGACGTTCCCCACCGCGCCCTGCGCAATCCGCAACAGCGCCGCCTCCACCTTCATGGGCAGCTGCTGTGGCTCGCCCTCAACGTCCACCATGACCTCCACGTCACCGGTGGCGGCGAAGTTCTCCGCCATGCGGCCCAGCGCTGCCCCAAGGGAAGTCTCCGAGAGAGCCGCCGGCTGGAGAGCAGCAATCATCGCGCGGGCCTCGTGCAGGTTATCCGCGGCGGTGCGACGCGCAAGTTCGATTCGTTCGTGGGCTTTGGGGATGTTTTCTGAGTCCAGGTCACGGTCGGCGGCATGCAGGAGCATTTGGATCGAGGACAGGCCCTGGGCCAGGGTGTCGTGGATTTCATGAGCGATGCGCTGGCGCTCCGCCGTCATGCCCGCTTCACGCTCGGACTCTGCTAGCTGGGAGCGGGTTTCCATAAGCTCACGGTTCATCCTGTTCAGGGCACTGAAGGCATAGGAAATCGCGATGGTGACGAGCGCCGAGACCGCCGGCCCCATGATGCCGCCAAAGGTCAACCCGCCTGGCACCTGCACGAGCACCGCCGCCACCGTGGCTACGAGGACACACACAATGCCGGGGATCATCTCCAGCACGTAGAGGTACACAAAGTACAGGGAGAAGACCAGGTAGATGGCCGCCGGCGCCACCACCATATCCGCCAGCCACAACACCGTGAGGATGGCGAGCCAGCCATAGCGGGCGATGCGCGGCAGTGCCTCTAAGTAGACCGAGCCACCAAAGTAGACCACGGCGAAGGACACGAGCAGCAGCAGGTTAAGCACGCCCTGCCACAGCGGCAAACGCACGGTGGTGAGGATGGCCACCACCAGAAGCGTTGCGGTCAGGATGTGAATACCGTTGCGCAACGCATCCGAGTCAACCGAACGGTGGTCTAGTGTGGAGGTCATGCGCCACAGCCTACTGCCCCGCCTTGCTGCCTGTCTGATCGGTATCAGCCTTGTCACCACCGGCTGCACAGACGGTAATCGGCCCACGGAAGCGACACCGCCCAGCGCCCCCACTGCGGCGACAGGGGCGACGGGAGCTACGGGGGCTACGGGGGCAACTACGGACGACGCCACCGATGACGCGCCCGACTCCCCTGCAGTCACCGGCGACGGCCTCCCCGTCACTGCCTCTGCCGAGGTGACCGACTGGGAAGACTGCCCCTACCTGGACACCCAATGGGTAGCGGATACGAATGGGCAGAGGATGACTCGGTGGGGCGTCGACAAGCGCTTTGGCACCCCTGCCTGCGTGTTCTGGTCTTACCCGGAGGAACCCCAAGCCACCGTCATTGTGCGCGAGATGCCCAGCGTGGACGAGGCGCGCGCCGTCGTTGACGCCGCTGCACCGGTGAATGAAACGGAGCTGGCTGAGTTCGACGGTTGGTCCGGTGGGCGGGGCGTGTTTGAGGAGCACTCTGTCTTCGCCGTGCAGAAAGATACCCACGCGGTTCTCGTGTGGTCGAACCAGTTGCAGACACTCAAGCCGCAACTCATCGCGCAGGAGGCCATCTCCCGCTTGGGGCTCTAGCTACACCGCAACGTCGTTGTACGGCATCATCGCCGATACCCACGGAAAAACAACCTCCATGAGCAAGAAAAACACAGCGATAAGCAGAGCTACCGCCAGCACGGCCTTGACGGCAGTGGGGCCGGGCAACAGGTTCCACAGGGCGCGGTACATTAGTTCTCCTCCAGGACGGCGGGGCGGTGGTTGTCATCCGAGCCAGAAGACTTGGGCTCGCGGTCGGTCTCCATGGCGTGGATAATCATGCGCTCCGCGTTGGAGAACTGCGGGTGGCATGTGGTGAGGGTCAGCAAGCCCTCGCTGGCCTCGATCCCAGCTTCCGGCGGTGTTCCGGGGATGGGCTGCAGCACGCTGACATCACCAGGAAGGGTGATGTGGCGGCCTTGAATCTGCTGGTATTCCGGCTTCTCGCGCTGCTCAGGGCGGAGACAATCCGCCGGAGACCCGTCAATGGGCAGCACGCGGTACGTAACCCACTCCGTGAACGTCTCGATGACAATGGCGTCACAGGTGCGAAGATTGCCCAGGTCATTGAACGGCGCGCCTTTCCCCACGCGGTGGCCTGCCACGGCGAAATTCCCCTTCTCACCAGGCATCTGCGTGTCCGGATAGCGCCCTGGCCCACGCAGGAGATCATCCTCGTTGGTGCCCTCCAGCACGGCGAAGGCAAAGTCCGAACCGAACGCTGGGATATAAAGACGCGCGAAGGCTTCACCCAGCTTGGGCGCGTGCCCCTGGCCGCGCGGGTTGCGCCACTCCTCCTGCAGGGTCTCGTTGGCTTCTTCCTGCAGGTGACCGGACTCAATATTGGTCCAATAAGACTCATAAAGCGCAAAGAGCAAGAGCAGCACGCCGACGGTGAGCATAAGCTCACCAATGACGGAGCTCACCGTTGTCTTTCTGCGCGTCGTGGGCTGTGGCATGGTTCCTACACTAGCCCCTGTACCGTATAGGTACCCCACTCAGGACGAAGAGGAGTCCACGATGCTCGAGTTATTCATGTACCCGGTCTCCGGAATCATGAAACTGTGGCACCTGCTTTTTGCTTCCTTCCTGGATGGTTCACTGGCCTGGATCCTCACCATCGTCTTCCTGGTGGTGACGGTGCGCGGAATCATCGCGCCGTTGAACTGGCTCGCTGTGAAACAAGGCCGCATCGGTGCCCTCATGCGGCCTGAGATGACGGAGCTCAACGCCCAGCTCCGCGAGGTCACGGAGGTTGACCAAGCTGTCGAGCTCTACACCCAGCAGCGCGAACTCAAGGAACGCTTCCGCCACAATCCCATGCTGGGGTGCTTCCCGTCCTTCATTATCGTCCCTGCTTTTATCGGCCTCTACCAGGTTGTCCTCCGGGTATCCGGCTCCGCCAACGAGCCGGTGGGGATGCTGACGCTTGACAACGTCTCCTCCTTCCGCGCCTCCACCATCTTCGGCGTGCCCCTCACGGATTTCGCCCGTGAGCATCACAACCTTGTGCTGCCGATGCTCATCGCCGCGCTTACTTTTACCTCTCTGAATACGCTCATCACGCTGTACCGCGGTTACCTCACCACGCTCTTCGATGAGAAGATCCCGCGCCGTTTGCTCTGGCTGATGGCGATCATGGTGGTCATCATCCCGTGGATGCTGTGGACCGTAGCCTGGCACGGCCCGATTCCCGTCACCATCATCTTCTACTGGGGCTGCTCCTACCTCTTCACGCTGCTCCAGACTTTGGTTTACGAGGCGATCCTACGCAAGCGCTACCCGCTTCCCGAGGCCGTGCATGAGCAGCGACGAGAAAGCATTGAGCGGTGGCGCACAAAGGAAAAGAAGAGGAAGAAGAAAGCTGCAAAGGAGCGCTTTAAGGCGAACCCCGAGCAGAAGGAAGCATCCGCGGCGGCCCGAAAACGCCATGCCAAAATCCTGGCTGAGGCCAAGAAGATTGTTAAATCGAATAATCGGCAGGAGGGGCCGACAGCAGCTGAATAGCCAGCTGCTTCGCAGTTACCAGCGGAGCCGACTCACGAGTGAGCCGTGCGCCGGCAAGCCCTCCGTCAAGGAAGATGAGGAGCTGACTGGCCTGGTCTTCTGAGGGGTAACCATTCTTGGCGTTGAGCAGTGCCGTAATGGTGGAGTGCATCCACGAACGGTGTTCCACACACGCGGCAACAATGCCGCGTTCCGCATCGGTTTCCGGACGCGGATATTCTCCCGCAGCGTTGAGGAAGTGCGAGCCGCGGTATTCAATCGTGGGCTGTTCCTCAATGGCTTTGTCAAAGAAGGCGAGGATTTTGCTCTCCGCATCCGTGACATCCTCGGTGCGCTGGTGCCAGTCCGCGCGGTACTGCTCATCAAGCGCCTCAACGTACGCAATGACGAGGGCGTCCTTGGAGCCGAAAAGGGAGTACAACGATGCCTTGGCCACGTCAGCTTCGCGCAGAATGCGGTCGATTCCAATGACACGGATTCCTTCAGTGGTAAAGAGCCGCGTGGCGGAATCAAGTAGTCGGCTGCGCGGGCTCGGGCGATTGCGGCGCGACTTCTTTTCGGCCATTTTTTCTCCTCACATGACAAAACCGGTTCATCTACACAATATAGACAAACCGGTATGTATGTGAAATTTTATTTCTTGCGGCCCGTAATCGCTCCGACGATCCACAGCAGGATACAGGCACCGACTGTGGCGGTGATAATCATGAGGAACCAGCTATCGCTCACATCCTTGTTGAAGAGGGCCAGCAGTCCACCACCAATAAGACCGCCGATAACACCGACGATGAGGTTGGTGAACAGTCCCTGATCGCGCTTCATGATCTTCTCTGCGAGCCAGCCGGCGATGATACCAACGATGATTGAGCCAAAGAATCCGAGACCAAGTCCCATGGTGTACACAACTCCTTTTCGATGATTTGTTGTTTCCATCAACCATGGTACGTCCGAAAACCACAAAACGACCCGGCCACATCATATTCACAGCATGATGCGGCCGAATCGTTATTGCGGAGTTATAGGAGGGTTACTCGGAGTCCGGGCGGACCACCATCATTGGGCACGGCGCAGACTGCAGCAGCGCGCGCGAGGTGGAGCCCAAGAGCATGCCCTTGAAACCGCCACGGCCGTGGGAACCGACGACCAATAGCTGGGCCCCCTCGGAAGCATCCGTTAGTGCGCGAACCGGACGGTCACGCGCGATGAGCTTCTTAACCGACACATTCGGGTATTCCTTCTGGTGCTCAGCCAAACGCTCAGTAAGCAGGTCTGCCTGCTCGCGCTCGACCTCTGCCCACTCGGCCTGGGCGGCGGAAAGTCCAGCCAGGGAAGCCTGCACCTGCATATCCATCCAGGTGTGTACCGCGATGAGCTCAGCGCCGCGAGCATCAGCCTCCTTGAAGGCGTAGTCCGTGGCCTTCTGGGAAACCTCAGAACCGTCAACGCCCACGACGACAGGGCCGTACTTGGTGGACTCGGTGACCTGGTTATCCTCACGGACAACCACAACTGGGCACGAAGCGTGGGAGACCACAGAAGCCGAAACGGAACCCATGACCATGCCGGACAGGCCGCCCATACCGCGGGAGCCCATGACAATCATGGTGACGTCCTTGGACATCTCCAGCAGCATGTCAATGGGGGAACCCTCAGCCACGGTGTGGGCAATCTTCAACTCCGGCGACACCCTGTGGGCCTCAGCGCGGGCCTCCTCGATCTTTTCCAGGGTTTCTGCCTGCAAATCGTCGAAAAGCTCCTTCGGAGGGACCATGCCCTCGGCGTAGAGGAACTGCGGCATAGTGTAGCTCGATGCGATGCGAAGCGGGATTCCGCGCTTCGTTGCAGTATTAGCAGCCCAACGGACGGCGTTCTTCGACGCTTCCGAACCATCGACGGCTACGACGACAATGTCTTCCTTGGCCATGACCTTTTCCTTTCGACGTGCTTACATCTCCAGTCTAATACCTATTGACCGGCCTGTGGGGCGGTCGCAGCATCCGCATTGGCGGGGAAGAGAATGTTGTAGAGAGCCACAGCAATGTCACGAATGACGGCACCGATACCATTAGAGAAGAAATCAATGGCGGGTGCGAGAATCGAGTTGAAATCCATGGGAAAAAGAATAGTCCATAAAAGGCGTGGCGCAACCCCACTTCCCATCCGCGATGGACTAAACCCCACCCAAGCCCGCGTTCCGGAGGGCCCTATTTCCGCGTGGGATTTCGTCCGCGGCCTCATCATCTCCCAGCGCCACCGTCACCCCGACGACAACGACCAAGCCTTACAGGCCCGCTTCGACGCAAACGAGGTTGTGACTCAAAACGGAACGGCCCTTAACCCTGACAGCATCCTCGACACTAATGCCGTGGTGTACTTCTACCGCATCCCTGCGCCGGAGGTCCCGGTTCCCTATGACATCCCCATTCTCTTTGAGGACGAGCACCTCCTCGTCGTCGACAAACCGCCCTTCATGGCCACCATGCCCCGGGCCCGGCACATCACAGAGACTGCGACCGTGCGCCTGCGCCGACAGACCGGCAATAACGAGCTCTCCCCCACGCACCGCCTCGATCGCCTCACCTCAGGGATCCTCGTCTTCACCAAGGACCGTTCAGTCCGCGGCGCCTACCAGACGTTGTTTGCCGAGCGCCGCGTCACCAAAACCTACGAAGCCATCGCCCCGCTTGCCGACGTCTCCCCCGGCACCCTCTGGCGCTCCCGCATGGAGAAGACCCCAGGGGAACTCCAAGGGCGCATCGTCGACGGTGAAGTCAACGCCATCACCGAAGTAGCCGGCGTTGCTCCCGTGGACAAGGCCCCCTACGAAGCCATCCACGGTTCACTACCCGAGCTGGCGAAGTACACCCTCAAGCCCCACACCGGGAAGACGCATCAGCTTCGCCTTCACATGCTTCAAGCCGGCATCCCCATCCTTGGCGATCCCATCTATCCGGTCATTTACCCGGCGGAGGCCGAAGACATGCGGATTCCTATGCACTTAACGGCTACCCATATCTCCTTCATAGACCCACTAAGCAGTGCCACCCGCGAATTCAGCTCCCAATTACCGCTTGAAACCCATCATTTTTTGCGCCCGTAATTCTTCCCATCGAAATAATATCCAGCTTTCGACCACCACGTATCCGTATCACGCGCGGCTTTCCACCCCGCAACGTAGGCCAGCACCAAGCCGGCGAGTGGAACGGCCACCGCACCGATCGGACTAAATAAAGATGCCACGAAATCAATTGCGTGATCGAGCTGCAAAATCTCAAAGACCATGCCATAAAGTTCACCACGACCACTAAAAGGTTATTCATCGTGCTTGGGTTGGCTTGGACGTAGCACTGCCGAGTGCCTTCTCGCGTGAGGCATGATAGATGCCCCTCACACAGTTCGTCAAAGCTATTGACTGTTATTTGGAACACATGTAGCCTCGGGAGGTGAACCACCCCTCTAGAAGATAGGAACACTAGAGTCCGTGGCAACGAGTGTACTTAACGATCAAGTGTAAAGAGGGCTAATGAACAGGCATAAAATATCTCCCAATGCGATTGTCGTTGCACTATTTGGTCTGGCAATTTCAGGTTATGTCGCCATTTCAAACAAGTCGATCCTCGGTTTTCTTATCCTCATACTGCTCACCATAGTTGCAGCAGTACTGGTCAATCGTATCAAAAACAGTCATCAGGAATAACCAATGAGTAAATCTGCATAAATGCGTACTTAATTCTTTTATCTACTAAGTACGGATAACTTCCTGTAAATGTCTTCCCCAGCGCTTCTAGTGAAAGGAGACGCTGGGGAGTTCCTTGTATTGTGCGCTTCTTGATTTCTAGTGGTCGTGTAAACAGCAGCCCGAAAATCGTCTTGGAAAGCACTGTCTAGTGAATAGACAGTGCCTCATTTCGTTTTGTCTTATTCTCTGGAACTGGTTGCGCACTAGGGTGTGCACACTCTAATGCGACCATTACTACATGGTGAAGATTATTCATGTTTCAGACCGGAGGCGATGGGCGTTTCGCGCGGCCAAAAAATTTGAGTTAACCGAGCGGGATCGGCTCCTTTTTGACTGGTTGGTGGCGTTTGAAGCTATGACGCGCGACCACGCTGCCAGACTGTGGGGGATTAATCATTCGGGAGCCTCTAAGCGTCTTCGTGTGCTCCGCGACAAAGGGTTCATAGACGATAAAAGCGTTTTCACGGGCTTCCCCAGCATCCTAACCATCACCAGCAAAGGCTGTAGACACAGTAGATGGACGCACATTACTGATAAAGGAAATGTTGTCGGGGATTTCAAGCCTACGCATTTTAACACTGGCGGGACTTTGGCACACACTTTTGACGATGGATTTTGCTCTATCTTGGTCGATTTATGGGCACACGGTCGTAAGTGAGCGGGTAATGAAGGCTCAAGATCGCTTCACGGGAAGAAGTGTATTAGGTCCCAGTCCCTGGATTTGTGCTGAGTTTCTATGAGTCCAGACCTGGGTGGCGACTCATTAAGGTGGGGCTACGTGGTGGTGGCGTGGGGTGGTTTGTGTGTACTGGGTGTGTCGGCTTTCAGGGTTGGGCATATGATGCGGTGGGAGACAAACGAGTGGCAGTAACACCCCTTATTGTGTTGCGAGCGCCTCTATCTTTCTGTGGTTGCTGTGTCATTGTAGGGGCCAGCCGCTGGTGTTGAATCCTTCGTGTTTGTCCAGAACTTGGCGGGGTCTTATGCACGTGGGGTGGTGTGTGGTGGCCTGGGGTGCGGGCTGGTGGGGTTAGGAAAACAGCTCAGGGCCCTAGGCACCGTGGTGGGGTGTCTAGGGCCTTGTTTATTGAGTTGTTTGTTTGTTGTTTGGTGTCGGCGG
>NZ_KV788269.1:0-682 GCF_001807225.1 Corynebacterium sp. HMSC05E07
TCCGGCGATTTCAGCCAGCGCCCGGGCGGTGCGAGTGTTGTCACCGGTGAGCATGCTTACTTCCACGTCGTTGTCGTGCAGGGACTGCACGGCATCGGGCACCTCGGGCCGCAACTCGTCGCGCACCCCGATCGCCCCGGCGAGAGCGTCATCGACGGTGACAAGGACGCAGGTCTGGCCTTCGGATTCCATGCGCTCAACGTCTGCCTTCAGTGGCCCGGCGTCGATCCATCGGGGGCTGCCCACCAGCACCCGTCGGCCTTCGACGGTGCCGCCGATGCCATGACCGGCTTCCTCGCTGATGTCCAGGGCAGCGGGCGCTTCGGGCTCCGCCGCCGCGATCGCCGCGGCGAGGGGGTGCGTCGATTGCTGCTCAACTGCCGCCGCGAAAGTAAGCACCTGCGCCCGATTGAATCCGTCTGCCGGGACCACGCTGGTAACCTCGGGCTGGTTGCGGGTGAGGGTTCCGGTCTTGTCCACCGCTAGGTGACGGATGCCGCCGAGTCGCTCGAACGCTGCGCCGGACTTGATGACCACGCCGAACTGGCTGGCTGCCCCGATCGCGGCCACGACTGTCAGCGGCACGGAGATCGCCAGCGCGCACGGTGACGCTGCGACCAGGACCACCAACGCTCGGGTGATCCACGTCTCAGGGTCGCCCAGCAGCGAGCCGATCACGCCG
>NZ_KV788269.1:702-984 GCF_001807225.1 Corynebacterium sp. HMSC05E07
CGAGTTGTCCGTTCCAGCTGCGGTCGTCTCGACCTCCAGCACCCCGGCGGAGTTGATCGCTCCCGCAGGCACTTCGTCGCCGGGCGCAACCTCCTCCGGAATGGATTCTCCGGTGATCGCTGAGGTGTCAAGGCTGGAGCGCCCGGACCGAATGATGCCGTCCGTGGCGATCCGCTCCCCGGGACGCACGAGCATTAGCTCGCCGACCTCGAGGTCCTTCGCTTCGACCTCGGCCGCTGTGCCGTCGCGCAACACCGTCGCGGTCTGCGGTACCAGCTTCAA
>NZ_KV788270.1:0-4024 GCF_001807225.1 Corynebacterium sp. HMSC05E07
GAGGTAGGAACTAAACCCAGGACGCTTCAGACTCTCCCTACCGGTGCAGCGCTCGCAGTGAAGAAACACATTAGCGCAAACATTGGTGGTAGTAGCGCGGATTTTAACGCTGTGTTTGGTGGTCTACATAAGGTGGTGAGTACCACCGAGGTTAAAGATGGTGGTGTGGAAAACCAGTTAGATTACTACCGAAAGCGCGAGCTACAGCCGCTCGACGGTGCTACTGCCACATGGATCCATGCTTTCGCTTTTGCTTTTCGTGGGGGGTATAACATGTCCTCTGAAGTGGGGATTTTCAGAGAGTGTACCTACGATTTGGATTTGCAAAATTGTTATCCCACGGCTGCGAGTTGTGTTCTAGACGTTGATTATTTACATCCTGACGGGGTGATTATTCGGACCATCAATAACGAGGAGTTGTCTATCAATGATTTTCTGAAATATGGGCCGCTAACCCCCTTCGCCGGGTTCGTTAGCTTCACGTTCCCCGATACGGTCCTGTATCCAACCATCCCTGTGCCTGTCAATGGTTCGTTGCTTTACCCACGCTCATCCGGCGAGGGGCGTGGTGTGTGGGTAACGGGGCCGGAAGTGTGGTTAGCACTCAAGTTAGGCGCTAAAATCACGTGTCAAATAGGCCACGTGGGGCGTGTACGTACCGATGGGGACGGGCACCCCTCGCGCCTACTTCGTGATGCATACCACCAACTGATCGATGACCGTGCCCGTGCTAAGGAAGAATTTGGTGCGAAGTCTTTTGAGCAGTCGATTATCAAGCTAATGGCTAATTCTCCCTACGGGAAATTGGCTCAAGGGGTTGTGGGGCAACGTGGATGGGATTCCTGGGCACAGGAATATGACGCTATTGGTGGGTCATCTATCACCAGCCCATACCACGCGAGTATGACTACATCCCTCGCGCGTGTTGTGCTTCTTGCAACGCTAAATCAACTTGATGACGCAGGCTACTCGACCCCTTCTTGTACAACCGATGGGTTTATTACCGACGCCCCGCTAGACGTGGTTGAGGAACTCGACCAATTCGGTCTGGGTGAAATCTGGAGAGATGCTCGCGAAGCTCTCACAGACTCTCGTACCATGTGGGAGCAGAAACATCAGCAGAGCGATCTCTACAACGTTTCCACGCGTGCGAACTTCTCCCGAGAGCCTGGTGGTGTATTAGCTCATGGTGGATACAAGGTGCCCCCGCACATCGCGCCGGATTCTCAAGACGACCGTGATTTCATGTACGACCTCGTGGTCTCGCGGGACGGTGCTCTACCGATGGAAATGAAGCGCTTTCCATCGCTGCAAGAGCTTAGCCGCGTGGAAGATCGTAAAGATTTTTCCCCTGTCATACAGCACAAGGAACTAGCTCTCGAGTTCGACCGTAAGCGTCGACCAGTACCAGACGGTATGACTCATGAAACGATCATTATCAACGGAAAGTCATATGAGGTGGCGCGTGTAAAAACAGTGCCATGGGAAACTCCTGAAGAGTATGCGATCGGTCGTTCTATCGACCAAGGTCTTAAGTCCGTGAATAAAGAGACCGGTGATGTTGAATGGAAACGTTCGCCAGTGCGTCGCACGCGGGAGCAGTGGCACGACTACTGTCAACGCTTAGACACCATCCTCAACAATGTTGGTTCGCAAGATGAACACAACCGGTTGGATCGCATCGCTAAGGGTATCGTGATTGCGCAGCGTCAGGGCGTTATCAACATCCCTTGGCTGGCGGGCGACAGGCTGCTCGCAGACCGCCTCGACGCCTTCAAGCGCTTCAATCTGCCACGTCCCTCTGATCGGTACTGGCACCACGCGAAATCAAAAACTGAACGCCAAATTGATGTTGATCTTGATGCTATCGCCCCCTACGTCTCTGCGATGATGAGTGTCGATCCGTTCGGTATCGAAGAAAGCGAGGGGCTTGATGTCTGTCCTCTGTAATGTCACCTTCCCTACAAAGGGGGACTTTAGGGCGCAAGCGCCTGGAATTTTAAACCCGACTCCTACAGACTCCCCGTTGAGCCACAAAGCCGTGAGTTTCGCTTGCCGTTTGTCAACACACCACTCCAATACTGAAAGGAATTCTTTTCATGTCTTTAGATAAAAGAGATGTCCATGAAATGCTGGAAGATATCGAGATTAACGACAACTCTGTCGAGACTTCGCAGAACCTCCAGATCTCGCTGCGAAAGGACCTCGCGTCTAGTCTCGGTGAAGTGCTCTGGGGCATTGCTGTAAGTTCGAGTTACAAGTGGTCATGCTACCGGGATCGCTCGGTGGTAGATCTACTTACAGCGCTGGGGATCGCTGTGGAAGGAAGGCCTACTTTGAAGGCAGTACGGCCGATGCCAGACTATCTAGATCCGTCTTTGGAAGAACTCCGTCGCAGAGACCGCAAGAGAGAACGTAGAGAAGTCCATAAAGAGTTCTGGTCATCATAATAAGTAGCCCTTCCTTTTGACAGTCCTGGAGTACCTAAAGGTGTGCTCCAGGACTTTACTGGTTTGTACCGTACTTGGCTCATTGAGCTAATACCCTGTACAAGGGTAAGTTCTACACCGTTTGTGGCTGTCGGAAACTAGAAGTTGGGTGCGCCAGCGGAATCGTGGTACCTGCTCAGCGAGAGGTTACCGATGTATCCACCACCCAGCATCTGCTTCAGCACTGCGACAGTCCCCGATCAGGGCAAAACTACCCCCCGCTATATCGCGTGTCAGAGCTAAGAGATTACATGCCATGCAGACTTCTTTTTCCATCCCCTTGTGGAAGAAGATATTTTTGGGGGATGCGCGAAAGCGCAGACCCCCACACATTTCCCGGGCGCGCGAGCGACCGGGACACATGCACTTCCCTTTGATGAGTGTGTAGTTTATGCCCCCTTGGTAGGTACTCTTTCAAGGGTTCTATGACAGCCCCTAACCCCTTAACCCCACTGCTATCAACCTCGATGCTGTCGCCCCTCATCGCAACCACGAGTGTCAGTCCCGTCAAAGTGACGGAAGTGATGATATAAGCCTGCCTTCATGTCATTCTATGGTCATCCTTTCTTTGCGATTCGTGTATTTTTTAGCACCTTTATCGGCGTGTCGTTACCCATTTTCTTCGTCTATATGCTATAGCTTTTTTCTTAAACAGTGTCTATACTTATATGTATGAGTAACAAAAGATTAAACATCGCAATCTCTCGTTTAGAGCGTCACAAGAAGGCTCGTGACGATGCCGACAAAGCCATGGAAGCTGAGCGGGAAAAGGTAATGAAACAAATGGGCGAAGTCCTCTTTGCAGCCGCAACGAAACCTCGCTCCCAATGGTCTAAGTATCAAGACCTTCCACTGCGTGATTTACTGACTGAATTGGGGGTCAAATCTGCTCCGCAGGACATTCAATCCACTGCTCAGCAGGTAGCGCGTCAACCCCAACAACCCCAGCAGAATAACGGGGCTCAAGGTAACAACGTTCCGTTCTAGATGTGGAAATAAAATCGTGACTTCTCCACGCCTCAGAATCGCTACGTTGACCCCTAGATCTCGCCGTCTTATCCTGCATCCTTGCAGGGTACGGCGAGTGGAATATCAAGCGAGCACCACCCTGAGATCACATAAAGGTGCTCTAGCGAAGATATTCCCAGCAGGGGTCCAGGGGCGGCACGCCCCGGCCAGCTCACATCGCACCCCGGTAGGGGTGCTTGATGTGATGCTGGCCCCGCCCCGACATTCGATTAATTTTTTAATTCGTAGGGGCGGTCTGTAAAGCGTGTGGTTGGGCCTGGGTTTCCCAGGCCTAAGGCCTAGATCCCATAAGGCGGATGTGGAGAGATCCTATGGACTTAAAAACTGAAGAATGATAAAATGATTTTTAATAAAAATAGATCTCCACATCGAAGTGTGGATAAACGGCTTAAGCCTAAGAAGTTGTATAGGTATGTGGGAGCGAAGAAGGTAGGTGATTAATGGCTGCGAAAACGTATCGGTTTACCCTGCGACTCGACGAGGAACAAGAACGGTTCGTCAAGGAG
>NZ_KV788270.1:4044-4578 GCF_001807225.1 Corynebacterium sp. HMSC05E07
AAATGATTTTTAATAAAAATAGATCTCCACGTCTAGGTGTAGATAAACGGCTTAAGCGTAAGAAGTTGTATAGGTATGTGAGAGTGAAGAAGGTAGGTGATTAATGGCCGCGAAAACGTATCGGTTTACCCTGCGACTGGACGAGGAACAAGAACGGTTCGTCAAGGAGGTTGCCGAGCGACTTGATATGACGGTTCCTGAAGTGGTTCGGGGTGCAGTGGATAACCTTGCGATGACACTGCCAACGGGGTGGGAAACTAAGCTCAATGAACTGCCACCGGACACGCTTAAAGCGTTGAATATGTACACCGAACAGATCCGCCGAATCGGTGTGAATATGAACGGGGCAACGAGGACACTATTCCGTATGGCACGGGAGTTTGAAAGAACGGATTATCGTCTTTCCCGTGACTTGGATCCGAACACGCTTGTTGCCATAGCCGACGATCTGGAAGCCATGGCAAGAGACGTTGCCCGACTTGTGGAGAAGACATGTCGATCACGACGGTAACGAGATCCAAGGACGCGGTGGCG
>NZ_KV788270.1:4598-5126 GCF_001807225.1 Corynebacterium sp. HMSC05E07
ACGGGAGTTTGAAAGAACGGATTATCGTCTCTCCCGTGACGTGGATCCGAACACGCTTGTTTCTATAGCCGACGATCTGGAAGCCATGGCGAGAGACGTTGCCGGACTTGTGGAGAAGACATGTCGATCACAACGGTAACGAGATCCAAGGACGCGGTGGCGGCGGCAACCTATGTTCTCTACGGCTCGAAGAGTGGGCCGGGTGAAGGGGCGGATGGCACACGTAAGTTGCGCGCAGCCCAGGCCTCAGTCATAGGCCCGCGCCCAGGGTTCGATCTGGATTCTTTTGGCCGTGATACACGAGCCTTAGTTAACCAGCATTCAACACGGGTTAATCAGGTCGTCTCGATTGTCCAATCTTTCTCACCCGACGAGCTCGATAAAACATCAGATGCTGATGCCGAGATGGCGCACCATGCAGGCTGTCGGTTAGCGGAGATTGTAGCCCCCCATTCCCCTGCTCTGATAGCCACTCACACCGATAGCAAATCGGGTGCCGTCCACAATCACATCCTGCTTGCTAATCAT
>NZ_KV788270.1:5146-5379 GCF_001807225.1 Corynebacterium sp. HMSC05E07
TCTCACCCGACGAGCTCGATAAAACATCAGCTGCTGATGTCGAGATGGCGCACCATGCAGGGTGTCGGTTAGCTGAGATTGTGGCCCCCCATTCCCCCGCTCTGATAGCCACTCACACTGATAGTAAATCGGGTGCAGTCCACAATCACATCCTGCTTGCTAATCATGATTTCGCGACCGGCAAAACACCGCGCATTGCCGGTAACTGGCACTCGGTTCGCGAGGAGAACGAC
>NZ_KV788270.1:5399-6305 GCF_001807225.1 Corynebacterium sp. HMSC05E07
CATCCTGCTTGCTAATCATGATTTCGCGACTGGTAAAACACCGCGTATTGCGGGCAACTGGCACTCGGTTCGCGAGGAGAACGACAAGCTCATGAAAGACTTAGGCTTGCAGGTTCTTGAGCGCGGGTCGAAAGAGCTCTCTCGTGCCGAGCGATTTGCCAAGGCTCAGGGTCGCCAGATTGATGCAGCAGGCTTGAATCTTGGAGACTTAACCGGCGATACGTGGCGCAGCTTCATGCGTGCCAGAGTTGAGGATCTATTCCAGGATGATCGTGTGCGATCCGCCCAAGGTGTTAAAGCTGGTTTGCAGGTTGCTCATGAGATTGCTGGTGAGCACAACTTGGCGTTTACCGTTCGTGAAAATAGCTCGCCCAAAGCCAAAGAAAAGTACACCACGATGTACGCGCTCAAAGACGATGATGGTGAGTTTTTCAAGTATCCCACCAAGCGCGGCAAGCGTAAGGCGTCGACTACTGGATCACGTCTGGGCAGTGACTACGAGATTAAGCCCGTGATGGACTACATCCACCAGCTCCAGCAGCGTTATCAGATGGAAGAAGCGGTGAGACAACGTGGACTGGAAAAGGAGCGTATCCGCCAGCAGCGACAAGCAGAATTTGACGCTGAATTTGAGGATTATGATGCTCACAACAAACCAGCGCGTGTAAGCCCGCCGCCAGTCGCTCCACGGATTCACGACCCGACAGAAGAGCGGATACGCAGTTTAAGCATCGACCAGTTCAGGAAACCAAAGCGAATGGGCTCTAGACCCCGCGTGCAGGAAGAAGAGTTTGGCCCAGAGTTTTAGAAGATGACCAGCCATTTAGACGTGTGTAATGCACGAAAAAGTCACCAGTAACCGACTACCCTAGAAAAGTGCTGAGAGCGGCTTGTTGGTAGGGGTGT
>NZ_KV788271.1:0-28294 GCF_001807225.1 Corynebacterium sp. HMSC05E07
GGCTCGCCATCCTTGCCGTCCTTACCGTCGGCACCGGCGGAGGGAGTCTCAGACGGCTCGGTCGTGGGCTTGCCGGAGGCAGACGGTTCGGAAGAGTCGGTCGGCTGAGCGGACTCGCTGGGCTTGACCGGTTCCGACTCGGTCGGCGTGGCAGGCTTGTCATTGGAGACCTTCTTGCCGTTGAGCATGTCAGCGCACTTCTGGCCGGCAGGCGCATTGACTTTAGCCAGAGCAGAGGCGGAGGCAGAAATGCCGCTGAGAGTCTCCTCAATCTCAGCGCGCTGGTCGTCGGAAAGCTTAAGGTCCTTGGCTGCACTGGCGCCCGGGAAAAGTCCAGCGATGGTCACCGCAGCATTGAAGATCTTGAGGACGACGGAGACACCCTTACCGAAGGCGCCGTCAGCAAACTTGATGAGGTTCGATACGGTCTTCTTCGCAGCATCCGGGTTGTTGAGATCGACCTCTGCATCAGCGTTGTCAATGCGGCCGATGGCCATGCCTTGTGCACGAGCCAGGTCCCACGTTACGGCCTTGTCTGCCTCACCCTTACGGACAAGTTTGGCAATGCCTTCCCAGGAGCTCGCACCAATCTTCTTGATGAAATCAGACGGGATAAGATCGCCAACGACTGGGATAACCTCCCAGACGGTCTGGAGCAGCTTGTTGCCGCCCTCGTAGAATGCCTTTGCTAGGTCAAGCTTGCGCTCAAGCAACTGGCCTTCCTTGCCAGGAGCGTCAGTGATTTCACAAACTAGCTTTCCGTTCTTTTCTGCTGCGGTCACGGTGACGTCGGCGGTAGAGGCCTCGGTGCTCTCAAGCTCAGCGAGTGTCGTAGGCTTCGTGCTTTCGGTGCCGAAGAAGCTGAAATCATTGTCGCGGGATTCTCGCTCAATATCCTCGATAGCAATATCGCCAGCGTTATTAGAGTCAATCAGGTTGCCGTCCTCATCAAAGAGAGTGCCGTTGACATCGACAGTGTCGGAGCCTGCGCCCTCGTGGACGAACGCGGAATCAGTAGGCAACTCCACCGCGAGTGCCTGCGGGGCAACAATCACGGACGAGAAGGTGGCGACGGCCACAGCAGTGGCAACAATGCGGGAAGGAATGCGGCGCATGGCGGTTCTTTCTTAAATCTCGATGAAGGCTTGCTTACCGTACGCGATAAGCGCAATGAATTCGGACCGGTGGCTACCCTACCGCCGATGAAATTTAATTTCTACAGTGGAGAAACCACCCAGCAACGCCACCACCCGCTAGCTGCTAACCAGAAGCACTTAGTTAACATCGCATACATTCAATATGTAGAAACATTTCACACAGCAAAGGGCAAGTCCTCCACTAGGAGATTCCCACGAATGGTGAGATCATTTACCTTCAGTTAAGGCGATGGTGTCGAAAAAATATTCCCTACCTTCCAGAAGGGAAAGGTAGGGAAAATAGTGTCCAAGATTACATCACTAGAGACACGGCATTACGACGCTACGACGCAGAGTTACTCTGCGCCGCCGAGGCTGCGCATGACACCGCCAAGACAAATATCCATGTAATGCGTAAGGATTTCGAAGATGAAGTCCGTGTCATAGCCACGCAGCGGCCCCTTAGTGGCAAGCATGGCCAGGCCGTGTGCACCGGCCCACACCGAAATCACGAGAGTGTAGAGCACCCACGGAGCACGCGGGCCATTAACCTCATCGATGGCCTGGCGCACTAGCGACATAATAAAGCCAAAGGCTTGACCGAACTCGCTGAAGTCACGCTGGACCTCCGCGGCCTTATTTGCGTTCGGAAGGAAGTCATCCTCAAAGGACATCGGAACGATCGGACCGGACGCGATCTTGATGAGAGCCTCGAAGCCTTGCGGGTCAGCCAACGCATGGGAGACATAGCCATAACCAGTTGCCCTGATGAGGGAGAGCGCCTTAGAGCCCTCTGGAACAGCAGCCACTTGGCGGTAGATAAACTCGTAGTTGATCTTGTCAAGGTAACGCTCTAGATAACTCGCAAGCTCTTGATCGCTCTCAATGAGGTGCTCCGCCTCTTGAACGGTAAGACCAGCACGAGTGGCAGCGCCGCCGATGTGTAGGCCCGTAACACCGTGATCAAGGGATTCTTCGATCGCTCCACGCAGAAGCGCGGTACGCTTTTCCTCCTCGGTGCCACGCGGGAAATCAACAGCCTTAGCCAACAGCGGCTCTGGCTGCTCCCCAACAAGGCCGAACGGGGCAGTGCGCTCAAGCCGCTCGCCCCGGAGAAACGGGTAAAGACCAACACTAAAGGTATCCATAACACCGCTGAAGGTCTGCTTCTTGGCGGCTGGAGAAAGGTAACGAAGGATACCTTCGGCAGCTAGCTGAGTCACACCATGCAGATGCGAGAAGATTGCAAGCGCGAAGAGCATTGTGCCGTGCGCATCACTGCTTCCACCGGCCTCTTTAACGGCGTCATCCGTCAGGTCATAAAGAAGCTCGAGAATGGGACACGTGTCAGCACGACCCCCTTCGGAGGCAAAGACTTCAGCGGTTAGGTCCTCGCGAGGGGAAGCCTGTACTGCCGTGAAGGCTGCAAAGGAGGTTGGATCCTCCACTGCGAAAGAGAAATAGGACATTGACGCGGAACGAAGCCTATCGACGGCCGTTGCGTTCTCCGGAAGGCGCTTGAAGTGCATGTCAACTACGGACAGCAGAGCTGCATTCAACGTCTCCGTTGTCGCCTCCACCAGTTCGGCGTCACTAGCAAAATACTCTTGAGCCTCGGCGAACGGGACATCTACTTGGTCGGCAACGTCACGCAGACGAACTGCGTCGATGCCGGCCTTGGCGATGACACGTCCGGCCTGCTCAATGAGGAGTTGCCGTGAGGGCTGACTGCCCTTTTCCGCACCTACTGAAGTAATCACGGGTAATAGCCTACCTAGGAGTCGTCTCGATTTCGCTTCACCCTACAGCATTTAGCAAGTTTAAAGGTTTTACACAGTATCCAACTCGGAGGATAAGGATTAATTTCTCACCTAGTAAGCATTCGAGCACTCTGTGCTTACAACAAAGAAAGAGCTCCGACCCCAACAATGTGGGGACGGAGCTCCTCTATGCGAGCTCATACGCCAAGCTAGTCCACCCAGCTAGCGTCCGAGCCGGAAGCAGGTTTTACTGCTCCTGACCATCCTGCTCGGGCTGGTTGCCCTCAGCGCCCTGGTTGCCCTCAGCACCCTGGTTGCCAATACGCTCGTCCAGCTGGTCGCGAGCGGAGTCAATCTTGTCCGCCTTGTCCTCACCCAGCTTGCCCTTGGCAAAGTCAGCACCCTTGTCCAGTGCAGAGTCAGAAACCTGCTCGCCCTTGTCGGAGTTCAGTGCATCCTTTGCCTTATCGAAGATACCCATATCGTATCGTCCTTTCTTTCTAACTACCTTGATAATCTATGCAGGCCACAGCAAGGAACAGCTTCTTTCCCGCCGCTATGCATCCCCACACCACGGAGAACGCGCGCGTTCCCGCATGCGTGGGGTGTCCACAGCGGAGGATTTTCACGCCCTTCGCGCGACCACTTCACCAACGGTACCGACGCAACTCACACTTCGCCACGATGAGTGCCACTCCCAAGCTTCGTGCGATGAGAAACACCCATATCCGTGGGCAGTAATTCAATCTGAGAGTATTAAGGTTAGTTGAGAAAGTTCACCCCCTACGGTTACCCCTTTTCGTTCAACACCATGCGGTGTGCCACCCCACTCTCAATTGAGAAGACTTGTACGCTAAACCTCAGTAATAGCCCGTGGCTCTCCGTTTCCGCCGCACCATACACCACAGGGACCACCCGAGAAACCGTGATACATTCACCAAGCCTTGGGGTCTTATCAACTAGATTTGCAGCCCTGATCTCATTAGAAAATTTTCAGCACAATGCCCTCGAACCACTCTTCTCCCCCATCATCGACTACCTACTTTGGTCTCACATGGCCAGGGAAAAACGAGGCTGCTGTGCAGGCTCATGGAGAGCTGAAGGTTCGGAGGGACGTCGTCAAGCGCGTCAGCTCCTCTCCACACACTGTCACGGAAGCCGACAACCTGGATGCTCTCAAGGACTTCGTCGCCCGAGGTTTTCACGCTGACGTCATCTATATCGATCCCCCTTATAACACCGGGAAGGATTTCGTCTACCGAGATAACTTCCGCCAGCGTCGCGAGGTGCGGTCTGAACATTTCGGGCAGTGGCACGCGGAATGGCTCTCCATGATGTTGCCGCGGATTATTTTGGCGCGTGAGGTCCTCGCAGACACTGGCTTCATTTTTGTATCGATTGGTGAGTCTGAAGCTGCCCACCTGCGACTCATCATGAATGAAGTGTTTGGGGAAGATTGCTTTGCCGGTCAACTCATCTGGAAGAAGGGCGGCACGGGCAAAAATGACTCCAAATACGCGGTCATAGAGCACGAGTATGTGCTCTGTTACGCCAAGAGCGCATCCAATCCGGGCTTCAATCTCGACCCGCACGCACAGACCTCAACGAGGTACAACCACAGCGACGAAAAGGGGAACTACTCTCTCGTGCGCCTTGATTCCAAGACGCTGGGCTACCTGCCCTCTCTCGATTTTTCCATTACAGGCCCCGATGGTCGTGAGTATTGGCCACATCAACCGGAAGGAAAAAGCCAGGTGGCACGCTGGCGGTGGGGCAAGGATAAAGTCTCCGAACACTATGAGGAGCTAGTCTTTCGACGCGGCTTCGTCTACACCAAGAACTACGAAAAGAAGGGGGCACGCCCACGTTCAATACTTGATGGCGAACGCTTTGGAGTCACGCGCACTGGACGCAAAGATGCTGAGGAGGCTCTCGGCATTCAAGGAACCTTCGATTTTCCCAAGCCTGTCCGGCTAATCAAGCATCTTATCGCCATCGCCGGCGGCGCCGACGCGGTCGTCCTCGACTTCTTTGCTGGATCCGGAACCACTGCTCAGGCCGTGGCGGAACTCAATCGGGAGGATGGCGGCAGCCGCAGTGTGCATCTCGTACAGATTGCTCAGCCAACAGAAGCCTCGAGCCCCGCACGCCGTGCCGGTTTCGACTCCGTTGCCGATATTTGCCTGGCTCGAGTCCAGGCGCTCGACGGACTGGACTTTAGCCACATACGCCTCACGCCAATAGAGGAGTAGGAGCCCTGCGCCGGTAGTGCGGGGGCTACGACGCCGCATGGCGGGAGGCTTCAGCAACGCCGTGCTCTTCCGTGCCTTCTGGGCGTCCCGGGATTCCGAAGAAATCCAGGACCGTGTCAGTAGCAAAGCCGCGCCCCACTTCGGGCTTATCCTTACTGGGACGACCTGGCCACACATGGGAACCACCGTTGATCCTAATATGTTGCAGCGGTGCTTTGCAGCCGGTCCATGTTTCTTTAACGGCGTCATTCGTCAGGCGCAGGCTCTCCACATCGCCTACGCATTTATTGCGCTTTTGATGCTGACCGAGCACCTCTGCGACCGAAGAGTAGGCAGTACCGTGGCGAACACCGCCCTCGTAATTGACCACCGGGTCATCCGTGCCGTGAATATCAAGGCGGCCCACAGGCCGCTCAGAGCACTCAGAGTGGATTCCCTCGTAATACGCCGCTGACACCGTTGCCACAGATCGGAACGTGCCCGGCATCCGGCAGGCCAAGAAAGCCGCAAATCCACCCCCGTTGGACAAACCAGCGGCGAAAATGGCGTCATCGTCCACGCTGTACGTCGCCCGCAGGCTATCGACAATCTGGCGGACGAAATCCACATCTTCTTCTTCACTGGTTGCTGCGTAGGGAGCCGGAGTCCACGCTTTTTCGACTCCCTGTGGGTAGGCCACAATGGCTTCGGCGGCATCGAACTGGGTATACCCTTCCATGTTTTCAGGACTGTCGTTCCAGCCGTGGAAGGAAAGGAGCACCGGCCACGAGCGCTCCGGTGTGTAGTTCTCAGGAACATGCAGAAGAAAGCTGCGCCCAGACGCCAATTTCATGTTCTTGGTGTGTCCGGGTTCCGGTCCCACGAGCATGGGGGCCACCGGCACCCCGAGGTCATTAGTCCAGACGGCCGACGTCGTGGGAGTCGGGGTGTCGTCAGTCCCAGCGCAAGCTCCCAGTGCTCCCACACATACCGCAGAAGACACAGCAGCACACAAAGCTCGCAGAACGCGCGGCTGGTGGGCTGTCTTACCGCGCAACTTCACCGGTGTCTGACCCCCTGGACGTTGATTCATAAATCCTAGCCACTACAAGGTAACAGCTCCGTATCAACGAACACGTAGCGGCGCGGTAGATTGAAAGCATTATGTCCTCCATCAGCTCCCCTCCCCCGCGCCCTGAGCATTATCCCAGCTATCGCAAGGCATCCACGCAGGAGGGCCCCACATTCCGCACTGTGCACCAGCGAACGCGCGCTGCCCGCGCCTTCGTCGAGGGCGCCGAAAACTACCAGGATGTGCGCCCCAGCTATCCATTCGACGTGGCTGCACTCGTTGGATCCGCACACACGGTCCTGGATGTGGGCGCCGGCACCGGCAAGTTCACCGCAACACTCACCAACCCTGAAGTATTCGCCAGCGATCCCTCCCCGGACATGACTAGGGTTCTCAGCCGTCTCGGCATTCCATGCTGGCGGGCCACAGCGGAGGATACTGCGCTGACTAGTTCGTCACTTGATGCCGTCACCTGCGCACAAACCTGGCATTGGGTCGATGTGGACCGCGCCTGCGCCGAGTTTGACCGTATCCTTCGCCCTGGTGGCCGGGTCGTACTCGTCTGGAACACACTCGACGTGAACGCGGATCCCTGGATCCTTCGACTCGCTCGGATTATGCACTCAGGAGATGTCCACCGCCCAGGCTTTTATCCCACCCTTGCCGCTCCGTGGGAAGTCCGGGATGAGTTGCGCCTCACCTGGAACCACACTCTTACGCCCGAGCAGCTGCACCAGCTCATGCATACCCGTTCCTATTGGCTCCGAAATGGCGAGAAAATCCACGATCGCATGACCTATAACCTCAACTGGTATCTCTTTGAGCACATGGGCTTTCACCCCGGTCAAGAACTCGCTATTCCGTATCGCACGGACGCCTTCGTGCTCGCTCGCCCCGGCGAGTAGCTGACTTCTGTAACCATGACAACTGTCATGCGAAACTCATGACGTCATGGCTACGCTGCAGATACCTTGCGTCCTTAGCGTGAAGGTATGAGCACGACACACACTTCTCCCCCGGCCATCGACGTGTCCGGAATCAGCAAAACCTTCAATGCCTCTTCTCGCAGTCCGGTGCATGCGCTTCACGACGTCTCCCTCACCATCCACCAAGGAGAAATCGTCGGCCTACTTGGCACCAACGGCGCAGGCAAGACCACGCTCATTGATCTCATCTTGGGGCTGACTACCCCAACGGCAGGCACCATCAGCGTGTTCGGCCAAGCCCCGCACACCGCTGTGAAAAGCGGCCGAATCGGCGCAGTCATGCAATCAGGCGGCCTCCTTCCGGATATCACCGTGAAGGAAACTTTGGAACTCCTCGGCGCTGCTTTCCCCTCTCACCGCCCGTACGAGGACATCATCGAGCGCGCTAATCTAGGGGGCATTCTGTCACGCCGGGTAGGTAAATGCTCCGGCGGCGAGCAACAACGCCTGCGTTTCGGATTGGCTCTGTTGGGGGACCCGATGCTCTTGCTTCTCGACGAACCAACTGCCGGCATGGATGCTGGTGCCCGCCGCCACTTCTGGGAGACCATGCGAGAGGAAGCCAAAGCCGGAAGAACCATCCTGCTGACCACTCATTACCTCGAAGAAGCCGATACTTTTGCCCAACGCATCATTATGCTCAACAAAGGCAAGATTCATGCTGACGGGTCCACCGAAGAGATCCGCAACGCAGATTCCACCCGAGTCATCCGGGCCACCTTTCCTGGTGGAGTACCGGATCGTCTCCTGAATGAGTCTCTGCCAGGGATGCTTCACCAAGCTCGTACCGACTCTGGCCTCGCCATCACCACGCGCGATTCTGACGCGGTAGCCCGCTTCCTGCTCACTGAAACCACAGCGCGCGATATCACTATTTCTGAGCAGAACCTCGAGGACTCGTTCCTTGAGCTATCCAGCGCTTCACCGGACACCATCACCCATTAAGGAGGCACATGTTATGAGCACACACATTGACGTTACGCCAACGCTCGGCACCGCCCTTAAGTATGCCGCACACGATCTCAAACGACTGCGCCGCGACCTGCCCACCCTCTTTTTCAGCATCGGCCTGCCCGTCATTTTCTACATGCTCTTCGGCGCCATGCAGGAATATGGCGATACCGAATTCAACGGTGGAAACGTCGCGGCTCTCGTCATGATTGGCATGGCGCTCTACGCTGGCGCTACTGGTGCCGTTGGGGCAGCTGGTTCTATGGTTGCAGAAAACCGCGCTGGGTGGGGCCGCCAATTGGCGCTCACTCCCCTACGGGCTTCTCAGCTTGGCCTTGCCAATGTCCTCAACATTGCGGTCCGTGCCATCTTGCCTATCGCCGCTGTCTTCATCACCGGCGGGTTCACTAAGGCCACGATGCAGCCGGACCAATGGGTGCTCTCTTTTCTCATTACCGCGGCGTGTGCCATCCCTTTCGGTATCTACGGTATGGCCTGCGCCATGCTCATCCCATCGGAGAACACTGTTTCCATCGCGACATCCACAATCGTCATTCTCGCTTTCGCCGGAAACGTCTTTATGCCGCTCAAGGAATCCCTGCTTGAGGTCGGACGATTCACCCCGATGTACGGCGCACAGGCCCTTGCCCGCTGGCCGCTATCTGAAGGTGCCCAAATGATCAACGGTGAGCGTAACTTCATTGAGGACCCACTCTGGTACGCATGGGTTAACATCACTATATGGACAGTGGTTTTCGTCGGGTTCTGCGTGCTTCTTCGCAACCGCGACAAGAACCGAGCATGATGCGTGATTTCAGGCTGCGGGACGCGTGCTTCGCCGCCATTTGGTTGATCTTTCTTCTCATAGCGCTGGTGCAGATCCTTGTTCTGCCCCCATATTCCACGTTTCAACGCTTCTGGGCCGTTGCCATCACCGTGATATTTTGCGTCACGTATTTTGTTTCCTTCGGTACCCTTCACACCTTCCCGCACGGGTGGTCCCTGGAGCGTCGAGTCGCTCTCCGGTGGGGCATACTCGCTGTGCTAGCACTTGCCGCAATTCCTTCGTACGGCGTGTGGGCTGTGTGCTTCGTTCCGTATCTTGGAGCCTTAGTCGCTTACACCCAGCCGCTGAGAACTGCAGCCACTGTCATCACCGTCACCGGAATCATCGCTAGTATCCCCGCGTGGTTTTTCGCCCGCCCAAACTCTATCGACCTCGCAATCATTCTCTTTGGCTGGCCCCTGCTTATCTTGGTCCTCGGCACGTTATCGCAGCGCGAAGACACCGAAACAGCCTTAAGACATGATTTGGATTTAGCCCAACAACGCGAAGACATCGCCGCCGACATCCACGATCTCCTCGGCCACACCCTGACAGCTATCAATCTCAAGGCCGAAGTAGCGCGCCGTTTTATCGACCGCGATCCAGCCAAAGCCGCAGCCGAGCTTGATGCCATCAGTTCGCTGTCGCGTTTATCCCTCGCAGAGGTACGCTCCACCGTCACGCGCATGAAGAACCCCACCTTCGCTGGCGAGATTCAGGCCGCACGCCGGATCTTGGACACTGCCGGCATCCATCCCCACCTGCCTGAAACTCTTATCCGTCCGCGGGCGCATGAGGATTTGTTCTCGTGGGCGTTACGAGAGCTCACGACCAACGTCGTCCGTCACTCTGGGGCTTCGCACTGCTGGGTTATCCTCCATGAGGATTCCCTCCAGGTCACCGATAACGGAGGCGGTTTCACGGAGGACGCTTCGCAGGCGCTGGCCTCCGGTGTTACGGGTCTCGCCGGCCTTCGTCGGCGGGCCCACGACATCGGGGGCGCCGTCATCATTCAGCGCGCCGAGGGTTTCACCTCAGTCCTACTTACTCTTAATGATGTCCCTGAAATAGAGGAGGTCCACTCACCATGACGTCTCCCATTCGGGTGCTCATCGCCGAAGACCAGTCGCTCGTTCGAGGAGCACTGACCGCATTACTTAATACCGAGCCAGACATTGAAGTCGTTGCTGGGTGTTCATCCGGCGCCGAGGTCGCTGCCCTCGTGGCCGAGCATCACGTTGATGTGGCGCTACTCGATATTGAGATGCCGGGAATGAATGGTATCGATGCTGCTAAGACGATCGCTTCTACCGGTTGCCGAAGCCTCATCGTCACTACTTTTGGACGTGCCGGCTACGTCAAACGCGCACTTGAGGCAGGCGTCGACGGTTTCCTGGTCAAAGATACACCCCCAGACGAGCTCGCCGACGCCATCCGACGCGTTCACTCAGGCCTGCGCGTCGTAGATCCACAATTGGCTCAAGACATCCTCTTTGCCCCAGATAATCCTCTCAGCGAGAGAGAAATTGAAGTCTGCCGATTGCTTGTTCGTGGTCTTGGGTCCGCGGACATCGCAGCGCAGCTGCATCTTAGCGGCGGCACCGTGCGCAACCATATCTCCGCCATCATGTCCAAGACTGGAGCGGCCAATCGCTTCGAGGCCGCCCGGCGGGCGGAAACCAACGGTTGGATTTAAGGAATCGTTAAAGCAAGACCTGAGCAAGTAGAGAGCCCAACACACCGGGCCTGACCCCAACTCCTCACTTCGGGGAACACACGCCGTTTTCGATCTCCTAGCGGCGTTGGCGGCGCTCACGCACGCGCACGGCTATGCGTACTGGCGAGCCGTGGAAACCGAAACGCTCGCGGAACTTGCGCTCCAGATAGCGGCGGTAGCCAGCATCCAGGAAGCCGGTTGTGAACAAGACAATCGTCGGCGGCTGGGTCGATGCCTGGGTGGCAAACAGCACGCGGGGCAAGCGATTGTTGTTCATTGGCGGTGGGTTGGCTGCGATAGCCTCACGCATCCAGTTGTTGAGCTGGCCAGTGGACACGCGCTGATCCCAGCTGTCCAGAGCCTCAATCATGGCT
This sequence comes from Corynebacterium sp. HMSC05E07, assembly GCF_001807225.1. NCBI lineage: Bacteria > Bacillati > Actinomycetota > Actinomycetes > Mycobacteriales > Corynebacteriaceae > Corynebacterium > Corynebacterium sp. HMSC05E07. The sequence continues at coordinate 11,054 of NZ_KV788271.1, forward strand.
GGCTCCAGCTTCTGCAGAGCGCGGCCTGTCTCCGCCGAGATATTGACGCGGGTAACCCACGGGAGGTGGCGCAGGTTCTCATCGATCTCACGGTCCAGGTAGTAACGACGATCCTCATCGACGAGATCCCACTTATTGAACGCGATGACGAGGGCTTTGCCGGCCTCAAGAATCATGTTGAGGACGCGCTGGTCTTGCTCGGAAACTTCCTGGGAGGCGTCGATAAGCATGATGCACACCTCGGCCGCATCGATCACGCCACGCGTACGCAGGGAGGCATAATACTCGTGGCCTTTCACGTTCTTGACCTTCTTGCGCAAGCCCGCGGTATCGATGAACTTCCACAGGCGTTCATCAAGCTGAACGAGCGAATCCACGGGATCGACGGTCGTGCCGGCAGCGTTGTCCACGACGGAGCGCTCTTCCGACGTCAGCTTGTTAAGCAGCGAGGACTTACCCACATTTGGCTTGCCCACCAATGCCACGCGGCGCGGACCGGAGGTGATCGACGAGTTGCGGGGTTCCTCCGGGAACAGACGCAGAATCTCATCGAGAACGTCGGCACCGCCGCGACCGTGTTGTGCGGACACCGGCCACGGATCGCCCAAACCCAACGCGTAGAACTCGGCCATATCGGCGTACATCGTCTCCGAGTCGAACTTGTTAGACACCAAGATGACCGGCACCTCGGACTTCTGCAGTTTGCGAGCCATCACAGCATCGGTTTCGGTGATACCAACCTTGGTGTCAACAACGAAGACAATGACATCTGCCGTAGCCATGGCCAGCTCTGCCTGCCGCGCAATAGCGGCGTGGATGCCCTTGACATTGGGGTCCCAGCCACCAGTATCTTGGACGAAAAATCGCTGGCCATTCCAGTCCGCGACGTAGGATACGCGGTCGCGGGTCACACCTGGGTGATCCTCCACCACTGCTTCGCGGCGGCCCAAGAAGCGATTCACCAACGAGGACTTGCCCACGTTCGGGCGGCCTACGATGGCCACCGTGCAGAGGTTTTCCTCAGTGTGCCCATCATCCACGCCAAACTCGGCGGAAAGTGCTTCCCACTCTTCCTCGCTCAGCGGAGCGTCACCGTCGGAGTCGCTTTCGTCCTCGCCAAATTCTGCCTCACCGAACTCAGAGTCATCGAACTCCGCCTCGTCGAACTCATAATCAAATTCATCGGAGTCAAAATCATCGGGAGCCCAGCCGCCGTGTGGATCGCGCACGATCTCTTCCTCGAGTTTGCCCACTGGATAGTGGAATTCGGTCTCGAAATCCTCTGGCTCCTGCTCAGGATTGAGATCAGGGTTCTGCGGTTGATTAGTCATCAGCGGCCTCCTTGGTAGCAGAATCCTCAATGACGGCGACGAGTGCGTCGAGTACTTCGTCACGGGTCATGTCGGAAGTGTCCACGAGCACAGCATCCTCTGCAGGACGCAGCGGTGACGTGGCGCGGGAGGAATCGGCGGCGTCGCGCCGTTGGACGTCGGCAAGCACAGTGTCGAAATCAGACTCAATGCCGGCCGCAAGGTTCTGATCGTGACGACGCTGAGCTCGAACCTCAGCAGAGGCGGTCATGAACGCCTTGGCGGGAGAATCAGCAAGCACAACAGTGCCGATATCGCGGCCTTCTACAATTGCGCGGTGTGCCTGAGCAGCCAAGGAGCGCTGCAGATCCACCAGATTCTGGCGCACCTCCGGAATGGCGGACACAGCCGAAACGTTGCGGGTGACCTCGTCTTCACGGATAACGCGGGAGACGTCCTCGCCGTCAAAGATGACCTGAGTGGAATCCGGGTCATCCGAAACCTCCAGCGGAAGGTTAGCTGTGGCTTCGATAACGGCCGCGGTATTCGCCGGGTCCACGCCGGCACGCAACACAGCAAGAGTGGCCACACGGTACATGGCGCCGGTGTCGACGTACTTGGCATCGAGACGCTTGGCCAGCGCGCGGCACGTCGTGGACTTGCCTGTTCCGGACGGCCCATCGACGGCCACGATGAGCCCTTGGTTTGGCATGTTTGAAATCATTACATCCCCACCGCCTTGTACAAGCTGGTTAGTTCATTGGAGTTCAGCGCACGCATCGAGCCCGGCTTCATATCACCAAGCTGCACCGTGTGAAGCTTGGTGCGCACGAGGCGCTGGACTGGGTAGCCCGCTTCCTTCAGCATGCGGCGCACAATGTGCTTGCGTCCTTCGTGCAGCTCAACGCGTACGAGGGAATAGCCCTGGTTCTTGTCAACGATCTGCACATAATCTGCCTTGGCCAGGCCATCCTCAAGTTCGATTCCTTCTTGGAGTTGGCGGACAAGCTTCTTATCGCCTTCTCCCAGAACGGTAGCAAGGTAAGTCTTCGTGACCTCGTATTTCGGATGCATCAGACGGTTCGCCAGTTCGCCATCGTTGGTGAGCAAGAGCAGACCCTCGGTATCAGCATCAAGACGGCCGACGTGGAAGAGACGCTGACCGGAGACAACACGGTCAGCGACGACATCGCCCACGCAGGGACGGCCCATGTCATCCGACATCGTGGACTGCATGCCACGCGGCTTGTTGAGCACAAAGTACTGGGTGTCTTCGTTGACATTGATGCGGGTGCCGTCCACGCGGATGACATCGCTGTTAGGGTTCACGCGGGTGCCCTGCTTGATGATGACCTGACCGTTGACCTCAACGCGGCCCTGCTCAATGAGGATTTCTGCGTGGCGGCGTGAGGCCACGCCAGCCTTCGCCAGAACCTTCTGCAGACGTTCACCCTGGTTGTCGGATTTCTTATCAGCGCCGTCTACCAACCAATCTGCGCCCAAGTCACGGGCGACAGAGTCAGCGGTGGCCTTCTTCTTTTTCACGTGCTGATGGCGAGCCGGCTTAGCGTTGGAGACAATCATGTCGCTGTCTCGCTTCTTTTTCTCCGGTGTGCCATCGCGGCGAGCGGGTGGAGTCACGGAAATGTGTCCTCTCAATAGTTCTTCAATTTGCGGCGCACATAGGCACCGTTGTCCGCGGGCAATCCTACCCCACAGTGTGGCTCTATGAGTAGTCCTCATCAATCTGATCGATATCCGGCAGCAACGGCGCAAGATCTGGGAGGCGCTCCAGAGAGTCGATGCCGAGCAGCTCAAGGAAGAGCTCCGTCGTCTCGTACTGATGTGCCAGGCCCTCCACGCCGTCGAGCTCACGGATGAGACCACGCATCGTCAGGGTACGGACCACGCCGTCGACGTTGACGCCTCGCACACCGGCGACCTGGGCGCGCGTTACTGGCTGGCGGTAGGCAATCACCGCCAGGGTCTCCAATGCCGCACGCGAAAGCTTGGTCTGGGTGCCATCGAGCACGAACTGCTCGACCGCATCGGCGTTGTCCTTGCGAGTATAAAAACGCCAGCCCTCAGAGGTTTCCCGCAAGTCAATACCAGAGCCGCGTTCATTCAGCTCGCGCTGCAGGGACCGGAGAACATCACTAACCACGGTTGTCTCGGTATCAAGAGCGCGGGCTAGAGCCTCCACGCTGGCGGGCGAATCCACCACGAGCAAAATTGACTCTACGCGTGAGCGCAGTTGCGAAATGAGCGGCAGTACAGTGGCTTCCGTGCGGTCTTCCATGACTGGGTAGCGTACCTTAGCCACAGGCGTCCTCGTCCCAGCTAGTCCCAGTTGGCCGCCGCCACGACGGCCGGGTCCACATCGAGCCCGGTCCACGCCAGCTCCAAAGGTCCGAGGGATTCTTCTTGAACCGCGTCAACCGCTTTGGCCTTATAGAGCTCGAGCAATGCCAAGAAGCGGCCAACAATTTCCATGGACACGGTGCAATCCCTGGTGAGGGCATCGAAGCTCATCCACTGGCCTGTGCCCAGCATCTTGAGAGTGCCAAGAATCTTGCCAGCCTGCTCCGGCACCGAGACTGCCACCTGATGAATGTGACCGGTCGCCACCTCCTCCGGTGGCTTGGGCCGGAAGACTCCCGCGGCAAGCTCGGCGAAACTCGCCGGTGTGTGCCCCAGCTTGACCGGCGGCAGAAGCTCACTAAACCGCTCCTCCATTGCTACTGCCCGGGGATAGCGGCGCTGTGCTTGGCGCTGCCAGTGCGCGAACTGATCCGCTACCTGTTTGTAGGCTTTGTACTGCAAAAGGCGAGCGAAAAGAAGGTCTCGAGTCTCCAAAAGTTCAAGATCCTCAAGGTCATCAACGTCACCCCGCGGAAGAAGTCGCGCTGCCTTGAGATCCAGCAGCGTCGCTGCGATGAGGAGAAACTCTGTGGTCTCATCAAGATCCGCAGTTTCCCCTAATGCGCGGGTGTAGGCGACGAATTCGTCGGTAACCTCAGAGAGAGCGACTTCGGTAACGTCCAGCTTCTTGGCTTGGATGAGCTGGAGGAGCAGGTCGAAAGGCCCCTCGAAGTTACCCAGCGCAATACGGAAGCCGGTAATCTCCGGTTGCGTCATGCTGGCACGCTAGACGTTGGCTCGCTCGATGACCTCTTTGGCTAGGTCGCGGTATTGTTTCGCGGCCTGCGAGCTCGGCGCCCACGTCGTAATGGGCTCGCCAGCCACCGAAGTCTCCGGGAAACGTACCGTCCGGGTAATGACCGTGTCGAAGACCTTATCCCCGAAGTACTCGACCACGCGGTCCATGACTTCGCGGGCATGGCGAGTACGGCGGTCAAACATCGTAACGAGGATGCCCATGACCTCAAGGTCAAAGTTAATGCGGTCCGCAACCTTCTCCACCGTATCCGTCAACAGCGCTAAGCCACGCAGGGAGAAGAACTCGCACTCCATGGGGATAATCACACCCTGAGAACAAGCCAGCGCGTTCACGGTCAGCAGGCCCAAGGACGGCTGACAGTCGATAATGATGAAGTCATAGTCCTTGCGCACCGGGCGCAGAGCGCGGGCCAGGGTGTGCTCGCGGCCAACTTCGTTGACCATCTGAATCTCAGCCGCAGAGAGGTCAATGTTGGCTGGCACTAGGTCCAAACCCGCCACTCCAGTGTTCACGATGGCGGAATGAACCGAAACCTCGCTATCCAGCATGACGTCATAGATAGTGTCACCGATCTGATCATGAGTGAGGCCCAGGCCTGCCGACAAAGCGCCCTGGGGGTCCAAGTCAACGAGAAGGACTTTACGGCCAAGCTCCGCCAAGCACGCGCCCATGTTGATGGTGGACGTGGTCTTGCCCACGCCTCCCTTCTGGTTACACATGGAGATGATGGTGGCAGGGCCGTGCTTTTCCAGCGGCTCGGGTTCCGGCAGTTCCCGAAGTGGGCGGCCGGTCAACCCGACCTGCGCCTCCGAGGCTTCAAACAGTCCCTCGTCGCTCACAGTCACACCTGCTTCCTTGACCTGTACGGCCCCTTAAGTCCGGCCTGCAGCGCTTGCCGACGCCGCCTTCTTACATCGTTGTGATTACAGAGTACCCCCTGAGGCACCCGCCCCGCGATTATAGCCAGCAAAAATGGGGATATAAAGCCTAGCGGCTAGACTTCTTGCGCCGCCACAGCCAGATCACCACGCCGGCGATAAGCGCCACCAGCCCCACCCCGCCGATACCACTGATGATCTCGCCGGTGCTCAGCCCCGAGTCTTCAGCGTCTGTGGGCTCAGCGTTCCCCTCATCATCAGCATCCAGCTGCTGTTCAGACGGAACCTCCTGTGCGGTCTCCTGAGTGGGATCCGTTAATGTCACCACCAACTCCGCGGTCCCAGACTCCTTGTTAATGAACTGCATGATGAACGGGTTATCTGGCTCCTTGCCCTCCGGATATGTCAAGGTCATCGTGCGCGAGGCTTTGTCGATTTCTCGTTGCACGCCCTCGACGAACTCTCCCTGCGCATTGAGGTAGCGCAACGTAACGCCAGCATCCTCAAGGTGCTTGAAACGGTTATACAGGTCTAAGGCTTGCTTGAGGCCCAGCTTCGCGGTGATGGTCTGGCCTTCAATGGTGGACTCGAGGTTGATGTAGGAAGCTTGGGAATCATCGATGCCTTCCCATCCGCGACCAGTCCGCGGCGCACTCGGCTGCTCGTGTCCGGCTGTAGATTCTCGCGCCCCTCCCCCTTCGCGCTCACCGGAAGTCGAATCACCCGAAGAATTCTCGTCACCGTGAGCGCCAAGGGCGTCATCACCGTCAGTGCCCTCAGCATCGTGAGCTCCACCGGGGGCATCGCCATCACCGCCGTCAGAGCTCCGACCGTCTTGCCCGCTTGTCTCCTGAGGAGTGTGAGCAGTTCCGTCCAGGCTCTCTGGGTCACCGCTCGTTGCAGCATCGTTGAGGTCCTGTTCGGTCACCTGTTCATCAGCAACCAGAAGGAAGGTCATAGTGATGCCCTGGTAGGTCACCGGCACGCTCAGTTGACCACCTGCGGCAGGGGCGGAAACAGTGGCCGTCCCACCGGAGGCGGACACGCTCCAGCCGTCAGCTGCCACGTTGACGTCGACAGGCACGGGCAAAGAGACTGTTGTGGTTTGGCCAGCCGGTACTGGAATCGTCGCGTCTTGTGCCTGCGCAACAGCAACACCGTACCAATTCGCTGCCGCCACTGGCGCCACGGCGAGGGACGCCGCCGCAGCAACTGCTGCGAGACGGTGACGAAGGAAATCAAAATGGATCATGGAGATCTTTCGTTCGGGAATAGCTGCCGCGATTCTAAGCGCGAGGGTGCGCGGTACGCCACACCTCTCGGAGGGAATCGGCGGTGACGTGAGTATAAATCTGGGTGGTGGTTACCGAAGAATGCCCCAGCAATTCTTGGACGGTACGGACATCCGCCCCGCCTTCCAAGAGATGAGTGGCAAAGGAGTGACGAAGGGTATGCGGAGAAATGTTTGCCGTGAGCTGTGCGCGTTCAGCGGCGGTTTTGATAGCCGCCCAGGCACTTTGGCGGGACAGTGCCTTACCGCGCGTGTTGAGGAAAAGCGCATGTGAAGCACCCGTAGCCAGAATCGGCCGGGACCGGACAAGGTAGTCTTCCACAGCCTTCGCCGCATGAGAACCCATGGGGACAAGCCGCTGCTTATCGCCTTTACCGCTCAGCAGCACAATATCGCGCACGGAGCGAGGGGTATCACCAGTGACATCATCTACATGAAGAGAGATGACCTCTGAAATACGCGCACCGGTGCCATACAGCACCTCAAGCAAGGCACGGTCGCGGATATCGATAGGGGTTGCTGCCTCATCCGTCGGAATGGCGTTGAGCAGCTTGTCGACGTCATCCACAGTAAGCGTTTCCGGCAAGGTCTGGGCCTGCTTCGGGGGCGTGACCTCCGCTGCTACGTCGGTCTCAACAAGGCCCTCAGCAAGCGCAAACTTGTGCAGGCCGCGGGCAACAATAAGTGCGCGACTCGCAGAGGATTGAGCGAGTGACTCCCGCAAAGAGACCAGATAATTCTCGACGTGTGTTCGCTGCACGTGGCGCAGGTCAGAAATTCCAGTCTCCGCCAACCAAGAGACGTAACGGTTGATGTCACGGCGGTAATTGCTCACCGTATTTTTGGATGCGCCCTTCTCCACCAGGAGGTGCATTAGCCACGCCTGCCCTGCCGCCTGCGCAGGGGTTTCACCACTCACAGTTTCTTCAAGTCCACGCCAGCTCGGCGACGGGCCATGGATTGCGGACGGATATCAAAGGGCGAGTCCACCGAACGGGGAGTACGTGCGCCGCTCACACACGCATGCGCGGCGAGAATGCCGGCGATGGCGATAGAGTTGACGATTTCTCCGGAAAGAACGCTATCCACGGCCTCATCGAGGTCTACCCAAGCGAAGCCCATGTCTGCTTCTTCGTCGCCCTCGGCGTCAAGCTTGTCGACGTCCGAGATACCCTGCGCGATGAACACGCGCACGGCCTCCTCACAAAAGCCTGGGGAGGTTACGAGGTCAGCGAGCACACCCCACTCGCTTGCCGCGAGCCCGGCTTCTTCCTGCAGCTCGCGCTGGGCACCACTGAGCTCGTCCTCGCCTTTGACATCAAGCAGGCCGGCAGGCAATTCCCACAACCGCCTGCCGACGCTATGACGATACTGTTCCACCATAGCCACGCGATTCTGTTCATCCAGCGCCACGACGGCAACTGCGCCGAGGTGCTCCACGATTTCGCGCTTGGCTACAACGTCACCGGGCATAACGACATCATCGCGGCGAACGGCGAGGATGGGGGCGTCGAGAAGCAGCTCGCTGCCGACCACACGAAAGTCATGCGCCATTTATAGATCCTTCGGAAGCGCTGGGGCGGCACTCTGGGCATTGGCGGCGGCTCCGTACACGCCGTGTCCCCCGTCCAACTGTTCCTTGACCGCAAGAACAGCCGCCATCTGCGAGACCGGATGATCAATGGAGTCGACAGTGGTGATCTCCGTCTTGTCCTTGCGCAGCTTCTCTAGCGCCCCGCCATTACCGGCAGCGCGGACATGACCGGCATAGACAGTCGAGGTACCAACAGAATCGAATCCTTCAAGGAACTTCACAGTGGAATCGATTGCGTAGCGTGCCGGGGCGTCTTCCTCGCTGTCGTTTGCGGTCTGTGCGCCACCCACGACAATCACCGCTTGCGCAGGCAAAATTGTGGCGTCCTCGTACTCGATGTAGCCGGCCTCACGCAGAGCGCGCAACAAGGTGGCGCGGTCGTCAATAGATGCCAGCGGCTCTGTGCTCTTCGGATCGAGCATGAGCGCGGCTGCCATTGCTTCGCCCGCATGCGTTCCAGCATCCACCTTCTTCTCGTTGAGTTTGGCGCCCGCCGGAAGAGTGTTCGTGACGAGGGAAAGCAACTTGTCGGCGGCACCTTGGTCAAAGAACTTCCTGGTCAACGTGATGTGACCAGCATCGGTGGAATCGGCAGAGCCCAGCAACGCCTTGACCGCATTCACATCAGCCTCTTTGGCATCTGGGGTACTGAGGACCATGACTGGACGTTGGGCCAGAGAGCCATCGACGATGAAACGGTTGAGCTCACGAAGAACGGAGTCCGCGGAGTCTAACTGAGCCTCGTGGATCTCATTTTCGACCACGAGCTCGGCATACTTTTCCCGAACCTCATCCTTCGAACCACCGCCCGGAGCCCCGGGAGTGGCGTCCATGTTTGGCGCGATAAGCAGCGTGCCTAAGGCGACACCAAGGGCCGTGCCGAAGCCGAGGCCTGCGACGAGAAGTGACTTAGGCGAAGCCATTATTTAAACCACCCCTGCACGCTCAGGGCAAAGTTATTCCACGTGTCAATGAGGTTCTGAAGGAAGGATTCGTCTCCCCCAAGGCCAACGATAAGAATGACCACGGCGAGTGCGACCAGGATGCCGAGCAGAGCCCACAACCAGCCCATCGCACCGCCGCTCGGTGCGGTGTAGAGGTTGATCACCGCGTCAGCATCCACGAGTCGGGTGCCGGCCTTCATGTGGGTCAGCAACGCGGCCGGAGTCGCATTGGGCTTGTTGGCAAAGATGTCATCAAGGTCCAACGCTCCACCGACCTGCACAATCATCTGCGCTTCGTGGTAATCCGCCAGCAAGAGCGCAAGATCCGTAGCCGAGTCTGTAGCGGCCGGGAAGGTCATTGCACCAATGCCTAGGTCCTGGATGCGTTCTAGGCCTTCAGCGGTGCCGTCGGGCTCCGCGGGAAGAATGACCTGTGCACCTCCACGCAACGTCTCAGAACTCACTTCAGCAGGATCACCCACGATGAAGTGAGGCTGGTAGCCAAGCTCCACAACCGTGTCGGCCGCAGCATCGACGCCGATAATGATGGGCTCGTATTCGCGGATGAAGTTCCGTAGCAACGAGAGCTTCTTGCGGTGTTCTTCTGAAGGCGATACAACGAGTATCTTCCGTCCGGCCATGTCAGAGCCGGCATCGGGGACACCGAGACCATCGATCAGCAGCGGGCCCTCTGAATGGATGAACTCGATGGAGTTTCCAAAGTAGGCCTCCATGTGGTCAATGAGCTCGCGCTGGGCGGATGCGAAATTCTTCTCCGCGCGGTCGCGGGTGACTACGGTGCCAGACGTCAGCTGGGTATCCCCCACGTAAACGGTGCCGTCCTCGGTGAGGCGAGCCTTCTTGCCGTCCTTGAAGTGTGCTACGAAATCCTCGCCCACGCCTTCAATGAGGGTCACGTCGGCGTCGAGAAGCATGTGCGGGCCATAGTTGGGTATCGACCCAGTGGAGAATTCGGCAACGTTAATGACTGCTGCCGGCTTCATATCAACGAGGGTCTGGGCCTCTTGGCGGGAGATGTTGGCGGCGTTGATGACAGCGAAGTCACCGGCGCTGAACTTCTTCATGCCTTTTCCGCCCGGGGTGCAGTCACGAAGCGCGCCGTGCTCTCCAGGCAGATCGGTATTACGGGAAAACAGACTCATGCCTGACAGTTTCCCCTGTTAGAGGCTCAATGTGTGGAAGGCGCGCGGAAAGCAGCAACTTCTGCCTGCGCACGGTCAAAAAGCTCTTGTGCATGCGCGCGGCCAGTATCGGTGTCATCGAGGCCCGCCAACATGCGCGCCAGCTCTTCTACCCGTTCCTCAGCGCTGAGATCCGCAACGCCAGACGTGAATTTCTCCTTTGACACATGCAGATGCGAGTCCGCATAGGCGGCAACCTGGGGCAGGTGGGTGACACAAATAACCTGGTGTGTGGTGGAGAGCCGCGCTAGTCGACGCCCAATTTCCACCGCCGCGCGGCCACCCACACCGGCATCAACCTCATCGAAGACTAAGGTGGTTCCATCACCGCTGGCAAGGACGACCTCCATGGCAAGCATGACGCGCGAAAGCTCACCACCGGACGCCGCAGATGCCAATGGTTTACCGTTGAGCTGGAACTCCACCTCGTCCGCACCGCTCTTGGAATATTTGGTCTTGTTCACCGTGACCGTCAGCGTGGAATTCGGCATAGCTAGACCGTGGATCTCTTCCGTCACGTGCGAGCCAAGTTTCTTAGCGGCCTTCGTGCGCGCCGATGTCAGCTTCTCCGCCTTGGCCACCATGACTTTCTCTGCCTCCATGACGTCCTTCTTGAGTGCCTCGAGGGCCTCGGAGGACGTGTCGAGCGTGGCGAGTTTGGCCTCTGCAGAGTCCCGCCACTCTAAGACACCGTCGATGTCGGCAGCATACTTTCGAGTCAGGCGCTTGAGTTCTTGCTGACGCTGCAGAGATTCTTCGAGGAGACTAGGGTCCGCGGGAAGATCACTGAGATACGTCGCAAGCTCGGTTGCAATGTCGGTGAGCTGACTGGAGACCTCACTGAGGCGCTCACCCAACCTCGCCAACGCCGCATCGGTGGAGCCCGCTAGCGCCGATTCCGCAGCACCGACAAGGTTCACGGCAGTATCTTCATCACCAAAACCTTCACCACCATCAAGGGCTGTCAGTGCCGAAGCGGCGGCTTCGCGCAGGGTGTCCACATCCTGCAATCGCCGAATGAGGGTTACCAGCTCCGTGTCTTCACCAGGCTCCGGATCTAGGTCGGTGATTTCGGTGATAGCGAACTGGAGGCGGTCTACTTCCTGTGCCATCTCACGGCGCTTTTCCGTGCGGCGCTGATAATCCTTCGCCAGAGCACGCCAGTGACTGAAGGCCTCCGTGTACGCGGTACGGACCTTATCGATAGCCGGCTCAAACCTATCAATCGCTGCCAGCTGTTGATCCGCCGCGAGCAATCTGAGCTGGTCATTTTGGCCGTGGACGGTAATGAGGTGGGAGGCGAAGTCACCCAGAGTGGCGGCGGGAACAGCTCGCCCTCCCAAATAGGCGCGAGAGCGACCCGCCGAGGACACCGTGCGGGAAGCGATATATTCGCCGTTTTCATCAGCCTCTCCCCCGGCGTCCTCGACCAGCTGCGCGACTGCCTCCGAGTGAGAAGAAAAATGTCCCTCGACCGCAGCCTTCGCCGCACCATCTCGTACCCGGGAAGCATCGGCGCGCCCACCAGCCAGTAGGCGAAGTCCGGTAACGACCATGGTCTTACCGGCACCGGTTTCACCCGTGAGAACGGTTAAACCATGCGAGAGCTCCGCTGAGGAGCTTTCGATGACGCCAAGGTCAGCAATGCTGATGTCTACGAGCACGTCGGGAGTTCCTCCTTGTTCTGCTCCACTCTTAAAGGAGCATATTAGCGGCGCGGTCCGCGCCAACCTTCCACTGGCAACCGAAGTTTGGAGACGAGGCGGTCGGTGAACGGTTGATCATCGAGTCTGACCCAGCGCACTGGACGTTCACCACGAACAATCTCGACACGCGCTCCGGGTGGCATCGAAATTTCACGGAAGCCATCAAGGATTACCACGGCTGGAGTCGTCGCCGATGCCGACTCCACCGCGACTTGGGAATCAGGTGACACGACGAGAGGCTTGGTGAAAAGGGCATGAGCATTGTTCGGCACCACGAGGATCGCATCCAGAGAGGGCCACAGCACTGGGCCACCGGCGGAGAAAGCATAAGCGGTGGAACCAGTCGGAGTGGAAATAAGAACACCATCGCAACCAAACGAGGACACGGGGCGACCGTCAATCTCAAGGATTGCATCGAGTACTCCCGAGCGGTTGAGATTCTCAATCGAGGCCTCGTTCAGCGCCCAGCCACGCTGGCGGAGCTCACCTTCGGAATCAAACACGGCGACGTCGATTGTCAGCCGATCCTCAACCTCATAGGTCTGCTCGATAACCCTCACGAGAGCGCGGTCAAGGGACTCTGCCTCCCATTCGGCAAGGAAGCCCACGTGCCCCAGGTTAATGCCCAGCACTGGGACATCCACGGCCCGGGCCATGTCCGCAGCCCGAAGAAAGGTGCCATCACCGCCGAGCACGAGAACGAGTTCGCACCCTTCGGCCGCCGCCGGGGTGTGTTTGACGTGCTGCAAACCTGACAAAACGGTATCTGCGGCGCACACGCGCACCTTAATTCCAGCTTCTTGCAGCAGTTCCGCTGCTCGATGCGTAGCAACAAGGTTCTCCTCACGGCTGGCATGCGGGACAAGGAGAATTTCGCGACGAGCCGTGGCCTCTGCCGTAACAGTCCTACTCACTGTGGTCCCTCCTTGATGGCCGTGTCGATCATGGCGTCAAGCTTATCTTCTGCCGTAGACATGCCGTCCTTCACAAGCCAGAGGAAATACTCCACGTTGCCACTTGGGCCCGGCAACGGCGAGGCTGCGACACCATGCACACTAAGTCCGAGGCTCTGAGCAAAAAGCGCAACATCCTTAGTTACCTCAGCACGTAGCTCCGGCGAGCGCACCACGCCACCCGAGCCAATGCGATCCTTGCCGACCTCGAACTGCGGTTTCACCATGGGCAGCAACCATGCGCCTTCGGACATGCAGTGCACGATGGCCGGAAGGACGAGCTTGAGGGAAATGAAAGACAGATCTCCCACCATGGCATCACACGGGCCGTCGGTCTGCTCCAGCGTGAGGTTGCGAATATTCGTGCGGTCGAGCACAGTTACCCGGTCATCATTCTGCAGCCTCCACAGCAGCTGACCGTAGCCCACATCGACAGCCAGCACTTCAGCTGCGCCTTCGCGTAGACATACGTCAGTAAAGCCACCAGTCGACGCCCCCGCATCCAAGACGCGCCGTCCTTTCAATTCCACGTCAAACGCTTCGAGAGCTCCCAGGAGCTTGTGCGCGCCTCGCGACGCCCAGTCGTCCCCCTCTTCTGCTTCCACCTTGATGGAGACCTCTGGTTCCACCACAGTGGCAGGTTTTGTCGCTGTGAATCCGCCAACCGTGACGCGTCCAGCCTTGATCATGTCCACTGCTTGCTCGCGAGAGCGTGCGATCTTGCGGCGAACCAGCTCCGCATCGAGGCGGCGACGTTGTGGGGGCATATGTGAATCTTTCCTCAGTTGTCTTGGAGAGCATCACGCAACACAGCGTGCGCACGATCCAACTGCACCAGCTCCTCCTCGAGGGAATCAGCTGGCTCCTGCAGAATGGCAGCCACGGAGGCGTCGAGTGCTTCCGGCGCCATGACTGCTCGCGGGTCATGTGGCTTTACTGCCATGTGGATACGGCCTTCTCAGCGAACTCACTGCGTGGCTGGATGTAGCGTGGCGGCTTGGGGCCAGCCCAGGCGACTTCGAGAACCGTGCGCAGCGCTTCGATCGACGTCGACTTTTCGTTACCGCCCTGCAGCACGATGTCATAGCCGTCGTAACGCGCCATGAACCCACCCTGTGCACCCGGACTTGCCTGTGCTTCTGAGAGGGAGAGCTCATGGAAGCCCGCGCCAATAAAATTTGGACGCAGATCCACCGGTGCCTCAATGAGCTCAAGCTCACGGGACACACCGGTAAGCACATGGAACGTGTCCATTGCTGCCGTGTTTCCGCCCGCAATATCAGTGTCAAGGCGGTCACCCACTGCAAGTGGCTTCGTCGCGCCCACCAGCTTGGCTGCTTGAGTAAACATGGCCGGTTCCGGCTTACCAGCTGATTTGGGCTCCACGCCAGTGGTCGAGGTAATGGCTGCAACGAGCGAGCCATTACCTACAGCCAAACCACGTTCCGTCGGCAGCTGGGTGTCCAAATTCGAGGCATAGTATTTCGCCCCGTTATTGATGGCGATTGCGCCTTCTGAAAGCTGTGTCCAGCCCACAGATTTGTCCATTCCTTGGAGGACGGCTGCAGGCTTGTCATCAGCACTGTCGACGACTTCGAATCCCGCTTCACGGGCTAGCGCGCGGAACGAATCGGCGCCAATGATCAAAACCTTGGCTCCCGCTGACAGGTCCTCGCGAGCCATACGAATTGCGGCCTGCGCAGACGTGACGACATGCCCAGCGTCAGTCTTAACACCGATTTCCCCAAGCATTTCTGCCACCGTCTGCGGACTACGCGAAGCGTTATTCGTTACATACACGGTTGGGATACCGCACGAGTTGACGACGTCCACGACGCACTGCAACGCCTGGCCGCCTTCCCACACAGTTCCGTCAAGATCCAGCAAGAGCGAATCATGGGTTTTGAGAATACTCATTGTTAAAACTCGGCCAGACGCTCCGCCGCGTCCGTCCAGTCTCCTTCATCGATGTCAGACGCGTGCTGGAACCATTCCTTGGCTTCATCCTTACGGCCTGCTTCCAGCAGTGCATTGCCATAGGCATAGGAAAGACGGCAAGCAGCAACTCCGGTAGCGTCCTTGTTCGGCTGCGCGCGTTGTATCGTGACCACAGCTGAATCTGCCTGTCCCATGTCCAGTCGTGCCCCCGCGGCAACGATGGCCAACTCGATAGCATCCTCTGGTGCGAGTTCCTTGGCGTCTTCACTACGCCACAGCTCGACTGCCTTTTCGGGACGGCCGAGACCACGCTCGCAGTCAGCTATAACGGCAAGAAGGCCCGGCCCGCCGGAAATACGGCGAGCCGCACGAAGCTCGGCCAAAGCCTCCTTCCACTCACCAGCACGGTAAGCTGCAATACCATTCATCTCTCGTGCCACAGAGACACGTCCGGCGCGATCCTTTGCGGCGCGTGCGTGACGAAGACTCAGCTTCGGATCATCGTCCAACCACGTTGCTGCCATAATGAGGTGTTTAGCTACGGCCTCAGAATTCTCCTTCGACAACGACGAAAGATCCTGGAGAACCGAAGGATCAAGGTCAGTGATGTCAATATCAGACGGCAGATCCGGGTCCGTCATGCGGCGGTTAATTCGCTCCTCACGGTAACCAGAGCGCTGGGGGTGCGAGACCTTGTGCTTATCACGCTCATAGCCCTTGTGATTGCTACGCCGGTCATCACGACGCGGTTGAGCGCCATCACGCCTGCCACGACGCTCATCACGGCGATCACCGCGACGCTCTTCGCGACGCCCCTGTGATCCGCCGCGCTTGTCAAACTTGCGGCCCCCAGAGCGATTGTGTCCACGGTTGCCATTCGAGGACCCTTCGCGGTCCCGGTCCTGTTCGCGGCCGTGGTCGCGGGAGTTGGTTTCAGACATTAAAGCTATGCACTTTCTGCGATCGACGCGTCCGTATGTACCGAACCAGTGTACAGGTCAGCACCCCTAAAACAGCAATATGTTCCGCCGCTAGTGAAGCGCCCCACATTCCCCGTAGCCTGTACTCTCACCCCTCAAAAGGTGACTTGTCTAGAGGCCAGCCATAGTGGACGCGTTCGAGCCCCGCGGCAATCTGCGCCTCATTCAATCCGGTCTCCAAACTTCCGTGCCCCAACGGTTTCCCGCGCACAACAGCAAAAAAGGACCAACCGTTGTTGCGCTGAGGGTCGAGCCGAACCCTTCGAAGATCGCTTGCCAAAGCCACCCTCTTTGACTCCAATTCACGCGGGCTTTGAGCTTGCGCCTCAAAATCCTCAAAGGTGTGTGTTTCCCCGCTCGGCGCCATGATCATAAGCTTCGTCCGGTAGAAGTACTTAGATTTCCCCGATTTTACATTGTTCTCATCGAAATAGAGACTGCCCAACCACGCAGGGTAGCAATCGATCCAGCCGTTCTTCCACGCCGTAGACAACTTATTCATAAACAACCGCCACGACACGATCCGATACACGTGATAAACAAGGAACCCCCCAAGTAGAAGAAAGACCAACAACGGAACTTCTTGGCTGTTAAGCGCCCAGACTATGAGGATGAAAACTGACTCAAGTAGCGCAAAGATTCCTAGAAACAAAAAGGCCTCCAACCACGTCCCGCCATCGGGAACAGGCCCCTCCTCTTTGAACACCTCATAGAGATTATAGGGCGAAGCGTCTTCATTCTTTTCCTTGTATGGAACAGATTCAAGATCGGCGAGAAAGACAGGGTTATAGGAATTTTTAAAAGCCACCGAAGATTGGGAAAAATCCACCATCATCTCCTCCATCCCGCCGCCAAGATCGCGCTACGCAACATATTAGTAAACAAGACCCGCAAAAAGTGCGAGAACAACGCTAAAACGCACGTATACCACGCCTCCTTACAGAGCGAACGTTGTGCTGGGTTACTATTTGGCCAGACCTGGATGTCCAGACGTGCTGGTGGACTGGTTGGTGGGTGTGGCTGGTGGTGGGTGCTGTGCTGGGGGACTGGGTTTTCAGGTCTGCACTTTTAGGTTCAAGTCTTCACCCTGCGGGCAGGGCGTGGAACCAGGCACAGGCAATAAGGTTGTGGTTGTTCGTGCTGGGTAGTGGTGGTGTGTGAAAACGCAGAAAAAGGGGGGGCCGTTAAAGCGGTGTTGCTTTAGCGGCCCCTCTCTTTCTAGAGGTTTGTATGAAGTTGTTTGTTTGTTGTTTGGTGTCGGCGG
>NZ_KV788272.1:0-1193 GCF_001807225.1 Corynebacterium sp. HMSC05E07
AAGTACCTTCACCACAAGTACATCGCTGACCACCGTTCGAGGAACTAAATGAAGCATGTTTCTCTTCGGCCGGTCGTCTACAAGTGGCTAGAGAATGCAACCACTTCTTCATTCAGCCGCTGCATCAGACACTCTCTTCTTCCGATGACTTTGCGTGTTACCGGACCAACTTTGCTGGCTTCGCGATATAAGTAGTCGCTTGTCCACAGTCCACGCTTGGAGTCCATTCCAGATGGAATGTGCTCGTAGCCAGTGACATAGGCCCCACGCTTATGCGAAACTGGTGTTGCGCGGGGGGTATCTAGTAACGGGATGGTGAGTATCGAGTAACACTTTGGGAGAAGATTCTTCTGACCGCGTGACAAAAGGGCTCGCGGCATAATCAGAGGAGTCCGATCGTGACTGATTACCGGGCTGTGATGGATCTTGTCTTACAAGGCTGGTCCGTCCGTCAAGTCTGCTCGACACCTGGCGGCTCATGCACTCGTTAATATATTTCTGGCTCTAACCCAGCAGTCCCAGCTAACTGCCGGTTGGTATACCGGCTCGCGGGCGTCTTCTTTTTGTTTGGGGCTCAACCCCCGCAGGATTTTCACTCTCTCCTGCGTGTGTAGTAGCGCGTGGTGGTGGTGTGCTGTTACACTCATAATTCAGATATTGCTTAGGGACCGATGATAGCTGTGGTGGCTTCATCGGTCCCGACTCTTTGCGGCGTGTCGCATAAAAAGTTCTATGCAGTGAAGCTTTAAGTCTGCAGGCTCTAGTCGTTGTTTACTGTAGGAGTATGGCCAATAGCAGTTTGCAGGCAGCGCGGAATGCGAAAAACGATGAGTTTTACACCCAGTAGGCGGACATTGAGCGTGAGATGAACGCGTACCTGGAATATGACCCCGACGTGTTCAGAGACAAGGTCGTTTTACTTCCATGCGACGACCCGAAGTGGAGTAACTTCACTAAATTTTTTGCGTTGCACTTCGAAGACTTTGGGCTTAAAAGGCTGATTTCGACCAGTTATGCTCCTCGTAGCAATAGTGCGTTCGACAGTCTGCAGCCGTCGTTGTTCGATTGACCCCTATGATTCTCAAGATGCGCAGTATGACGAGACTCAAGCGTGGGAGAACGAGAGAATGTTTGTTCTGGAGCGCGAAGACGTTAGCGGAGACTGTTCAGAAGACTGAAATGGTAGCGGTGTG
>NZ_KV788273.1:0-75423 GCF_001807225.1 Corynebacterium sp. HMSC05E07
AGTACCGTCCTTGGCTTCCTGCTCATCGGAGACACCATCATCATCAGAATCCTTCTCAGAAGAAGATGGGTCAGTTGGATCGGTCGGGTCGGTTGGGGTGCCGCCGGTGCTCTCGGAGTTGTTGTCGTCCTTGCCCTTCTCATGGCCGTCAACTGGAACCTCAGCCTTTACCGGTTCATCCAAAGAGGGATCCTCGACGGTCACGGTAATCGGACCATCGACACCTTCGCCCGGAGTAACAAGAATCTCGCCGGTTTCTGGATCAATCTTGGCCGGAACGCCCTTGCCATCTTCATCCTTGGCGGTCACCGTGGTTTTACCAGTCGGGTTCTCCACCTTTACGCCGGTCGACTGCTCATCATCAGTCGGCTCAACGGTGTTCGGCTTATCAGCACCATCAATGGAGACCTTCGGCTGCTCGGGAGCAGGCTCGTCCTTAGCGGTCGGGTTGGTGCCGGCCTTGACTTCGTCACCGTCGTTGGTGCCGTCGCCGTCGGTATCCGCCACGTTCGGGTCGGTACCGATCTCAATCTCAGTACGGTCAGTCAGACCATCACCATCGGAATCCGCCTTAGTCGGATCCGTCGGCTTGTTGTCGTACTTAGTGTTCTTAGAACCGTCGAGCTCTTCCTTATCACTCAGACCATCACCATCAGTGTCAGCCTTAGTCGGATCGGTGCCCTTCTCCTTTTCCTCAGAGTCGCTCAGGCCATCACCATCAGAATCGGACTTAGTCGGATCAGAGCCAAGTTCCTTTTCTTCACCGTCGTTCAGGCCATCATTATCGGTATCAGCCTTCAGCGGGTCAGTGCCATCGGTGACCTCCTGGCCATCCTCGACTCCGTCGTCATCAGAATCAGCCTTATTCGGATCGGTACCGTGTTCCTTCTCCTCACCATCAGTCAGGCCATCACCATCGGAATCGGCCTTAGTCGGATCAGTACCGTCCTTATCCTCCTGCCCATCGGAAACACCATCACCATCAGAATCCTTGGCAGGCTCCTCCGGAGTCTCATCCTTCACAGTCGGATTAGTACCAGCCTTGACCTCGTCACCGTCGTTGGTGCCGTCGCCGTCGGTATCCGCCACGTTCGGGTCGGTACCGATCTCAATCTCAGTACGGTCAGTCAGACCATCACCATCGGAATCCGCCTTAGTCGGATCCGTCGGCTTGTTGTCGTACTTAGTGTTCTTAGAACCGTCGAGCTCTTCCTTATCACTCAGACCATCACCATCAGTATCAGCCTTAAGAGGATCAGTACCCTTCTCCTTTTCCTCCCCGTCATTCAGGCCATCATCATCAGAGTCAGCCTTCAGCGGGTCGGTGCCGTCCTCAATCTCCTGGGCGTCATCGACACCGTCGCCATCAGAGTCAGCCTTGGTCGGATCGGTACCGCGCTCCTTCTCCTCACCGTCGCTCAAGCCATCGCCATCGGAATCGGCCTTGTTCGGATCAGTACCGTCAGCTGCTTCCTGCTCATCGGTAACACCATCGCCATCGGAGTCCTTGGCAGGCTCCTCAGGAGTCTCATCCTTCACGGTCGGGTTGGTGCCGGCTGTCACCTCGGCACCATCGTTGGCGCCATCACCATCGGTGTCGGCCACGTTCGGGTTGGTACCGATCTCAATCTCAGTACGGTCAGTCAGACCATCCTCATCAGAGTCAGCCTCCTTCGGATCCGTCGGCTCATTGTCGTACTTACCGTTCTCGGAACCGTCCAGCTCCTGCTTATCGCTCAGGCCATCACCGTCGGTATCAGCCTTGAGAGGATCAGTACCCTTCTCCTTCTCCTCACCGTCATTCAGGCCATCACCATCAGAGTCGGCCTTCAGCGGATCAGTGCCATCGGTGACTTCATCAGCATCGTTGACGCCGTCGCCATCAGAATCGGCCTTGGTCGGATCAGTACCGAGCTCCTTCTCCTCACCGTCGCTCAGGCCGTCACCATCGGAATCAGCCTTGTTCGGGTCAGTACCGTCCTCGACCTCCTGGTCATCAGAGACACCATCACCATCAGAGTCCTTCGCAGGCTCGGAGTTGTTATCATCCCGGCCCTTCTCGTGGCCATTAACCGCAACCTCAGCAGTAGCGGGCTGGTCCAGGGACGGATCCTCAACAGTCACGGTAATCGGGCCATCAACCCCCTCACCAGGAGTAACGAGAACTTCACCGGTCTCCGGGTCAATCTTGGCCGGGACACCCTTACCGTCTTCATCCTTAGCGGTGACAGTGGTCTTACCCCTCGGGTTCTCCACCTTCACACCGGTCGACTGCTCATCATCAGTCGGCTCCACCGTGGTCTTAGAGGACTCGTCGACAGCTACCTGCGGCCCTGCCGGCTTATCATTCGCATCATTCGGATCGGTGGGGGCAGGGTTGCCTTCGGCATCCGTGTTGTTGACCTCGTCGCCGTCATTGACACCGTCAGCGTCGCTGTCAGCATTGGTCGGATCGGTCGGCTCGCCGTTGTTCTTGGAGCCGTCAACCTCTTCCTTGTCGGTCAGACCATCACCATCAGTGTCGGCCTTCTTCGGGTCGGTGCCCTTTTCGGCTTCTTCCTTGTCCGTCAGACCATCCTTATCGGAGTCCGCGGTGGCGTCCTTGACCACGAGCGGGAAGGTCTGGGTACCGGTGCTGTCACCATCGGTGACCTTGACGGTGACGTTGTAGACAGCGTTGCCGTTCTCGGTCACGATGTCAGCGGTGTCCTTGTCATAGGCCGGGGTACCGGTGATCTTGCCGTTCTCATCGATGGAGATGCCTGCAGGTGCACCAACGAGCTCGTACGTGGGGTTGGACAGCTCCGCATCGTCAGAGGTCTTGGCAGAAACCTGAATCGGGTCAATGGCCTCATCGGACCAAGTCTCTTGGCCCTTGATCTTGTCAACTACCAGGTCCTTCGGAGCCGGCTTTTCGTCGCCAGCCGGGACCTGAACAACGATGGTGTCGGTGTATTCCTTGCCATCGATAGTAGCGGTGACCGGCAGCTCAAAGACCTTGGCTGGAGCACCGGGCTCCTGCTTCGGAACGGTGATGGTTGCAGCACCATTCTCATCGAAGGTGACCTTCGTGCCCTCAGGAGCATTGGAGGTATCGGCCTCGAAAGTGGCGTCGGCAGGCAGGGTATCCACGGGTTCACCGTTGAGGGTCAGCTTAGGAGAAACCGTAGCAGTGGCGTTCTCGCCGTCCACGGCAAGGTTCTCTAGTGCTGGGTAGTCAACACCGTAAGTCTTGTCGGCCTCAGGAGTCTCCGGCTCCGGCGCTTCAGCAGCTGCGACAGTTGCGGTTGCCGGTTCAGACGGCTTCTTACCGGCCTCAGTTGCAATAGCCGTGATCTCATCGTCAGCCTTAAGCTCTTCACCCACAGGAATATCTGCCGTGAAGGTGCCAGGGTTGTCCGGATCCTCAGTTGCGGTAACTTCGGTGCCGGAAGGCAGGGTGACCTTCACCTCACTGCCGGCAGGGGCCTTCACGGTGACCTTGCTGTCATCGGCCTTCACTGGCTCGATGGACGGGGGCTCTGTCGCTTCCGTCGGGGCATCCGAGGTCGCCTTGAAGGCGCCACCCTTGGTGCGCTCTCCATTCGGGGACTCCGCAACGAGGGTGTACTCCGTACCGTCTTGCAGTTCAAGCTTGCCGGATTTGAACTCGCCCTTTTGAATTGCGGCGGCGTCGCCAAGCGTTGCAACGTCGACAGCATCAGCAGCATCGAAAGTGAGATTGCCGTCTGCGTCTTCGTTCAGCTTCTCTTTGGGAACTGCCACGATCTTAACCGGTGCGGCGTCGGCGTTAGTGACATCGAGCAGCGGGATGTCCTTGCCCTGGGAGTCCTTATCCTGCTCACGCGTAATCGTGCCGGACAGAGATTCCGGCTGAGGCAGGACGGTCTTCTCAGACGGTTGCGGGGCAGCGGGCTTGAAGGACTTGGGATCAAGCGGATCGGTCTTGTCTGTCAGGACCTCAACGTCATCTCGCACTCCGTCGCCGTCGGTATCTGCAGCCGACGGGTCAGTGCCTAATTCACGCTCATAATCATCCGTCAGGCCGTCGCCATCGGAATCCGCGATGTTGAGGTAATCAGACTTGAGCGTCTGCTTCAGTAGCTTCGGCTCAG
Source organism: Corynebacterium sp. HMSC05E07 (assembly GCF_001807225.1). Taxonomy (NCBI): domain Bacteria; kingdom Bacillati; phylum Actinomycetota; class Actinomycetes; order Mycobacteriales; family Corynebacteriaceae; genus Corynebacterium; species Corynebacterium sp. HMSC05E07. The sequence continues at coordinate 4,116 of NZ_KV788273.1, forward strand.
CGCCGCCGTCTTGCTTCTCTGCATTGGGAAGTAGCTTCGGCCATTTGTCAGTAAAGTCCACCGAGATCCAGGACGTGGTGTCTATGCGCTTGCCGTACGGAGAGTTGGAGAGGTTTTCAGCGCCTTCTTCGAGCTGGTACTCAATGGTGTAGCTACCGGTGGCGTTAGCCACGATACCCACGATGCTGTCCATATTGGACCACACTTGGTCCTTGGTTTTCCCGTCAATGCCAGGCTCGTGTGGGAGATAGGACAGCTCAGGACGCGTAGCGGTGGTCGCGAGCCCTGTCTCCTTGTCGAAGTCCATCTTCCACTTCTTCGCATTCGGAAGCGGATTGCCTTCCATGTCAGACTTGTAGACCGTGACGTCGGTAATGTGCTTCGCTATATCCGGGCTGATGTTCTCGTTAAGAATCCAGTTCCAGTAGCTGTTGCCACCGAAATTCCTGCCCGCCATCGTGGCGGTGGTGGTGGACTTAATTGACCCGCTCTCTTGGTCATACTTCAGCTGCTTGGAGATACCGTTGTGGTACACATCCTCTCCGGGGCCCTCGAAAGTGCTTGAGGGAACGCCGTTTTCCCCCGCAAGCTGATTCTCGCCAACGATGTTGACGTGTTGCACAGAGTTGTTGAAGATTCGGCCGTCCCTGCGAACCCAGTAGTAGTCCACCTGCGAACCTTCTGCTGGAAGGCCAAGGTCTTCAATCTTCTTGCCGTCCTTCAAGAAGATCTGAATATAGGACGCATACGGCACGCCAGAGGCGCCCGGAAAGTTCCTCGAATCATTAAACTTCAGGCCCCACTCAGAGCCCTTCGGATCGCGCTTGGTAAACGAGCCCTGCGCGTCGCCGTTAATACCAACCAACTCGATGCGAGCGATCTGGGAGTAGAGGGCCTCATCACGGAACCGGATGAACTGACCGTTCGCGTCCGTATCCCCCTTCGGGGTCTTACCGCCATTCCAAATCGCCTTCCTCAAATGCGGAACCTTGAGGACATACTGCGGGTTATTTTGCTGTGCATCGGTGAACTCGGGAACGAGGCCGACATAGAGCACGCCATCGTCAACACCGTTGTCGAAAACGCGGCCAGTGTCCGCCGGGATGTAATTACCTTCTGCATCTGTAATTTCGGCAGCGGCGGCAACGGCAGCGCTGTGCGGCGCTGCGACGGGGTGAACGAACGGGGCAATGAGAGCTACGGACAGGGCAGCAGCCGCGAAGGAAGTGCCGCGACGGCGAGCACTTGATGTAACCCGCAAATGCTTCTTAGACATACCAAGAAGTCCTTTCTGAGAGACTGTGAAGAGTTGGCCACGCCAAGGGCACGTGGCCGTGCAAGTAGATAGGACGGCTTACACAACCGAGAGCAACTCGCCTCTCTCCCTCGGACAGAGGTCAGAAAATCCGAAGGCCAGCAAGTAGTCCACCCCAGATACTACTGACTAAAGCCGCAGCAAGATACCCCGATGTTGGGTGCAGAGTTTTAAGCAGTAACAACGTGTCTATATTTTTAGAATTGAGCTAACAAGCTGGATAAGCTTATGCCGTCAACATTAAGCGGTGATTCTGTGGACTTTGTCACAGAAAATATTTTCCACCGGTGACAACTTTTTGTAGGTTGTTGCTGCATTCCACAGGAGCCACACCCACCACATCCACAGCATGCTTGCCGACGCCCCCCCCCGATCACGAAAGCCCACCATACTCACCCCTTTAGGGAGTGAGAACAGTGGGCTAATCGCTTAAACCAGACCTCTTAGGACTCTAGGCCGCCAGCATGGGGGCCAGCGACTTAGAGAACACGCTCTTTAACCTCTTAGTTAGTTGGAGGAAGAGCCCTCTTCGTCAGCGCCCGGGACACAGGCATCAGCCAGCAGGCCGATAGCCAGAGCACCAGCGGAGATGAGCGCTACAGCACCAGCAGCCTGGTTAGCGTTGACACCAAAGCGCTTGAGCTGAGCATCAATACCAGCCATCTGCTTGGCCAGCGGGCCATTGAAGGTGTTGGTCTGCATCTGCAGACGGGTGTTCAGATCCTGAATCTGCTTGTTAATCGGAGCAACAAAGTCCGACAGACCCGGAATGTTCATCTGGGAAGCCAGACCAACCGGAATCAGGAACAGCAGCGGGATACCAATACCCAGACCAGTGTTGATGCAACGGTCAGACAGGTTGGAGGACAAGCCATCCTCGCCCGGCTCTTCACCCGGCTTGTCACCCGGCTCAGAAGGCTGAGCAGGCTTGGAGTCAGCATCGTTCGGGTCGGTCGGCTTACCGTCGTTCTTAGAACCGGAGACCTCGTCACCATCATTGGTGCCGTCACCATCAGAGTCAGGGTTGGTCGGATCCGTCGGAGCACCGTCCTTACCGTCAGCAACCTTGTTGCCGTCCTTATCGAACGGGTTCTCAGAACCGTCTACCTCAGCACCATCCTTGATGCCGTCACCATCGGTGTCAGCCTTATTCGGGTCGGTACCAAGCTCCTTTTCCTGATCGTCAGTCAGACCATCACCATCGGAGTCCTTGCCCTTGTTGTCATCGCCCGGCTTGGTCGGCGGAACCGGCCAGGACGGACCCCACGGAAGACCCGGAATCATCGGCTTCTTCGGCTTCTTCGGCTTGGAGTTCGGGTCGTTCGGATCGGTCGGCTCACCGTTGTTCTTGTCACCGGTGACCTCGTCACCATCATTGGTGCCGTCACCATCGGTATCGGCCTTCTTCGGATCCGTCGGAGCACCCTTCTCGCCCGGCTTGACCTTGTTTCCGTCCTTATCGAACGGGTTCTCAGAACCGTCTACCTCAGCACCATCCTTGATGCCATCACCGTCAGTGTCAGCCTTATTCGGATCGGTACCAAGCTCCTTCTCCTTGTCATCGGGCAGACCATCACCATCGGAATCCTTCTTACCGTCGTCACCCGGCTTGCCCGGAACTACTGGGTTATCATCGTCCGATTTGTCCTTGCCATCGGTGATGTCGGCCTTGCCATCCTCCGGATCCTTATCAGTAACACCGGTGTCACCAAGGCCGTCGCCGTCCTTGTCTTCAACCGAGCCCTCAGGAACCTCAGACTCATCACGGTTCTTCTTGCCGTCACCGTCAGTGTCCTCGTCACCATCATTGGTGCCGTCACCATCGGTATCCGGGTTCAGTGGATCAAGGCCGGCTTCCTTCTCATCATCATTGGACACACCGTCGCCATCAGCATCCGGGTCCTCAGAGTTGATAATGCCGTCGCCGTCCTTGTCCCCCTTCGGACCATCCTCATCATCCTTATCGATGATGTCCGGGATACCGTCGCCATCCTTATCGGTGGTCTTGTCCTCATCCGGGTTGGACTCGTCCTTGTTCGGCTTGCCGTCACCATCGGTGTCCTCGTCACCATCCTCGACGCCGTCACCATCGGTGTCCTTCTTATAAGGATCGGTACCGGCAGCCTTCTCATCCGAGTTGTTGACACCATCACCATCGATATCCGGATCCTCAGAATCCGGGATACCGTCACCATCGGTATCCTTCGGCTTGGTTTCGCCCTCATCGGTCTCACGGATATCCGGAATACCGTTCGGTTCATCACCATCACCGTTTACACCATTATCAGTGACATCCGGGTCAGCAAGGCCGTCGCCGTCCTTATCCTCAGCACGACCATCAGACGGAACATCAGACTCATCAGCGTTGGACTTACCGTCCTTGTCAAAGTCCTCGTCGCCATCCTTAGTGCCGTTGTCATCAGTATCCGGGTTCAGCGGATCAGTACCGATTTCCTTCTCATCGGTATTGTTCACACCATCGCCGTCGGCATCGGCATCATCCTTATTGGCGATACCATCGTCGTCCTTGTCGCCCTCCGGACCATCCTCATCATCCTTATCGATGATGTCCGGGATCTTGTCGCCGTCCTTATCGGTGATCTTATCCTCGTTCGGCTTGGACTCTTCCTTGTTTGGCTTACCGTCACCGTCGGTGTCTTCGTCACCATCATTGGTGCCATTACCGTCGGTATCCGGGTTCTTCGGATCAGTGCCAGCAGCGTTTTCGTCCTTGTTATTGACGCCATCGCCGTCGATATCCGGATCCTGAGAATCCGGGATACCGTCGCCATCAGTGTCCGGATCCGCGATCATGCGCTCGGTGACAGTCAGATTGAAGGTATCGGAGTCGGTAGCATCATCCTTCTTAGCCGTGACCTTGATATCCTCCCAGGTCTTCAGCTCAGCATCCGCAGGAACAGTACCAACAATTGCCTTCTTAGCATCGTCGTACTTCAAAAAGTCCGGCAGATTCTCTACAGAAACCTCAGCACCCTTAGAAGCCTTAACCGGGATGTCGACCTCTTCACCACGCTGAACCTTCTTATCCGGAACAGCATCCACGTTCACTCCAGCACCCGGAACCTCCGGCTTGTCAGCCTCTTCAACCGTGACAGTAACGTCAACGGTGTCCTTGGAACCATCCGGGTAGGTCACCTCAACCGGAACAGTGATCTTGTCACCCGGCTTCTTATCCTCCGGAACCGGAACAGTGATCTCACCGGTGTTCGGATCAACCGTCACACCATCCGGAGCCTTGTCACCCGGCTTGAACGTGGTGCCCTCAGGAGCCTTGGTCTCCTTGCCGCCCTGGTCCTTGAACTCAGGAGCCGGAACCTTCACATCATCGCCCGGCTTACCAGAACCATCCTCATACTCAGGCTCGAACTTGTCGTTGTCCTTCGGGGTCGGATCCTTGTCGATGATGAACGAGTCAGAAGCAACGTCCTGTGCGCCAGAGACAAGTACCGCGGAGTAGATGTCGCCAGCCTTAGCATCATCCGGGACGGTGAAGGAGCCACAGTCCTTCAGGTCATTGAGAAGCTCAATGTCACAAGTCTTGCCGGTCGGCTTACCGTTCTTGCGCCACTCGATCTTGTTCGGCAGCAGCGGCAGGTCACCAGAGAGTTTCACGTGAGCGACATCACCATGCTTAGCTGGGTGGTCGGTGGTATCGAAATCGGTGATATCCAAGTCAACGCGACGGTCAGGAACCCCAGCGAAGTGGATGTTGTAGAAACGAGCACCACGCACCGGAAGGGCCGTGTGCTCTGTAGGGTTGCCTGATGGCGCCCACGTCGCCGAGTAGTTATCCACTGAGTGGAAAACAGGCTGCTGCCACTGGCCATAGCCTACGATTTTCTCACCATCTCGATTTTCGACCCACATGAACGTATCGTGGGGGTGGTACTCATCCTTCGGCACACGGATGGTGTAATCACCGTTCTCATCAGTCTCCGTGTAACGGACCGACTCGACATACTCTGGGTGCTGATCAAGCATCTGCTTGGTAGCCAGCGCGCGCTCCTCAGCCGGGAGCTTCTTGATCTCAGCATTCGCCTGACGACCTTCCTCCGTGAGCGTCGCAGCATACACCTTGTAGCCAACGCCAGACGGCTCACCAGTTCCGGTAGACCCCGTGAGAAGCTGACGCTCATCACCAGTCTCTAGCCATACGCGGCCAGAGTAGTCATACCAATCATCGATACCACGAACCTCCGAGTTAGCCTTGATCACCTTCAGGCCATCCGGCAGCGGCAGGCCCGGCTCTGGCTTCTTGTCGCCCATCCAGTATTTGTTCGGGTTCGTGGGCAACTCCGCAAGCCAAACACCAAGACCCTGCATGTTGCCGTTCGTGCCAACAGCACCCGGGAACTCGCCGAGGCCATCGCCGGAGCCCTTGCCGTACGCATACGGGGTATAGCCCGGTGCGACACGAACGATTTCACGTTCATTTCCAGTCTCTTCACTGACCGGCGTATCAGACCAGACACGGATCCGCTGCGCCGTCAGAGCCTTGTACTGGCGCTCCTTATCGTTCGCATCAGTCCACGTCGGAATCTTGAGGGCGAACATGCCTGGACCGCTCGCACCGAGGACACCATCGAGTGTGTGTGTCTCAGCAGAATAAATCGGCGACTCCGCACCATCTACATCCTTCCACTGGAAGTAGACCTTCGTGCCGTCCGGTGCACCCTTGAAACCGTCATACTTCGTCGACAAAATGGCGGAGTTCTTCGGCGACATCAAGTTGACGCGGCCAGAAACAACGTCCTTGGCGACGGTCTGGGCAGCCGAAAGCTGCGTACCGGAAGTGATGGTACCGTCCGCGATTGCGTCGACGTTGACGGCTCCGTCCACATCCGGCGCCGCTACGGTGTCCTGAGCCTGTGCAACCGCAGCGTTCTGCGGTGCAGCAATCGGGTGTACAAACGGAGCAACAAGCGCAACAGACAGGGCTGCCGCGGCAATAGTGGTGCCGCGGCGGCGAGCTGCAAATGCTGCTCGGGCGTTCTTCTTAGTCATGCCAAGAAGTCCTTTCCTTAAGACTTATTAGAGGTGATCACGTTAGGGACACGTGACCGCGCAAGTAGGGAATCCGGCTTACGCAACCGAGAGCGACTCACTTTCTATTACCCGGACAGAGGTCAGAGAATCCAGGGATCAGTAAGTTAACTCCCTTAAGATGCTATCCGCTTTTAGACATTTGGAAAACCGCACAGCAACCTTAAAATTCCATAGAAGAAAAAGTTTCATAGTTATCGTCATGCAAACACCCGCAACCTGCAGGTATAGCCCCCGCGCATGACACGCCGTCACCTAAGTGTAATATGTCACACTTTCACACCCGTAACATCAGCCACAGAAATTTAACTCACCTGGGGGTGTTTTGTACGGGACGGGGTGAGGGGGTACGTCGACAAGCAGGGCATTTTCACTGCACACGACTGGACCAATTCATAAGAAAACCGCCCCGGCTCCGGGGCATAGCTTCAGCGCTCGAGCACTGACAGCGCTCCATCCAGGAAGCGGGGCGGTAAATAAATAAGTAGTACTTATGCGGACCACATGTCCGAACTACTGATCCTCCATAACATCATGGCGAACAATGGTCTGGTCACGGCCAGGCCCCACGCCGATGTAGGAAATGCGGCAGCCGGAGAGCTCCTCCAAGCGCAGGACGTAATCCTGGGCCTTCTGCGGGAGTTCTTCGAAGGTCTGGCAGCCTGTGATGTCCTCATCCCAAGCTGGCATGGTCTCAAAGATGGGCTCGGCGTGGTGGAACTCAGACTGGGTCAGGGGCATTTCGTCGTAGCGCTTGCCGTCGACGTCGTAAGCCACGCAAATCGGAATCTCTCCGATACCGGTCAGCACGTCCAGCTTGGTGAGGAAGTAATCCGTGAAACCATTGACGCGAGTGGCGTAACGGGCAACAACAGAGTCATACCAGCCACAACGGCGCTTACGACCGGTGTTGACGCCGATTTCGCCGCCGGTGGTCTGCAGGTACTCGCCCCACTTATCGAAAAGCTCGGTGGGGAACGGGCCGGCACCCACGCGGGTGGTGTAGGCCTTAATAATGCCCAGGGAGGTCGTGATGCGGGTTGGGCCAATGCCGGAACCGACAGAAGCACCGCCGGCGGTGGGGTTCGAGGAGGTCACGAACGGGTAGGTACCGTGGTCCACGTCCAGCATGGTGGCCTGGCCACCCTCCATGAGGACGTGCTTACCGTTATCGAGGGCTTGATTGAGCTCCAGCTCGGCTTCAATGACCATGGGGCGAAGACGCTCGCGGTAGCCCAGGAAGTACTCCACGATCTGGTCTGGGTCAATGGCCTTGCGGTTGTACATCTTCACCAGCATCTGGTTCTTGATGTCAAGTGCGGATTCCACCTTCTGGCGCAGAATGGACTCATCGAAGATGTCCTGGACACGGATGCCGATGCGAGCCACCTTGTCAGCATACGCTGGGCCGATGCCGCGGCCGGTGGTGCCGATGGCACGCTTGCCCAGGAAGCGCTCCTGCACGCGGTCCAGCGTCTGGTGGTAAGGCGCAACAAGGTGAGCGTTGGCGGAGATGCGCAGACGCGAGGCGTTGGCACCACGGGCCTCCAAGCCATCAATCTCATCAAAGAGGGCTTCGAGGTTAATCACCACACCGTTGCCAAGCACTGGGGTGGCGTTTTCGGAGAGAATACCGGCCGGAAGGAGCTTAAGCTCATACTTCTCACCGCCGACCACGACGGTGTGGCCGGCGTTATTACCGCCGTTGGGCTTGACTACGTAATCGACCTTGCCGCCGAGAATATCGGTGGCCTTGCCCTTGCCTTCGTCGCCCCACTGGGCGCCGACAATGACGATCGCTGCCATGTTTGGAGTCACTTCCTAGTAATTGAAGTCAAATACGCACCCACTTTACCCGTCCCAGTGTCACGGTGGTGACTTAACGGCAGGTTTGTTGATGCTCGACCATCACCGTCTATCCATGAGTCTCCATTATGAGCGGAAGCTCACCGCCCCGTAAAGAACTAGGCCGCTTCGACCCCTGCAGCGGAGTCGTTGTCTTCTCCGCTGTCGATGACGACGGTATCCGCGGTAAACAGGAGGCGTCCGGTGGTGGGTGTACTGATGACGACGTCACCATCCACCACTGCAATCTGACCTTCAATATCACCTTGTCCAATGCGGTACAGGCCGTTCTCATCGATCCTCTTGCCATGCGTAGGCACGGTTTTATCACCTAGCTGACTGAAGGTGTAGTTTCCTTCCAGAGGCAAAAGGCTGACAAGGCCAAACTCCATGTCACCCATCATGTCTGCCTTTCCGCCTTCGACTCTCCAGCCACCGCCATCATGCGCGCAATCGATGGACTTGGCTTCCTCATCGATACCGCATGCCATGCCCCAGGATCCAGCCCTAATGTAGAAGAGGTTTTCACCCCGCAGGTCTTCCTCATCCTCGGCCAAGTCGGCAGAAGCAGTTGGTTCCGAGCTCATATCTAGGAAAAGAACCTCCTCTATAGAGCCGTCAAACGTCGAGTGCATGGACGGTGCTTCGGTTCCTGGTCGCTTGCCTACAGTTCCCTCGACGCCACTAATCCCCTCTGCGCCGTCAGCCGTGTAGGCGTATCCATCACCATCCTTGGTAATTGTCAGGGAGCCCGTGGTGATGAAGACTGCCTCCTCGTCATATACCTCACCATTAACAAAGAACACAGGTACCTTGACTTGTTCCCCATCCAACTTGCCGGTAAGGACTACATAGCTGAGGAACTGACAGGCGTCGAATTCATCCTCTTCAACGCGGATGTTTTCGAGTTTCTTCGTAGAATCCTTCACATAGGAGATCTTCTTCTCAAGAACCTTGCCGATTTCGGTATCCTTCAGCTTCTTGTCTTCGCCGCAACTAGCGGTCGTGTGCGAGGAGGTAGTGGTGCTCGAGGTTGGGGAGCTGGAACTCGTTTCAGACTCTGAATTCGATTCCGCCAGCGTCATTGCCGCTGCCGTGGTGAAGGCCGGTTCTTCATCGAGAGTGGTAGTCCAGCCCAATGAGCAGGAGCTCAGCATCAAGCCGGCGGTGGAGACAAGTACCAGAGTGGTCATGCGAGCGGACAAGGTGAGAAACCTCCCAGTGTTCAAGAGAACTCTTAGATATATGAAAGCTCGTGGAGCTACCCGCAAAACTACTCAGAGCTTGTGACACACACGACAGATCTGGGCATGACTCCCCGTTCTTTTGCACACCGCCCCACCTCCCATTACTGCTTTAGTGATGACGCTTCTATGATTCTTGTATGTTCTGTGCCCTTCTTGACTGCGGCGGCCAACTCGCAAGTAGCCCGGCAGGCTCCCTCATACCCAGCCTCACTGAAGAACGTGGCATTAAAGTCCGCCACCTGCGCGTGAGCGAGCTTCCCTCGCGATCCGAGCTCAAAGAGCTCGATGCCCTGGCAAAGGACTTTCTCCCGGAGGATCCAACACCGTCCCTCGATGAGATTGCCGCGCAGCCGGATGTGAGCCACCTTGGTGCGCCTGGCCCCGCGCCGCAAGCACGATTCCTGCGTGAACCGCTGCGCGTAGTCGTCGTAGGTAGCGACGCGGCGCTGAGCGCCGTGCTCACCCGGATGATGCGGGCTGATTACCTGTGGGCTGAGGTAGGCTTCGTGCCAACCGATGAGACATCGACGGCAGCGATGAATTGGGGACTGCCTACATCCGCTGAAGACGCGCTCTCGTTTGCGTTGAGTGCACCGGTTAAACCTGTACCGCTCATTCGCAATGACGCAGGACTTGCCGTAGCGGGTGCGGCCACTATTGCCGAGTGGACGGATGAGGAGATCACGGGCGAGATCATCGTTGATGACGCAGTGCTGCTGCGCGCAGACCGCGAGAAGAATGTCTTCGGTGCGCGCCTCGTGCCCATGACGGATGCCCCGGGCATCGTGGCGGCGAGGGCAGTATCGAGCTTTGCGGCAGATGCCTCGCCACGACGAGGGGTGTTCGGCCGGCTGCGCAAGCACGTGCAGCCAGGGCAACTCGACCCAGCCAGCGTAGTCAGAGGAAGGGCGGTGCAGGCAGGGGGGCCGTCGCTAAGCATCAGCGTCGATGGAGTCCGCGCACCGCGCCCAGTCAAACGCGTGACGTTCTACCGTCACCTGCGCGACCTGCAGATAGTGCGGCCTTAATTATCCTGCTAAATAATCCGATCAATCTGGCTCAGTACTGGGGCCACTAATGTGGGAGCCAGCACGAAATGTCGTTTAGGCCCAATTCTCGAGCCCGAGTTTGAGGGTAAAACGAAAAGAGGATCCGGCCAGCATTACCTTTACGGTACTAGGCTCGAAACCGAATCCTCACCGCATGCGCATTGTGCAATGCGCCTAGGCGGTATGCGGAAGACTTTACCACTCTCGACTGCCGAAGGAACAAGCCCATGCCACTAACGCGAAAAGTTTCTTGGGTATCCGATGCCAGATTCGCTCCATACCTCCAAGAATGTGGCACACCGGAGGAAGCATGGAAACTATATGAACTCAACGCCCAAATCGCAGCTGCATTGTCTGAAGTCATTCATCACACAGAAGTCTTGCTCCGGAATGCCATGAGCGATTCAATTGCCGAAGCTCACCCATTTGACTTCGGCTGGAACCAAGATTCTTTCGATATTTCAGCACTCTCCACGAAGTTAGCTAAGAAATACAAACGCCCTGTCACCAAGGACGACATCATCGCGCATCTGAACATGGGGTACTGGGCTTCACTACTTTCCACGAAGTCCGATGCCAATGAGGAAATCTGGAGAAAATACCTTCGAAATGCATTTCCGGGCCAAGGTAGCAGGAAAATAGTTGCAACCCTGTTGACAGACCTCAATGTCCTACGAAATCGGTGTGCTCATCAGGACTCACTTCTCAACGTGGACCCAACGGTAGAGCTAAAGAAAATTTTAAGACTTGCCAGTTGGATAGACCAAGATGCAAGACTATGGTTAGAAAACCTCGAACGCGTCACGGAGCTAGCCACAAATCGCACGCCAAAGCTCAATACCGCGATCTTGGGGCACGCGGACGACTCCCTTTTCACCTTCTATCAAAGGGTAGGTGCCGTGGTTCTGGAAGCCTCCACGCCACTTGCACAAGTAGATTACATAGGTTTCTATTTCAGCCAGAAAATCATCGGAATCTTTCCAAGGGTTTTAGACATCGAAATCGCTTCTAACTGGAACAAGAAGACCTCAAACGAGCTTAAGAAATCATCCGACCCCGAGGAAAATCGTCTCGGGAAGATTATGAGCTACGCCCTCTCAGATCAATTCGTTAGAAGCTATCCTCCAGAGAAAACCTATAAGGTTTATCACCTTAGTGAACCCGAGCATCCCTCGACCCTCACTACCGCTGGTGGGCAGGAAATCATGCATGAGGAAAGTGGACGCGGCTCAGCTTTTGTGAAGAGGCATCGGTACTTTCAGAGTAGTTCTCTGTTGGCTGCCAAAGTCACATCTGATTTGCCTTCACCGAACAAGTAGTCCGAATGATTTCCGAATTCGCACTGCTAAAGTTGCGGCCCTAGTCATCCTTAATCTTCGTCCTCCAGCACCTCCGGCGGGTAGGCCGGGTGCTGTGAGGTAGGCGCAAGCTGGGCTACGGCGGACTCGCGGGACATGCCGCAAATCATGAGCAAGTCCACAATGATGGAGCGCGTCTGGGCCAAGACCGAGTACGCGGAGAGCACTGGGTTCTCCCCCGCGATATCCATTGAGGAACGCGCAGCGAGCTGGCGTAGGCGGTGAACGATGTCCGGGATGGCATGGGCCTCATCCACGCGGCGCTCACGTGCGGATTGGTGACTGTAGAGGCCGGACAGTTCCATCATGATGTCCGAGAGGGCGTCGATAAGCTCAATCTGCTCAGTAGTGGCCTTGTCACCGTCCTCAGACAGAACAAGCGCGCGACGCGACAGCACACGGGTGCCGCGAACAACGTTATCGACCGGGGTAAGGACACGCTCGAGAGAACGGACGTTGCGCTGCGAGCCCCACAGGAAGGGCGAAAGGCGGGCGGTTTCGGCACCGCCCTTTGTGGCGCTCAGCATGTTGTTGATATCGCCCTGCGTGCCGCGGACGGCATCACGTGCTTCAAGAATGCGGTCCGGATCGTCATCTTCCAAACCTTTGGACACATCGTTGAGAACCGACGACGTGATGCCCAAGACCTTGGACACCTCCGAGCGGCCCGCGCGAAGGGGTGACGTAGGGATCAACATAATCATCGTCAAACCAATGACCGCGCCGATGATGGCGTCAATTGCGCGGGAAACGCCACCCATTTCTTCCGGGGGAAGGATGGTCGCGATAAGGATGGCGGCAATGACGATCTGATTGGACACCAGCTGCGAGCCGGTGACGAAAGAGCCAATGATGAGCGCCAGCCCAATAATGATGGTCATGTGAATCGGGCCGGTGCCGAGCGCATCCACGAGCAATGTGCCCACGAGAACGCCGATGACGCCACCGATAGCCATGTCCACCGCGCGATTGATGCGATCACTTCCGGAGAGCCCCAAAATGATGATGACGGCCATCGGCGCGAAGAAGGGCTGCTCGTGACCAAAGAAATCATGCGCGACGTAGAAGGCCAAGCCAGCCCCCAGGGTGCTCTGCAGCATGAAGACAAGACGGTTGCGCACACGCGTGAAGCGCGATTTGAGAGACTTGTCCACCAGCCGCAGCTGCTCGCGGGTAGTCCTGCGAACGCGCGTGACGGTACTCGACGTATTCGACGATGACTCTTGCGTTCCCATGGTTCCCGTATTTTACGCGACCTAGATAAAGGAGTGGCATGGGTGAAGAAAGCGGAATGCAAAAAATAAGCACGATAGCCATTCGAACCTCAAGGGTTCGGCAGCTATCGTGCTCAATTCTTGCGAGGGCGTGAGTGTAGGGCGTGCTCCCTCGATGGGATTCTGCCAGGCACCGAGCCCTCCGGCCGTTACTTGGACACGGTCTTGCCCACAGAGTGCAGGTCGGTGCAGGCCTCAACCACGCGGTCAGCCATAGCCTGCTCGGCCTTCTTCATGTAGGAGCGCGGGTCGTAGACCTTCTTGTTGCCCACCTCGCCGTCGATCTTGAAGACGCCATCGTAGTTGGAGAACATGTGGCGAGCGACCGGGTTGGTGAAGGCGTACTGGGTATCGGTGTCAACGTTCATCTTGATGACGCCGTAACGCAGAGCCTCCTCGATCTTTTCCTTCTCGGAGCCGGAGCCGCCGTGGAAGACGAAGTCGAACGGCTTCGCGCCGTCCTCAAGGCCGAGCTTCTTGATGGCAACCTTCTGGCCCTCGTCGAGAACCTCCGGGCGCAGCTTCACGTTGCCCGGCTTGTACACGCCGTGGACGTTGCCGAAGGTAGCGGCCAGCAGGTAGCGGCCCTTCTCACCGGTGCCGAGGGCATCGATGGTCTTCTCAAAGTCCTCCGGGGAGGTGTAGAGGTTAGCGCCAGCCTTAGCCTGGACACCGTCCTCCTCGCCGCCAACGACACCAATCTCAACCTCAAGGATGATGTTGGCCTTGTTTGCCTTCTCTAGGAGCTCCTGGGCAATCTCCAGGTTCTCATCGATCGGGATAGCGGAACCATCCCACATGTGGGATTGGAAGAGCGGGAGCTCGCCGCGGTCAACGCGCTCCTGGGAGATGGCCATCAGCGGGCGCACGTAGTCATCCAGAACTTCCTTCTGGCAGTGGTCGGTGTGCAGGGCGATGTTGACGCCGTAGTGCTTAGCCGCCTCGTTAGCGAAGGCAGCGAGGGCCTGAGCACCAGCAACCTTGTTCTTCACGGACAGGCCGGAACCGAACTCGGCGCCGCCGGTGGAGAACTGGATGATGCCGTCGGACTCAGCCTCGGCGAAGCCGCGGAGTGCTGCGTTGATGGTTTCGGAGGAGGTGCAGTTGATGGCCGGGAATGCGAAGCCGCCCTTCTTGGCGGTATCGAGCATCTGGTTATAGACCTCAGGGGTTGCGATTGGCATGTAGATCCATCCTTTGGAGTTGCTGTGCAGTAAGCCGTGTTGCTCCATTGTCGAGCGAAACAACACGTTCCAACACCCAAGTATGCCTACTATTGTTGATTTGCGCCGTGAGATGCACTGTGATCTCACTTAAAGGGGGTGGCGCACGCAGATGAATGTACGCCACAGCCAGGTAGTTTTTCTTACCTACTTAGATTTTGACTTGTGCTTCACAATCCGGGTGCAGGCTTCCAGGAGCATCCACCCGGACAACTGAACGGACAAGTCCCGCTCAGCCACGCGGATAATCCCGACCTTCTGCCCCAAGCTTGACGGCCCGAAACCATAGTTGTGGGGCAGCTTGGCATCAGCGGTCCAGTCGGAGCCGAAAATGGGCAGCCCGTCTACTTCGAGTCGGTGCTCCCACACGGACTCCGCGGAGCACATGACTAGGCGAGCAGCCAGCTTCTTCGTCGCACGGTTGGCAGGTGAATCACCGGGCAGGCGCACGGCAACATCAGCGAGATAGCGCGCGAGGATGCCCTTGAAAAGCCCGCCATCGCCATCGCCAGTATTCCAATCGATGACACCAGTGTGGGTAGCCATACCCGTGGCCACCGCCTGTACGAGGCTGCGAATGCGGGTGGTGTAGTCCATCATGTCTTTGGCCAGCTCCGCCTCGTGGATGGTGTCGATGGTCTCCAGGGAGGTCAGCCCAGACTTCTTACGCAAGGCGAGGACGATTTCCAGGCATGCGCCGAGAACCACACCCTGGCAATAAGGGTGGATGGCACGAACGATCTCGCGGCCATCCATGCGCATACGGATGCCATCCATGACGAAGCCGTCATCATCAATGAGATGGTCATAGATCCAGTCCACGATATGGCGGGCTTCCTCCAAGCGGCCCATGCGGGCCAGCATGATGGCGCCGGGGCCATTGGAGGGCACGTTGAGGAAGGTTTCGCCCTCACGCCACGGCAGCACGCCCTCCTGGGCGTCAAGGCCCGCGTGGATATTGCCCTGCAGAGTGCCGAGCTTTTTGTGCGGGCGCAGCTTCTTCAGCTCGCCGGCGCGGGCCATAGCCAGGGCCATCCAGGCCTTGTCATCGTAGTAGCGGTTCTTCGTCAACGCGCGCAGGTTTCGCACGTGGATGCCACGAATGGTGTTCGCGATAAGTGTGCGGCGCATCTTGGTGTTCTTGCGCAGTGCGGCGTCGACTTGGCAGTCCAAGTAGTGAGCCTGCCACCAGTAGTGCCAATGGACGAAGAGCGATTCCTTGGTGGTGGGCGGCCAGCTCACCACGGCAAGGTTGGTACGCGGCAGGCCCCACACGGCGTGCGCGTGGCGCTCATTGATGGCTGTCTCCGCGAGGTCAGCGCGGTGGGCCCATTTTTCTAACACGTTTGTCTCATCATCCTAGCGTGTGAATGTGTTACCTCTCATGTAAACATAGTGGGCGGGGTCTCACCATGCTTTTGACAAGTCTGCATGCTGGCGGATCCAGGCATGCATAGCAATCCCCGCGGCCACACCCGCGTTGATGGAGCGTGTAGATCCAAATTGGGCGATTGAACAGGTCATGAGTGCGGCGTCTTGGGCCTCGGGGCTGACCCCGGGGCCTTCCTGCCCGAAGAGGAGAAGGCAGCGCTCCGGAAGCTCTGCGGTTTCCAAAGGCACACACCCGGGGGTGTTATCGATGGCCACGACCGTGAGTCCCTGGTCCGCGGCCCAGGCCATCAACTCGCTGACATCCGCGTGGTGCATCAGATGCTGGTACCTATCTGTCACCATGGCGCCACGGCGGTTCCAGCGACGGCGGCCAACGATGTGCACCGTGTCGACCGCGAAGGCATTCGCCGTGCGAACCACTGTGCCGATATTGGCATCGTTTTCAAAGTTCTCGATAGCGATGTGCAGCGCATGACGGCGGGTGTCGATATCCTCACGGATGGCCTCGCGCGTCCAGTAACGGTAGGCGTCAACGACGTTGCGGCGGTCACCTTCAGCAAGCAGCTCTGGGTCATACTTCTCTGCTTCGGGACCTTCTGGCAGCGGACCTTCCCAGGGGCCGACGCCGTGGCGGCCTTCGTTCCACTCGGTGGGGCCTTTAGCGTCCGTGACATCGGCTGGGTCTGCCTGGTGTGCAGACTCGCTGGGATTCGCGGCGTCGCCGGGGTTAGGCAAGGTCGAGGTCCTCAAGGCCCAGCAGGTAGCGGTACTCCAGTCCCTCGGCGGCAATCGCGGCACCGGCGTCGGTGTTGCGATCCACCACGGTGGCCACGCCGACGACCTCAGCACCGGCCTTGCGCAGAGCCTTAACCGCGGTGAGCGGAGAGTTACCAGTGGTGGTGGTGTCCTCAACGACGAGAACCTTCTGGCCCTCCACGTTGAAACCCTCAATCTGGCGTTGCATGCCGTGCTTCTTGGCTTCCTTGCGGACGACGAAAGCATCGATGTCGCGGCCATCTGCATGCATGATGGACAGCGCAACCGGGTCCGCGCCCATGGTCAGGCCGCCGGCAGCGGCAAAGTCCCAATCGGCGGTGAGCTCGCGCAGCAGGGAGCCGATGAGACGCGAAGCCTCATGCTGCAGAGTGGCGCGGCGCAGGTCAACGTAGTAGTCGGCCTCCTTGCCAGAGGACAGCGTGACCTTGCCGTGAACAACGGCCAGCTCCTTTACCAGTTCTGCTAGGCGTTGCTTCTTCTGCTGATCCAGGCTCATCGCGCGCTCCTTTGTGTGTGGCTTGTTCCTAGCCTTTTGTGGCCTTTAAAAATCCGCCCTGTAGTCTACCCTCTCCCGCACGCGAGGCCCTCACCAGCCGAGGTAGGCAATCAAAGCTGGCCGCCAGCAGCCGGGGCCGGCGGCCAGAGCCGGCAGCCGCTGCTGGCGATGCGTCTAGTCGAAAATAGAGGAGCCGCCGTCAAGGCGGCGCGGCAGTCGCGCTTGATTGTGTTCGTGGGTGGGGTGTTCGTGGCCATCGGCAATAGCATCGACCTCGTCTGCGCCCAAGCTGGTGTGGTCGATGGTGCCGCGAGCTTCACTTGCCGTGCGGCTTGGCATCACCACAGGCTCGGTGGGGCGCTGGATGTTGGGAGCACCAAGGGAAGCATCACGGTCCGGGACCGCCGTGGGGCCAGTGGGCTCAGGTTGCGGGGGTTCCGGGATGTCGCGGCTTGGGTCGAGCTCCTCCACACGCAGGACCTGGGTCGCCTCAGAGCGCGGTGGAAGTACCCGGGCGGAATCCGCGAGGAGGGCGAGCGGTTCAAGAAGCTCCTCCCACTCAGAGCTGCGCGCCTGCTTGGTGGTTTGGGCGAGGACCCACTCCCCTTCCATCCACACGGCCGTCACTGCGGCCGGCAGGGTCTGCAGGGCGTGGATCACGCGGTCATCAATAAGCCGTTGTCCCACGCCGGCCTCGGACGCATAGATATCGAAGCCTTCCTCGGTGCACACGTGCACCAAATCCTCGGAGGGGTTGTCCACCGTCTCCCCAACCCGGCGCATATCCACCACGATGTCGGAAGCCGCGCCGGTGCGCATGGCCATGACCGGAATAGCTCCCATGTCAAAGAGCAGTGTTTCATGGCCGCGGACGGTCCCGGCGACGATGTCCTTGGGCTCCTGGCCACGAGCGGCGGCGCCGCGCGTCCATTCATCAGCCAGGTAGGAGTCATGCTTGGCATAGTCCCAGCCGCGCTGCTGACCAAAGGCCTTGCGCTCACGGCGAGCGCTGCCAGGCACCAAGTGCTTGGCCCGCTCCGCACGCTCAGCAAAGCGGGGTGCCGGGAGTGGCTCTTCGGTGGCGTCGTCGGTGGCGTCGTCAGTGGCCTCTTCAGCCGGATCTGAGTCCGGGGTGGCGGGGGCTGGCTCGGGTGTTGGCTCGGGTGTTGGCTCGGGAGCTGCTTCCGGTTCGGGGGCTGGTTCGTACTCGGGCTCTGGCACAGGTTCCGGCTGGGGCTCTAGCTCGGGCTCGATGGTGGAGTCTGCGGCGTCGACCGTGGGGGGTGTGGTGCGCTGGCGCTGGTCCCACCAGAGCAGCGCTACGCCCGCCGCAAGTGCGGCGATGGCGAGGATTAAGAGTACGAAAGGCATCACTGACCGACTCTAATAGCCCGGCGCGCCCGATCCGTGCTGGCACGCTGGTCACGTACTGGTTTGGCAGCACAGAATCGCTAAGGCGAGCGGGCCGAGCGGGGCACTGTGGTGGGCGCGGGGCTGAGGGTGGTGCGATTAAACGTGGTCGCGGTCGCCGCGCTCGACGGGGTTCTTCGGGTTCGCGGACCACTGGGACCAGCCGCCCACGAAGTGGCGCAGACCGGTAAAGCCCACGTACTCGAGGAGGGCAATGGCCAGGGAGGAGTGGTTACCGGAGCCGGAATAGATGATGGCTCCGTCGGTGTTCTCCTTGGTCACGCCGTGCTGCCCCAGGATATCGAGGATCTCCTCCGGCGAGCGCCACACGGTCACACCATCCGTGTGGAAGAGGCGCTCCGGCAGGTTCACTGCGCCCGGGATATGGCCGGCCTTAAGGTCGAGGTTCTCGCGGCGGCCGGCGAAGCGGTTGCGCGTGCGGGCGTCGAGAAGCAGGCCCGTATGTTCCTTAACCTCATCGATGGTGACCGTGGGCATGGAGCCTGGCTGAACCGTGATGGTGGAGGTCATGCCGAGGTTGCCCGGGCCGGTCATCGTGGGCAGCCCCTGGGCACGCCAGTTGGACAGGCCGCCGTCAAGGATGCGGACGTTCTGCACGCCCGCCCACCGCAGCGTCCACCAAGCGCGGCCTGCAAAGAGGCCACGGCCCTCGTCGTAGACCACGACTTCGTAATCCTCACGCAGACCCCAGTGGTTAATCCACTCCTGCATCTTTTCCGGCTTCGGGAGGGGGTTGCGTCCCGCCGTGGAGCCGGGCAGGCCCACGAAGGCGGAAGCGGCGTCCGCGTACTGGGCGGTGGGCACGTGGAGGGAGGAGAATTGGTTGAAGGCCTCGCCTTCACCAGGAGCCCAGAGGGAAGAAAGGATAGTTGTCTTGTCGCCGCGGTAAATCTTGTCACGAAGCTCGTGTGGGGAGACCAAAATGCTCATGCCCCTGATGATAAGGGCATGAGCTCAATGGCGCGCGGCGGCGGGTTTAGCGGCGCGCAGCCAGGTCGAGGCGTTCGCCGCCATCGGCCACGTCAACGTGCACGGTGTCACCATCCACGATGTCCCCGGCCAGCAACTTCTTCGCCAACTGATCACCGATGGCCTGCTGGATGAGGCGGCGCAGCGGGCGGGCACCGTAAGCGGGGTCATAGCCGCGCTCAGCCAACCACAGCTTGGCAGCGTCAGACACCTGAAGCGTCAGGCGGCGACCAGACAAGCGGTCCGTGAGGCCCTTGAGCTGGATGTCCACGATGCCAGAGAGCAGGTCCGCGGTGAGCGGCTCAAACATGACAACATCATCGAGGCGGTTGATGAACTCCGGCTTGAAGTTGCGCTTGACCGCCTCCATGACCTCTTCCTTGGTGCCGCCGGCACCTAGGTTGGAGGTGAGGATGATGACGGTGTTGCGGAAGTCCACGGTGCGGCCTTGGCCGTCGGTCAGGCGGCCCTCATCAAGGACTTGCAGGAGGACGTCGAAGACATCGGGGTGGGCCTTCTCCACTTCGTCGAAAAGCACCAGCGTGTAGGGGCGGCGACGCACCGCCTCCGTGAGCTGCCCGCCGGCGTCGTAGCCTACGTATCCCGGAGGGGCACCGACGAGGCGCGCGACGGAGTGCTTCTCACCGAACTCGGACATGTCGATACGGACCATCGCGGACTCATCGTCGAAGAGGAAGTCCGCCAGGGCCTTCGCCAGCTCCGTCTTACCCACACCCGTCGGGCCGAGGAAGAGGAAGGAACCAGTCGGGCGGTTTGGATCCGCCACACCAGCGCGGGCGCGGCGCACAGCATCCGAGACCGCAGTTACTGCCTCCTTCTGGCCCACGACGCGGTTGCCCAGGACGGATTCCATGTTGAGCAGCTTCTCAGTCTCTCCCTGCAGCATCTTGCCGGCGGGAATACCGGTCCATGCGGAGACGACCTCCGCGATGGTGTCCGGGGTGACCTCCTCACTCAGCATGGTGTTGCGCTGCGCGGAGGCCTTCTCCTCGGCGGCGGCCAGCTCCTTCTCCAGTGGGGGCATCTTGCCGTAGTTAATCTCAGAGGCGAGGGCTAGGTCGCCATCACGCTCCGCAATTTCTGCCTGGCGGCGCAGGTCATCGAGCTCTTCCTTGAGATCCTGGACATCATCGATGGCCTTCTTCTCATTGGCCCAGCGGGCTTTGAGCTCACCGAGCTTCTCGCGCTCATCTGCTAGTTCCTGCTGGAGACTGGTCAGACGGTCCTTCGAGGCAGCGTCGGACTCCTTCTTCAGCGCAAGTTCCTCAATTTCGAGGCGGCGGACAATGCGCTCAAGCTCATCGATTTCTTGCGGGGAGGAATCAATTTCCATCCGCAGGCGGGAACCGGCCTCATCAACCAAGTCAATGGCCTTGTCCGGCAGGAAGCGGTTGGTGATGTAGCGGTGCGACAATTCCGCAGCAGAGACCAGGGCGGAGTCCTGGATGCGCACGCCGTGGTGCACCTCGTAGCGCTCCTTGAGGCCACGGAGGATACCGATGGTGTCCTCAACGGAAGGCTCGGCGGCATAGACCTGCTGGAAGCGGCGCTCCAGAGCGGCGTCCTTCTCGATGTATTTGCGGTATTCATCCAGCGTAGTGGCACCGACGAGGCGGAGTTCACCGCGGGCCAGCATAGGCTTAATCATGTTGCCGGCGTCCATCGAGCCATCGCCGGAGGCACCGGCACCAACGATGGTGTGCAGCTCATCGATGAAGGTGATGATCTGGCCCTCAGAAGCCTTAATCTCATCGAGAACGGCTTTAAGGCGCTCCTCGAACTCACCGCGGTACTTCGCGCCAGCAACCATGGAGCCCAGGTCTAGGCTCAGCAGGGTCTTGCCCTTGAGTGACTCCGGAACGTCACCGGCCACGATGCGGCGGGCGAGGCCCTCCACAATGGCGGTCTTACCCACGCCCGGCTCACCGATGAGGACCGGGTTGTTCTTCGTGCGGCGGCTGAGCACCTGCACCACGCGGCGGATTTCCTGATCACGGCCAATAACCGGGTCAATTTTGCCCTCACGGGCGCGGGCAGTCAGGTCGGTCGCGTACTTCTCAAGGGCCTGGAACTGATCCTCGGGGTTTTCCGAGGTCACCTTCGCAGCACCACGCACGGAGGGGAAAGCACCCTTGAGCGCATCATAGGTAGCGCCACGAGAGGTCAAAAGCTCCGCAGCATCCGACTGTGAACCCGCAATGGCGGCTAGGAGAACCTCGGTGGAGACGTACTCATCACCGAGCTCCCCGGCCAGCTCCTGGGCACGGGTTAAGACGTTGAGTGCGTCGCGGTTAAAGTTTGGGTTCGCCATGTTGGCGCCCTCTGCCTTGGGCAGGGCATCAACGAGCTGGCGGGCCTCCTTCAGGACGGTCTCCGGATCCACGCCGGTGGCCTTGAGCACTGGGGCGGCAATGCCATCCTTCTGCTCGAGGATTGCTGCTAAAAGGTGTGCCGGACGGATATCCGGGTTGCCGTTGGTGGAGGCTACCTGCAGCGCCTGCTGCAGCGCCTCCTGTGTCTTAGTGGTGGGGTTGAACGAACTCATGATTAGTTTTCTCCTTGTGTTTCTCAGTCCTTCCCCTCCCCTTCCCACAACTCGTACGATGGTGGCCCGTGCAGTGTCGGCCCGTGCGGTATGGGGAGGAAAAGGAAGCTTCACCGACTATAACGCCAAAGAACTTGAGTCTGTTCCACTCAAGTAGATCTTTTTTGGAAAACTTTTCAGCCCCTGGTTGATACTGGTGCGCTCAACTTTCTTGGATGCCGCCGGTGGAGGCAGGATGGGCATAAAAAATCCGCGTGCCACAGGCGCGCGGACATCAGAGTTGCGGGGCGTTTAGCTGCGCAGGCTGTACGCAAAGGAAGCGAAGACGATACCCACCACGGCGTAGTAGATGGACCACTTCTCTTCAATATCGATAGTGCGGAACTCGCCCACAGAAGCTAGGTGGCACATGCCATCAGCACCAGCCCACAGGGTGAAGTTCTTGATATAGACCAAGCGATCTTCCGGCTCGTGGCCGGCCTCCCGCAGCGCTTCACGCGTGAAGCGCATGAGCAGAGCAAAGGACTCGCCCATCTGGGTTTGCTCCTCACCATCCTCACTGAGCGGGACAACGGAGCCAGACGCCGCTGCAATACATGCGCTGTAGCGTTCCGGTTCCGAAATCGCGTACGCAAAGTACGCCACCGCAATGCACAGAAGCTTCTCGCGCGCAGGAGCATCCTCCGGGAGCTGGTCAAGGAGATACAGAATTCGACTCTCAAGTTCACGGTCCGTTTCCTGCTCGACGCGCTCCCGCAGAACAAAGTCATTATCTGCAAGGGAGGCCACGAAAACATCGGACACGTTAAAGTACTCAGCAACGTTCTCAATGGTCACAGCGTGCATGCCATTCTTGCCGGCTAGCTGAATAGCGCGTTCCATGATGGCAACGCGAGCCTCGTCAGCAGGTAGCGCAGTGAGATCCTCAATGGCAGAAATATCCGGAATATTATCGCGGCCCGAATCATACTGACGCAGGCGCTCACGGTACTCCTCCATAGGTGCCCTCATATCCGGCGTCTCGCAGGTATCCGCGGCTTGAAAAAGGGTGCCGATAAGCGCCTTGCCCACTTCACGCAGGTTGAAACGGCGGACTACCGAATGCTGATGGCGCAGGACTCCCAGCACACTGAGGTGGGCCATGCCATGGACAGTGGCCCAGCTGGCTACGCTCAACTTTGCCAACGTCGGCGGACACACATCCGGTCCCACCTCAAGCCCCGCATGCTCGGCGATGGCCACCATGTTCTCGTAGACAAGATCGAGCGCCATATTGTTGGATGGTTTTCCCTCACAGATGGTCCGCCATTCATCCTCCAAAACGCAGGCTTTTTGCTCGAAGAGGTAGCGGAATAGTTCCGGCTCACGCTCGGCATATTCGTAGTACGCCTCAGTAAACGTCGTGAGCTTGGTGAAAAGATCGGCGTAGCCAGGATTAGTTTCAAGGGTTTCCTTGAGAAACGACACCTTGCGCTGGGACAAGTACTCGTAGATAGCGGAAACAATCTCGGCACGATCGGAAAATACAGCAGTAACATCAGAGGGCTGTAGACCGGCATATTTGGCCACCGACTCCACTGTGACAGCGTCATCACCATGAGCAGCAGCAACATGGACCGCCGCCTCGAGGATGGCCTCACGAGGCGAATCCGCAAATAGATACTTCATGCATTTTCCTAAGCTTGAGCCCGATGGGTAAGAGGAGGGATAGGACTAGGTTAACAGCTTCTCAGATTTTAGCCCGAATAATATATAAACAGCAATGTGCAGGCGACAGTTAGTTTCAACATCACACTGCCGCGGGACAGTGACGCCACCACAACATCCTACCCCAAGTCTTCACACCATAAACATCCCCGGAAAAATATAATAACTTCAGCTTTTTCCTCGTCAGAGTTTCGCAGATTCGCCTTTCTACGATCGCATGCACTTAATTGGCAATACCGCTTCGAAGTCCGCAATCCACCATAAAAATATTTAGACAATAAAAGCCCCGGCCGCAGCCGGGGCTAGAATAGCGCGAGATTACTTGCGTTCGCCGACGTGTCCGATGCCCTCCTTGAAGATGGTGCCACGCGGCGGCATCATGCCAGTGAACTTGAACACGAGGTAGATGACCACCGCAATGCCCAAGGAGACCCAACCGAAGCCTGCGGTGAAGCCATACATGACGGCCATCGGGGCGAGGATGGTCCAGGAGATCTCAAAGGGTCCGAAGCCGATGTAGGCCATGCCATACTCCGAAAGAGTGCCGGACTTCAGCTTCGGGTCCACGATCTTGAGGATGGCGATACCGGTGGCCACGGTAGCGGTGGCCCAGCCCCAACCAAAGATGCCGCGCTCGATCCAGCGCTCGCCGAAGAACTCCGCCGGGAACCAGATAAGGAAGAACGCGCAGTAGATGGTACCCAGAACGAAGAGGAGGAGGAGTGCCTGCCAGTAGGCCGCGACAGCTGCCGGCACGATGGCCGCCACGCCGAAGGCGATGAGGTAGTCGGTAGCAGCGCCGGACACGGAGCTCACGGTGTCCTTGTCCAAGTAGTCCTTGGCGCCCACCATGTTCATGATGGCGCGGAAGATAAGGCCCACGACCATGGACATGGCAAACAGTGGGATAGAAACGTTCTCCCAGAGGGACGCGATGCCTTGGTTGATGCCGTAGGCGGTCATGACGGTCAGCGCAATGAAGCCGACGTGGAGGGTGATGGGCTCAATGGCGGAGGGGTTGGTTGTCGCACGGCCCACCGACGGGCGGTCCTCAAGGCGGGAGATGTATCCGCGGCGCAGTTCCTCCGGAAGCTCCTTCGGCACATGCGACACCTTGCCTTTGCGGATTCCCCAGTTACCAGCCACAATGCCGCCGACAATGGCGGCCAGCGTGCCCACCGTTGCGGACGTAAAGCCCAGGGAGGAAGCGGCATCTGCGCCCACGCCCTCCAGGGCGCCGCCCACGGCTGCTGCGGTACCGAAGCCACCGGTGAAGCCCACAGGCAGCATCATGCCAAACCAGTCCGGGGTATCGAAGGTGGGCTTGAACAGGAGCAGACCCAGCACAATAAACAAGCCCCACTGGCCGGTGAACATCATGGTGGAATAACCCCACATGTTGCGAGCACCCTTGCCCATGTTGCCGCCCATCTCCATGGAGTAGGCCATAGAAGCAAAGACCACCGCGATAAGCAGCGACGTGTAGCTGCCGAGATTATCGGACAGGCCTACCCAGCCCAGGACGTTGGGGCCAAGGATGAGGCCGAGGAGGCCCGCGGTGATGGGGGCGGGCAGGAGCAGATCCTGGAATACGAACTTGATCTTGTGGCGCAGTACGTTGCCGATGACCATGAGCAACGAGATCCAGCCGACATCGACCATGATCGTATACGCAGAGAATTCTTCCATGCGAAATCTTCCTTCCGTGCCGCTCATGGCGGCGTCATAGAGATAAGAGTCACCCTCTTCCGGGAAATGAACCGTAGATTACACTACAACCACATGCCCGCTATGCCACCCCTGCTTATAATCCGTGGGTAATTAATGGCTACCCCCGGCGACTATGATGGGCGGGCATGAGGGAACTGGGTGAGCATCTGCGCAATCACGCCGAGGAGTACCGCGACGCAGTACACGGTCACTTTTTCGCCACCGTGGCGCAGGCCCGCCAGATTTTTGCTCTCTCTATGAAAGACACCCATCCCTCGATGGCGCCGGCCTTGGCGTGGGTGTTGGAGAACCTCGAGGAGGGCAGGATTCCCCCCGATGTGGCCGAACGCCTAGGACGCTTGGGCCGCGAGCACCGCCGGCATGGTTTCCCACCGGAGATCTATCCCCAGTTTGAGGCTTCGCTTATCCACGGCCTCAGCGTGCTGGGGCTCACGCCGCATCAGTACAGCGTGGCCACGCGCACCATTTCTCGTATCTGTTCGCTCATGCAGGAGGCCGCCGCGCTTGCCGACGTCTCCGGTGTTGCTCCTGCCCATAGCGCCCAAGTCGTGGCCGTCGAGAAGCCGAATCGGCGCACGGCCGTAGTGCGGCTCGAGTCAGGTGTGCCAGTGGAGTACCGCGCGGGACAGTCTGTGCCAGTCACGTCGCAGCTCACCCCAGGCACGTGGCGCCTGCTCACCCCTGCCGCTCCGGCCGATCCCTCAGGCCAGCTGACCTTCCACGTGGCCCTGGCTGGTGAGGCCTCATCCATGTTGGCGAAGGCCCAACCGGGCGATTGGTGGACGCTCGGCGCCCCTACGGGTGATCCGGTGCGTCTCGGCCCTTCCACGACCCTCATCGCCTTCGGCACTGGGTGGGCCGGTGCGCGCGCCTTGCTTCTCGACGCCCTCCCCGACCTCCCCTCGGGCCTGCGCGTGGTCGTCGTCGCACCTACCCCGGGCAAGCACTATGACACAGAGTTTCGGGCGAACCTGCAAGCGTTGGTGCCCTCCCTAAAGATTCAGCACATTGTTCGCGATGCGACCGATCCGTGGCTGCTTGGCGCAACCGCCCCGGCAGCGGGTTTCTCCCCCATCGTCGCTGCAGAGCCCATGGACCCGGTCCTAGCCCACGGCACCAACCGGCGCTTCGTGCTCATCGGCGCGGCTGACCGCGTGGAGGTGGCCCAGGCCGCGCTACTCAAGGGCGGGGTAAAGCCGGAATCCATCATCACGGAAGGCTGGCAGCGCGGTAGTGAATGGACGGCGTCGGCAGCCGAGCTCGATGGCTGGGGCGGTGATTGGGAGGCCTGGGCGGCGTGGAAGAAATCCCAGTGGACCTAAGCGCTCAAAGCGCCTAAGCGCTCGAAGCGCTTAGGCGTCAAGCACTGGGAGGGATTCCCGCACCGAGGCCACGGTGTCCGGGTCAACCTCGCCGTAGAGGATTTCAGGCTCATAACCGGCTTCGGCCACGCGGGTGCCGTCGGGGGCCACGAGCACCGAGTGCCCGATACCGGTCGGCCCTGAGTCTTCCCCGGCCTTCGCCTCCCCGCCGGGGCGCGCCTGGCCCGCAGCAAGAATATAGCTGGTGGAATCCAAGGCGCGAGCAGCGGTGAGCAGACGCCACTGGTCTAGCTTGCCCTCACCGTCCGCCCAGCTCGTGGGCACCACGATGAGCTGCGCGCCCTGGCGGGCCAGCTCCTTGAACTGCTCGGGGAAGCGAATGTCATAGCAAATGGCCACGCCAACGGTGATGCCCTCAACCTCGAAGGTCACAAGTGAATCGCCCGCGCGAACGGTATCGGATTCGCGGTAATTGAAGGCGTCGTAGGTATGCATCTTCTCGTAGCCTCCCAGCACACCTGGGCCGGCAATGAGCGCCACGTTGGTGACGCGGTTGATGGTCTTCTCACCGCGCTCGACAGTATCGGCGGGAGCAAACATGCCCAGCACCACGTACACGCCGAGCTCTTCCGCCAGCGCCCGCACCGCAGTCACCACGTGACCGTCGAAGCCCTCCGCATGCGTGTCTAGACGCCCGGAGTCAAAGCTCTGCGTGGTGGCCTCCGGCAAGACAATGAGCTGGGCGCCATTCTCCGCCGCCTCCTGGATTTTCCCCAGCGCTACGGCCAGGTTCTCCTCCACGTCTCCGGTGCTGGTGAACTGTACTGCTGCTACCTTCATGCGGCCTACGGTAGACGAGCCCGGACTAGTTATCCACAGATTTCGTGGATTCGCGGTTGCCGCTCTTTACGGCGATAGGACACCTGGCGCAGTCTCGATGCTATGAACCACCTCGACATTGACCATGCTGCCCTCACCCAGATCCGCAACCTCTATGACCACCGCCCGCCACCCGGCCCCACAGCTTTAGATGCCCCGCCCCGCACCGCTGCGGCGCTCGCGCGTTTAGCTTCCCAGTGGGAATCTTCTCGCCGCTCCAGCGACGCCGCGCGCATGGCCCACTTAGAGGACCTTGAGCGTTTCGTGGTGGCGGCCAACGATATCGATTCCGAGCTGTCCGCCCGTTTGGAAGGTTTCCGATGAGCACCGCGCAGACCCTCTATGCCACCTCGTCTGAACTCTCCGCTTTATCCCGTGAGCTGGATAATTATATCGATGAGTCCCACCATCATTGGGTGGCTCTAGCTATCTCTGGCGCCGCTGGCGATGCTGCCCGCTCCGCTCTTCGCCGCGGCACGGATAGCCTTCTCAGCCCCGCCCAGCAGATGCGTATGGCCGCCCAGATCGTGTCGCTCTACGCTCCCCTCCAGGAGAAGATTGAGAACCTTCGCGCCCGCCTCAGTGCTTCCCCTCTTACCCATCCACGCAGTAGTCTCATGGGCCAGCTCGATGCGCTTGCCGACGCCCTCGATTGGGCCTGCGCCCGCCAACTCCACGCCCTGTGCACACCGGAGATGTCCGCTCCCCCAACCCGCCTCGACGATTATGCTGATCTCTCCTTTGCCGAGCTCCATCAGGTGCAACTCACCCTCGCCAGCGACGAGGTCCGCATGCTCGCCGCCGCGAATCCAGATATGACCATTCTGGAAACCAGTCCCGGGCGCCTCGTGGCTCTTATCGACCCCTCCGGACTAGCCACTCAGCCCGCGCAGGTGTTAAACGTCAGCACCTTCGTGGGCGGTGTAGGTTCCTCCGATCCCGCAGGTTGGCCAACCTCGCTTGAGCGTGCTCGCTCCATTGCCCATGCCACCGGTGGGCCCACGGTGGCGTGGCTCGGTTATTCCGCCCCTTCCTCCTTGTCGCGCGCCGTGCACGAGGAGCCGGCCCGGCGCGGGGCGGCGGAGCTCACTCGCTTTCAACGTGCACTCCGCGCTCGCTTCCCTCGGGCGCAGCACATGCTGATCGGTTATTCCTATGGCTCGGTCGTCGTGGGCAAGGCCGCCCACGAGGAGAAGGTTGCTGATGACATCGTGCTCGTCGGCAGCCCTGGCGCTTCCACCACGAGCGCGGACCAGCTCCACGGCCGTGTGTGGAGTGCCACCAATGCCGATGATCCCATTGCTCTGACCACCGGTCCCCTCGGCGGCATCCACGGGCCTAGTCCGTCCTCCCCCAACTTCGGTGCTTCTCCCCTCCCCGGCGCGAACGGCTTACCGGGCGACCACGGCACCTATTGGAAAGACCCCGCATTCCTGCGGGGTCTAGGCTCTATTGCTCAGCGCCGTTAGGACTTACCTAGCCGCTGCGCAGTGCGTTTTAGAATAGGCCGGCGTGCTCCTCTGAGTACGACACGAGCATATTCTTGGTCTCCTGGTAGTGCCCCAGCATCATAAGGTGGTTCTCACGTCCGATGCCGGACTCCTTGTAGCCACCGAAGGCACTGTGAGCGGGGTACACGTGGTAGTGGTTAATCCACACGCGGCCGGCCTGAATTTCGCGGCCAGCACGGTAGCAGGTGTTCTGGTGGCGCGACCACACACCGGCACCGAGGCCGAAGTTGGTGTCGTTAGCAATCTGAATAGCTTCCTCGAAGTCCTTGAACGTGGCCACGGAGAGCACCGGGCCGAAGATCTCCTCGCGGAAGATACGCATATCGTTGGTGCCCTTAAACACGGTGGGCTCGATGTAGTAGCCGTTCTCCAGGCCCTCCACCTTGTTCACGTGGCCGCCGACGAGGGTTTCCGCACCTTCCTTCGGGCCCACCTCGAGGTACTCCGTAATTTTGTCCATCTGCTCCTGTGAGGCCTGGGCACCCATCATGGTCTCGGTATCGAGCGGATGCCCAATCTTGATCTTCTTTACGCGTTCCACGGCCAGCTCAAGGAACTTGTCCGCGATGTCCTCATGGATAAGCGCACGCGACGGGCAAGTGCAGACCTCGCCCTGGTTGAGGGCGAACATGACAAAGCCCTCGACGCACTTCTCTAGGTAGTCATCGTCCTTATCCATGATGTCAGCGAAGAAGATGGACGGTGACTTTCCGCCCAGCTCCAGGGTGACCGGAATGACCTTGTCAGCAGCGGTCTTGTTGATGATCTTGCCCACCGGGGTGGAGCCGGTAAAGGCAATCTTGGCAATGCGGTCAGAACCGGACAATGCCGCACCGGCTTCGTCGCCAACACCATTAACGATGTTGAGCACGCCCTTGGGCAGGAGGTCCTCAATAATCTCGATGAGCAGCAGGATGGACGCAGGCGTCTGCTCCGCCGGCTTCATCACGATGGTGTTGCCCGCAGCCAGGGCCGGGGCAATCTTCCATGCGGCCATGAGCAGTGGGAAATTCCACGGAATAATCTGCCCCACGACGCCCAGCGGCTCGTGGAAGTGATACGCCACGGTGTCCTGGTCAATCTGGGAAAGACGGCCTTCTTGGGCACGGATGGCGCCGGCGAAGTAACGGAAGTGATCCACGGCCAGTGGGATGTCAGCGGCGAGGGTCTCACGCACAGCCTTGCCGTTCTCCCAGGTCTCCGCGACAGCAATCTTCTCCAGGTTCTCCTCGATGCGGTCCGCAATGCGGTGCAGCAAAAGAGCACGTTCTGCCGGAGTGGTCTTGCCGAAGGTCTCGAAGGCTTTCTCGGCGGCGTCGATAGCCAAGTTAATGTC
This sequence comes from Corynebacterium sp. HMSC05E07, assembly GCF_001807225.1. Taxonomy (NCBI): domain Bacteria; kingdom Bacillati; phylum Actinomycetota; class Actinomycetes; order Mycobacteriales; family Corynebacteriaceae; genus Corynebacterium; species Corynebacterium sp. HMSC05E07. The sequence goes on from NZ_KV788273.1 coordinate 34,608, forward strand.
TGCTTCCTTACCGCGGGCTACCTGGCAGAAGACCTCACCGGTGACCGGGGTGATGTTGTCCATATACTCGCCATCGACGGGCGCAACCCACTCGCCGCCGATGTAGTTGTCATAGCGCTCGCGGAAGGAGACGATGGCATTGTCAGTTCCGGGGTTTGCATACAAAGTCATGCGCGTAGTGCCTTTCTTGTGGGTTCTTTTCCATCACGGCGGCCGCCCGCACAAAATTCATAGAAAGTGACGGGCAACACACCATTGAATGCGAGTGTAGCGATATATTCTGCCAAACTCACGTTTTTCTACAAGAAAGCTTTTGGCACTGGGCAACTAGCGCAGAAGTTGGCCTAGAAGAAGGGCCCTAACTGACGGGGATCTGGACCCCAGAGCAATGTGGGGCAGGATCTGCGTCAGTTAGGGCCCCTGGGAGCGCAGCAGGCACGCAGGCCAGGCCCAAACGGGTGGCCGGGCAGGGCCGGCCGAGACTGGGAAAGGCCGAAAACAGTAGAACCCCCTCCATCAAGGAGGGGGTGAAGGTGCCTAGCTGCGGCGGCCGCGGCGCGGTTTCCACATCACCACGGAGGTGGAGCGCGGCACGTGCACGAGCTCGCCACGGGACGGCCGGGACTCGCTGCGGAGGCGCTCGACCTCGGCTTGGAGCTCGTCGCGCTCGGCGGCGAGGCGGTCACGCTCCGCTGTCAGCTCGATGATGGACTTGATGCCGGCCAGATTCACGCCATCATCCTGCGAGAGGGCCTGGATCTTGCGCAGCAGCTCGATATCGCTTTCGGAGTAGCGACGTCCGCCACCGGAGGTACGAGCTGGGGACACCAGCCCCATGCGGTCATAGGTGCGCAAAGTCTGGGCATGCATGCCAGACAGCTCCGCTGCGACGGAAATGACGTACATCGCCTTCGGCTTCGCAGAGTCGCTTCGGCCTGTTGCGTCTTTATTCATCACACACCTCCCTCTAGCGCTTTACCGGGTTTCCGGCCCAACCCTTGCGCGGGTCAAAGCCGGAATCCTTCTCCGCCTGCGCATAGCTGCGCAGCGCCGAGGAGGCAGCGGCATCCAGATTGGTGGGCACAGCGACCTGGACACTCACCATAAGGTCACCAGCCTTGCCGGAGCGCTTCGGCACACCGCGGCCCTTGACACGCAAGGTACGGCCATCCGGGGTACCAGCAGGCACCTTGACGCGTACCGGCGAATCCAGGGTGGGCACCGTGATGGTGTCCCCCAAGGCCAGCTCCGCGAAGGAGACCGGGACGGTCACGTGCAGGTCATCGCCCTCACGCGTGAAGACCTCGTCGGGTTTCACGGTCACGGCCACAAAGAGGTCACCAGACGGCGTGCCGTTGGGGCCTGCCTCGCCTTGGCCAGCAAGGCGCACCTTCTGCCCGTCGATAACACCGGCGGGGATGCGCACCGTGATGGAGCGCGTGCGGTGCACGGTTCCCGAGCCGGAGCAATCCGGGCACGGATCCTCCGCGCGCTGGCCGGTGCCACCGCAGTCGGTACACGGCGCCGAGAGGCCGAAGGTACCGCGTTGCTCAGAGGTGAAACCGGTTCCATCGCAGGTCTTACACGTCGACAGCTTCCCGGTCTTCGAGCCCGAACCGTGGCAGGTGGTGCACGGCGCCTCGCCGCTGAGCTGCAGCGGGATCGTGGTGCCTTTGGCTGCCTCGCGGAAGGAGAGGGTTATCTGCGTTTCGACGTCGGCCCCCCGCGACGGCCGAGCTGTGTGGCCAGCACCACCGCCGCGGTTGAAAACGCCACCGAAGATATCCCCAAAACCGCCGCCTTGAGACGCTCCTCGAGGGGATCCTCCGAAGATGTCGGAGAGGTCGAATTCTTGCGCACCCGGTCCACCCATGTTCGGGGATCGAAACCCGCCGGGAAATCCGGCGCCTCCTCTCCGCCCAAAGCCACCGCCGCTGCGCATCATGGCCTTGAACTGGTCGTAGTCCTTGCGGTCGGACGCATCAGACAGCACGTCGTACGCCTCAGCCACCTGCTTGAACTTCTCCGCCGCCTCCGGGTTGTCCGGGTTGGCGTCGGGGTGATTCTCGCGGGCGAGCTTGCGGTAAGCATGCTTAATCTCGTCGGCGGTAGCGGACGAGGAGACCCCCAGATCCGCGTAGTAATCCTTGTCTGCCCATTCTGGCTTAGCATTCACTGGGCATCTCCTCCTTTCAGGAGAATCTCAAAAGTTGTATCTAAAAGAAGAGTGGCGTCAAGGAAGAAACACCCTGACGCCACCATCTGCCATTATTCTGCGCTATCCGGGCTATCCGGAGAAGCAGACTCTGCTTGGCCGGCAGGGTCGGCGATAATCACCATGGCGGTACGCACAACACGCTCGCCTACCTTGTAGCCAGGGCGCAGCACCGTGCCCACTGCCTGCTCATTACCAGTGGAGAGGTCCTGAACGGCCTCGTGCACCTCGGGGTCGAAGGCATCGCCTTCCTCACCGAAAGGCACCAGCTGGTTGTTGCTGAGCACGCCGTTGAGCTTGTCCGCGATGGCCTTGAGCGGGCCTTCGTTGAGGTCACCGTGCTGGCGTGCGAGTTCCAGGTCATCAAGGATAGGCAGGAAATCTGCCAGGACCTTGGCCTTGGTGGTCTCGATCACGGCCTGGCGGTCGCGCTCGGTGCGGCGGCGGTAGTTGGTGTACTCCGCATTGAGGCGCTGGAGGTCCTCGGTGCGCTCAGCCAGCTGAGCTTCCAGGGAATTCTCTGCAGCATCGGCAGCCGGGTCAGCCGCTTCTTCCTCGGCGATGTCGCGTGCGGCATCATCCACGGCGGCTTCAGCCTCAGCGGTGCCTGCGGTCGCGGCGTCAGCCTGGGCCTCAGCGGCCTCGTCAGCAGCACCATCGGCAGCAGCGGCCTCGGCGGCGGCAGCCTCCGCGGCGTCGGCGGAGGTTGCCTCAGGGTCGGTGTTGGCCGGGTTGCCCGGGTCCTGAGGGGAGGTCATGGTTTACTTCTCCTTGTTCTCGTCGTCCTCGTCGACAACCTCGGCGTCGACGACGTTCGGGTCACCAGCAGCCTCACCAGCAGCGGCACCCTCGGCGCCTGCCTCAGCAGCCTGGGCCTCGTACAGGACCTTGCCCAGCTCCTGGGACTCGGTGCCCAGCTTCTCGACGGCCGACTTGATGGCCTCGATGTCATCGCCCTTGAGGGCCTCGTCGACGGCGTCAGCAGCCTCGGTCACGCGGGTCTTGAGGTCCTCCGGCAGCTTGTCGGAGTTCTCATCCATGAACTTGCGGGTCTGGTAGGAGGTGGACTCTGCCTGGTTGCGGGTCTCCTGCTCCTCGCGGCGCTTCTTGTCCTCTTCGGCGTGTGCCTCAGCGTCCTTGACCATGCGGTCGATCTCTTCCTGGGACAGGCCGGAACCATCCTGAATCTTGATGGTGTTTTCCTTACCGGTGGCCTTGTCCTTGGCGGTCACGTGGACGATGCCGTTGGCGTCGATGTCGAAGGTGACCTCAATCTGCGGGATACCGCGCGGTGCCGGGGCAATGCCACCGAGCTCGAAGGAGCCGAGCAGCTTGTTAGCGGAAGCCATCTCGCGCTCACCCTGGAAGACCTGAATCTGCACGGACGGCTGGTTGTCATCAGCGGTGGTGAAGGTCTCAGACTTCTTGGTCGGGATGGTGGTGTTGCGCTCGATGAGCTTGGTCATCACGCCACCCTTGGTCTCGATGCCGAGGGAGAGGGGGGTGACGTCGAGAAGCAGCACGTCCTTAACCTCACCGCGCAGGACACCTGCCTGCAGGGCAGCACCCACGGCCACGACCTCATCCGGGTTCACGCCCTTGTTCGGCTCCTTGCCGGTGAGTTCCTTCACCAGGTCGGACACGGCCGGCATACGGGTGGAACCACCGACGAGGACCACGTGGTCAACCTCGGACAAGGACAGGCCAGCGTCCTTGATGACCTGGTTGAACGGAGCCTTGGTGCGGTCCAGCAGATCCTGGGTGATCTTCTGGAACTCGGTGCGGGACAGGGTCTCGTCCAGGAAGAGCGGGTTCTTCTCAGCATCGACCGTGATGTACGGCAGGTTGATGTTGGCGGACTGGGAGGAGGACAGCTCAATCTTGGCCTTCTCAGCAGCCTCACGCAGACGCTGGACAGCGCGCTTATCCTTGGTCAGGTCAACGCCCTGGGAAGCCTTGAACTTATCGACGAGCCAATCGACGATGCGCTGGTCCCAGTCGTCACCACCGAGCTGGTTGTCACCAGCGGTAGCCATGACCTCAACCACGCCGTCACCAATCTCCAGCAGGGAGACGTCGAAGGTACCGCCACCGAGGTCGAAGACCAGGATGGTCTGCTCCTGCTCGCCCTTCTCCAGGCCATAAGCCAGTGCGGCGGCGGTCGGCTCGTTCACGATACGCAGGACGTTCAGGCCTGCAATCTGGCCGGCCTCCTTGGTGGCCTGGCGCTGGGAATCCTCGAAGTAAGCCGGGACGGTAATGACGGCGTCGGTCACGTCCTCGCCCAGGTAAGCCTCGGCGTCACGCTTCAGCTTCATGAGCGTGCGGGCGGAAATCTCCTGCGGGGTGTACTTCTTGTCATCGATATCGATGGTCCAGTCGGTACCAATGTGGCGCTTGACGGAGCGAATGGTGCGGTCAACGTTGGTGACCGCCTGGTTCTTGGCGGACTGACCGACGAGGATCTCGCCGTTCTTGGCAAAAGCCACGACGGACGGGGTGGTGCGGGAACCCTCGGAGTTAGCGATAACGGTTGCCTCGCCACCTTCGAGCACGGATACAACCGAGTTGGTGGTACCAAGGTCAATTCCTACTGCGCGTCCCATAATCTTTTCTCCTTGCGTGTTGGGGTTTGTTTTAAGTTGATAGTGCGCGACTCAACTTCTGCCGCGTCCAGTCAGCGACTCTAACAGAAGCAGCACTCAAAGTCATCCAAACCTGAGCGCCGGTCACTCAACCCTTACAACGCCAAGTCCCCAAAAGTTGTTCCCGACGCACTCAAGTTTTTTATCCACGCCCACAACATGGCTGGTCAACCTATGAAAAATCTGCACACGCTTCCTCCCCGAAACCCCGATTTCCGCGCCCGAGACACGGCAGGCAATGCATCCTAACTTTCAGTAGCGCGGTGTCCCTGGGTTAGGTTAGGCTGAACGGACTTTCACGGACTAAGACAAATTGTGAAAGTCAGGTGCAACGACTGTAGGCACTTCTTCACCCTGAGAAGCGCCCGACAGATGCGTGCGCGAGCCTTACCACCTTTTAGGAACATCTCGCCCCGCCCTCCCGACGCAAGTACCCCGCGCACTTCAACGCCAATCTGCATTAATCCCAGCACAGGTTTGCCTGCAGCGCCCCGTTCGGCTCCTCATAGATATCGAACCAATCGGCAACAGCGCTCAAGGCCGCCACAATGTCTTCGCGCTGCCCGTCAACGTTGGGGAAACGGACAATCACATTTGGGAGTTCTTGGTCCCCAAGTCCCAGCAATTGCACACCGAAACGAGTATCCAGAGCATCAAACACATGTCCCAGGGCTCCCAGTGGAAGAACATTCGCACAGGCTGTACAGGACATAGTCATTGCCGCCTGTCCTACCGATCCTTCCACCACCGCAAATTGAGAATTGGCAATTTCCTCTTCCCAAATATCCCCCGGATCAGTCCAGACAGACGGCTCATCAACCTCAGCCTCAGCGCGCACCGAGAGGTCAGGATTCAAGCCAAACGCTGCGAGCGCCTCATCCTCGTGCCCGATGAATTCCTTGTACTCCTTCAATCCACCAACCAGAGCAAGGTCCTCTTCTTCGACATCATCGGGATCAATACTCTCGTTCCACATTGCCCACAGGGCACCGTGCAATCCTTGCTCATGCAACTCATCAAGCACTGAATACTCAGGCAACCCCGAATCAAATGTATAGATGGTGTGACCCCCATGCGCCAGCTCTCCAATCGGATCCGGGAGTCCAAACTGTTTCCAATCAATAGACATAGTGCTTCTCCATTCTCAGAGTCCTATAAAGTCGCGGCGTCCTACTTCGCCACGTCCACGTTGTTACGCCAAGTCAAGACTGCGGCCATCAAGGTGACGGCTCATCAACTTCTGCGCAATCTGCCAACTTTCCAAGAGTTCATTCGTCGCGCGATACATCGCCACCGCCAGTTGCGTTTCATCCCAACCTTCGGTGATATCGAGACTACGCGCAATGCGAAGCTGGTCACCTTCACAATGAAGTTGACTTGCCGGGGCATACTGGGCAAATCGTTCTTCCACTGGGGCGATGTCCTTGTCTTTCAGGCGAGCGAAAATCTCATCCGCCGACGCCACAGAACGCCGCGATAGTTTAGATAGCCAACCTCGCCGTGTCGGCTCCGCGAGCGGGCCCGCTGTCGAAATTCGCAGAGTTTCTATCTCACCGTTGCGTGCTGCGAACCTTTCCCAGGAAAAGGTATAGGCATCATCCAATTCTGCGTGCAGCATGGTCTCATTAATCACGCTGACCGCAGCCCCAGCTCCATCCAAGTATTCGCGCAGCCGCGCCATTGTCACCGGAGATGTTGGTTCATGTGAAATTCCGAACGCCGGAGAGCGGAATTCTTCCGGCAGTTTAACGACGGAATTAATCTCCGCTGTCTCCAGATCGAATACATCTTCCGTCAGAGGAGATATCTCCCACGTAGCCTTGCGGAGTTGTGCAAACCTGTGCTCCCCCACTTCGACGAGCATTCGTACGAAAGAAACCACCTGTTCCCAGGTGCACCCCGACTCGAGACGGAGCATGGCTCGCAGCGCTATCTTAACTCCAGCGGGGGTTTGTTCATCCACGAGGAAAAAGACAGCAAAAGGCAGTTCGCGAAGCTGTTGCGCGACACGATCATAGTCCGCTCGCATAGCTGACTCCGGAAATTGAGTCTCTACGATGTCACCCATAATGATGTCGGTGCCCGGTACGTGCCGAATGTACACCGTCGACAAAGGTGTGGGGATTTGGAAATAGGCACCGCCTTCATCATCAACGGGCACGATCATAAATTTATAGCCCAAATAGCTCAGCGCGGCAATAACCGGGCGCGTAGCTGCAAAAGTATCAATCATGGCAGTCCCCCTAGAATTTTCCACGTGAGATGAGGTCATTTACTTTATCCGTATCGATCTTCCACAGAGCGCGAAACTCTTCGATTGGCATTCGAGGACTTGTGATGGCGTCAAGGCTCGATACCTCAGGTTCCACAGCCGCATATACCAATGTCTTACCGGAATAGAACTCCGGATCATCCCAGCGAATCCCATAACCCTCACGCAGCCACCGCGCAACGTGTGCAGTAGAAAAGAACTCATTGAAACGTTCATGACCACGATAATCGAACGGAACGCGGTCCAGTATCTCATCTAGAAGCTTGGTATTGTAGCTATCCTCTTCTCCGTATCCATTCGTTGGATTTCCATCGCTATCAAAAAATACAACATCGCTATCAAAAAATACAGACGTCGGTGCCGACCGTCCCGCGACCTCATAGTGGAACATCCTTTCACGCCGCCCTTTAAACTCCTCGGTTATAGCCGGAGGCTTCATCTCCCTATCCATATCCCGCCACACCGGGGAGTCTAAGCCCTCATACTTTTCCATCCCCCACGCTTCAAAAGTCCACCTGGCAACCGTAAGATCATCGTAATAACCAAATGGAGGTGGATCATATCCTTTATCAACCATTCCCGTAACCGTGACAAAAAGTCTGTCGGCCTTATCGAGTCCAAGGAGGGAGCGGTGCCGCCGCGCACCAGGCCAACCTCCGATTTGAATGCCGACCACACCGTCATCCGGAATACCAACTGATCGACTTCTACGAATATCCAAATCGGCTATCTTATAGCCCCAATCCACTCCAAGCGGGAAAGGCTCACATAAAACAACGGCAACCCATCCCGGAAGATCGACATCAATGAACATGACGGAATGCAAAAAATTCTGTGGAAGAAGCAACCTACACCAATCATCCACCGTCGACTCCCCAACATACAACGATTCCCACTCTTTCTTTCCTAACTGAAAGTCATCAGTCATGTGGTGAGTTCCGGCATAGGGATATTCCATAAATGCTTGCTCGACATTTTCAATAGTCGTTCGCACAAAACAAACATCTTTACCGACTGGGAGTTGCCCAAAATTGAACGTCATTCCACTGCCTCTTTCAAAGATTTCTTAAAATCCCATCCCCCTACTTGACGGAAGCGACCACAAAACAACTCTTCATCACTGCAATCAATCCCTTGGCGGCCAAGCATGAGCCGAATCTGCTCAATTTTCAACTGAGCAAACCCTCTGCCCTCAAAGCTCATATCGTGGTCCCAATTAATCCATGAGGGCACCCGTCGCCTAGGGTTGTCAACCCAGAGGGAGTCTTGAAAACTGTCCACCCCCCTCTGCACCTCGGCCGCAAATTGGTCACCAATCATGCCACCTTGAAAAAATACCTCCCGCCGACGATCCGTGTAGTTAATCATGATTGAACGTGATTTTCTCGTATCCTCTTCTCGAATATACTGTGCAGTTATATACCTCGCCCAGGGAGTTAGATGGATCCCAGGACTTGGACAACACAGCGAATACCGGTCATACCGAGGAGTAGGCTCCCCCACCACGGCTGGTCTTACAAATGCACACCAACCAGGAGCTGACGTTTCAGTCAAGATTCGCTTTACCCTTTGCTCAGGAGCTTTCTCTAGCTCCTCGCGAGTATCCCTTTTCCACGCTTCAACGCCCCCATCACGCAACGGCAGAGGTTGAGCCAAGATCTCCGGATCGCCGATACACCTCGAAATACAATGCTCCCATGCCTCCTCAATATCACAGTCAACAAAAGTGACATAGTCGTAGATTCCCTTACCACATTCAAATATATACTCTGGTTTCTTCACTGTATTGTCCTTTCCATTTCCAGCTCCACTCATCCTTTCGCTTTGGCCTCCTGCGCTACTCGTTCTGCATAATCTTTCAGTGCCTCCTGCGCCTGCTTCGACAGCATTGAAGAATCTAACCCCACCAGCAAAACCGTTCCGCCAGGATTAGCAAAGAGCGCGCTTCCTCCATGACCAAAAGCTCGATTACTCGAGCGTGAATCAAACTCAGTAAAGATTCCGTTTTTGTAAAGGCCGAGGTTCACATCCCCTGTATCTTCCATGTTTTTATTAACCCTGAATTGTAAATCGGGGCGCTTTTCGCGAATGCGGCCGTCGATAACATGAGCCCCGGTCTCTGGCGACCAATAAATCGAACCATTTTGAAAATGGTTAAATTTTCCCTCTCGGTTCGGCAGAGACAACTCATCAGTTACCGGATAACCGAGGCGTCCTTTTTCCCACCCCAATTGACCCCATTTCCCCCTAATGGCCCCTCCTATTTGATGCGCAATTCCACTATCTGCATCAGGATGCCAATAGATCGATGTGTCCTTGTGAAACTCTTGAAACTTGCCACCATCAGGAAGCTGAGCTTCATTACGAATAGCATCACCGAAAAATCCATGACCTCCGAGGCGGACGTACGCCTCATAAATAGGTCCGCGAATCCAATAGCGATGAAAGACGTCTGCCTGTGCAGTCGCTACGCAAGCAATAACGAAAAAAATAGCAATGAGAGAGGCAAGATATCCTCGCCTAAGAGAGATATTCAACACGCAGTAATTATTACCCAGTCCACCCTCAACGAGGCGGCAGACCGCAAAGAATCCCCGTCTCCCCCCCCCGCATGCGGGGGTAACAAGCCTCATTTTGAGACCTTTCGTCCAATTTCGCCTACCCCCACAGTAGCCATAGACCAAAAATGCACCATCACTTATCGCCTGCGTTCATCCAGACGCTTCCACTTATCCGACTATGCACATATTGGGCAGTCGCCTCCCATATGGCCCAAGTGCCTGTCTGCCAACATCCATGCCAACGCCATAAGGCTCCCCCAACATTTAGACCAATGTGCGCCACAGTGGATCGTGCCCACGCCCGAGGGGGTCCCCCTCCCCGCCCCCATCGTGGAAAGATTACTTTTCTGAACTACTTTGACCAGTATCACATTCGATGGCTGCGCGCCATAGGTCGCCCCACCATCGGATAAGAAAGGAAACGGCAGGCAGTGCGCATTTTTCAGACGCGGACTCGTCGTTTAAGCGATCGGCCGCCGGTACAATAAGAAACGGGCTTTCCTCATTCCTTTCTTGATTTTCGTACCCCACAGCGCCCACGCACCCGTGGGACCTGGACGCGTATGACCGCTGCGGCGCTTCGCCCCAGCACCCCCGCTCGCATCACAACCCCCGTTCTGGTTTAAGTGATGGGGATTTCATATACTGTCCGCACATTCGATGTGACACACCTTTCGCGCCAGTGTTGTCACACCTCAGCACTCATTGAAAAGGGACACGGATCCGATGATTTCTCCCGTTCTCCGCACACGTCGTGATGGCGACCGCCCGCCGGTCCGCCGGGCTTAATATTCAGCCCTGACCAGCACCGACACACAAGGAATCCCAATGACGAACGCCAACACCCCTGTACCCGAGTCCACCGATATTGACGCCGCGCTTGTCGACGCCTCCGCGGCCCAAGCCCACTCCTGGCTCGCTTCCACCGCCGATGAGCAGGACCCCGCCACCGAGCAGCTCGCGGACCTGCTGCGCAACCCGGATGGCGTGGCCTTCACCATGGACTTCGTCGACCGCGTCATGCGCCCGGAAGATGACAAGGTGGCCGCCCAAGCGCTGAAGTCCGTGACCACCTCCTATGACGCGTCCTTCCTCGGCCTCATCAACGGCTCGCTGGTGGGCCTGGGCGGCTTCTTCGGCCCCATCCTTCCCAACTTGGTTATGCCACTGGCGCGCCTGCGTATGCGCCAGATGGTGGGCCACCTGGTTTTAGACGCCGAAGGCGAGGCTCTCAACAAGACCCTCGACAAGGCTGCCGAGTCCGGCGAGCAGCTCAACCTCAACCTGCTGGGTGAGGCCGTGCTTGGTGATAAGGAAGCCCGCTCCCGCGCCGAGCGCACCCTGAAGCTCATCCAGAACCCGCGCGTGACGTACGTGTCTGTCAAGGCCTCCTCCATGGTGGCCCAGCTCAACCCGTGGGACATCGAGGGATCGCTGGTCCGCCTCAAGGAGCGCCTGCGCCCGCTGTATGAAGCCGCCGTGCGCCGCCCGGACAAGGTCTTCATCAACCTGGACATGGAGGAGTACCACGACCTCCACCTCACCGTGCGCCTGTTCACCGAGCTCCTCAGCGAACCGGAATTCATGAACCTCGAGGCCGGCATCGTGCTCCAGGCCTACCTGCCGGACACCTTCGACGCCTTGGCACACCTGGCGGAGTTTGCCAAGCAGCGCGTGGCTGACGGTGGTGCGCACATCAAGATTCGCATCGTCAAGGGCGCCAACCTCTCCATGGAGCACGTCCAGGGAGAAATCCACGGCTGGCCCTCCGCGCCGTACTCCACCAAGGATGAGGTGGATGCTAACTACTACCGCCTGCTCGACTACATCCTGCGCCCAGAGTTCGATGGTGCTGTGCGCATCGGCGTGGCCACCCACAACCTCTACACCGCGGCTTTTGCCTACCAGCTGGGTAAGAAGCGTGGCGTGCTGTCCATGATGGACTCCGAGATGCTCCAGGGCATGTCCCCGGCCCAGCAGGCCGCAGTGCGCAAGGCCTTCGAGGGCCGCCAGATCCTCTACACCCCGGTGGTGCATATGGAGGACTTCGACGTTGCCGTGTCCTATCTCGTGCGCCGCTTGGAGGAGAACGCCGCCCCGCAGAACTTCCTCTACGCCCTCTTCGCCCCGGAAGAGCAGGCGCTCAAGGACCAGGAGTCCGTCTTCCGCAAGGCAGTAGACAACCGTTGGGACACCTTCGCCGGTGCTCGCCGTACCCAGAACCGCCTGGAGGAAGCCACGCACGCAGCCGGCCGCCAGGCTCCGCGCACCGGACGTTTTGCCAACGAGCCGGATACCGACCCGGCCCTGGAGCCCAACCGCGAGTGGGCCATCCAGGCTCTGGGCACCGACCCCGGCGCGCATGGCGTGGAGCAGGTGACGGATGCGGGGGACGTCGACAAGCACGTGGCCTGCGCCGCCGAACTGGGTGCAGACTGGGGCGCACGCGACGCCGAGGACCGCGCCCGTGCCCTAGAGGCCGTGGCCGATGAGCTGGCCAATCGACGCGGCGAGTTCATCTCCGTGGCCGCTTATGAGGCCAACAAGACCGTCACGCAGACCGACCCTGAAATTTCTGAGGCCATCGACTTCTGCACCTACTACGCCCAGTCCGCGCGCCTTCTTGAGGGCTACGCCGCCGAGTTCTCCCCGCATCGCGTCACCGTGGTGACCCCGCCGTGGAACTTCCCCGTGGCCATCCCCACCGGCGGTATTGCCGCAGCTCTCGCCGCTGGTTCCGCCGTCATCATCAAGCCTGCGCCACAGGTCGTGCACTGTGCGAAGCTCGTCGTGGATGCCTTCCGCACCGCGCTGGAATCCCAGGGCCTCGACCCGGACCTGGTGCAGCTCGTCTTCACCGATGAGTCTGATGCCGGCCGCGCGCTCATCTCCCACGCGGATGTCGACGCCGTCATCCTCACCGGCGCCTCCGCTACCGGCCAGCTCTTCCGCTCCTGGGACCCGCAGATGAACATCATGGCGGAGACCTCCGGTAAGAACGCCCTCATTATCACCCCCTCGGCGGACCCGGACCTGGCCATTCAGGATCTCTACCTGTCTGCCTTCGGCCACTCCGGCCAGAAGTGCTCGGCGTCCTCGCTGGTCATCTTCGTCGGTGCGGCGGGCGAGTCGGAGCGTCTGCGCTCGCAGCTTGTCGACGCCGTCGAGACCCTCATCCCCGGCCCCGGCCACGACATCACCACCACGATGAACGGCCTGGCCGAGGCCCCGGGTGAGAAACTCCTGCGCGGCCTTACCCAGCTGGAGCCGGGTGAAAAGTGGCTCATCAAGCCGAAGAAGCTCAACGAGGAGGGCACTCTGTGGTCCCCGGGTATCCGCGATAACGTGCGCCCGGGCTCCTGGTTCCACGTCAATGAGTGCTTCGGTCCGGTGCTGGGCATCATGCACGCAGAGACCCTGGAGGAGGCCATCGAGTGGCAGAACTCCACCGGCTACGGCCTCACCGGCGGCATTCACACGCTGGATAACGATGAGATTGATTTCTGGCTCGACCGTGTTGAGGTGGGCAACGCCTACGTCAACCGCGGCATCACCGGCGCGATTGTGCAGCGCCAGTCCTTCGGCGGCTGGAAGCAGTCCGTCATGGGCCCGGGTGCCAAGGCTGGCGGCCCGAACTACGTGGCGCAGTTCGGCACGTGGGCCGATGGTCCGCTGCGCCCCTTCGACGTCGACATTTCCCAGCCGGTGGCTGCCCAGCTGCGCGCCTTCGATGTCCTGTCGCTGTCTGATGAAGACACCGCCTGGCTGTGGCGCGCTGCGGAGCTCGACGAGCTGGCCTGGCAGCAGGAGTTCGGCCGCAATCACGACCGTGCTGGCCTGGTCTGCGAGGCCAACGTCTTCCGCTACCGTCCGGCGCTCACCCCACTGCAGGTGCGCATTGGGGCGGATGCCTCGCTACGTGACATTGCCCGTCTCGCCCTCGCTGCCACCCGCACCAACTCCCCGGTTCGCTTCAGCGCTGCCCCGGAGAAGGCTGCGGAGCTGCGTGAGCTGGGCTTCGGCGTGGATGGCGTGGCGCTGGAGGCCTTCACCCGTGAGGTTGCGGGCTTGGAGTCCGGCCGCGTGCGCACGGTCGGCTCGGTGGAGCCAGGAGTGTACGAGGCCGCAGTGAAGTCCAACTCCGTGGTGCTGGACCAGCCTGTGCTTGCCGACGGCCGCCGCGAGCTCCTCCCCTTCCTCCTCGAGCAGGCAGTGTCTGTGACCATGCACCGCTTCGGCATCATCCGTGAGGTTGGCAGCATCCGCGCATAGTCGTTTCTTCTGCTTATGTGCACAGATATCTTGTGTGCAAAGATATAGCGCATGAGTAAAAACAACGGCGACGGTGCCCTGCCGGGCACTGACTCCCTGGCCGACGAGGCCACCACCGCGCCGCAGCCCCGCACCTCGGGCGCTGCGGCGACACCAGTTAGCGAAGATGCCACCATCCACCCCTCGGAAACCGACGACAAGTCCCGCGTCCTCGGCCGCGACGCCATCTCCCTGGCCAAGGTGTGTTTGATCTTCATCATCGTGGTGGCAGGCGTCGGCCTGGCTGGCTACCTGCTGAAGTTCATCTGGGTAGGCCTACTACCGGTCATCCTGGCCATCCTGGTGTGCACCGTCCTGTACCCGGTCACGGCGTGGCTGCGGAGCAAGAAATTCCCCCGCGCGCTGGCTGCCATCACCACGCTGCTCGGCTTCTTGGCCATCATCGGCGGCGTCTTCGCAGCGATGGCCCCAGTCGTATCCTCCCAGGGAGGCGCGCTGGTGAGCCAGGCAGAGGACGGCCTCAACAAGCTGGGCGATATGGCCAAAGACTTGCCTGTCGACATTGACACCGAGCAAGTCCAGGAGGTGATCAATGACGTCATCACCTTCCTCAAGGGCCAAGCCTCCCAGATTGCCACCGGCGTGATTTCCGGTGTGTCGATTGCCAGCTCCATCGTCATGGCCATCGTCATCATGCTCTTCGTGGCCTTCTTCATCCTCAAGGATGGCGACAAATTCCTGCCCTGGCTGCGTACCTACACCGGCTACTCCGCCGGCTGGCACGCCACTGAGCTGCTGACCCGCGTGTGGAATACGCTGTCCGGTTTCATCCAGGCCCAGGCGGCCGTCGCGGCCGTCGACGGCATCCTCATCGGCCTCGGCCTCTGGGCCCTCCAGGTCCCCCTGGCCCTGGTCATTGCCGTGGTCACCTTCTTCGCCAGCTTCATCCCGGTCATCGGCGCCGTCACCGCCGGCGCTCTCGCGGTCATCATCGCGCTGGTGTCCGACGGCCTCACCAAGGCCCTACTGGCCTTGGCGCTCATCGTCATCGTGCAGCAGGTGGAGGGCAACGTCCTCCAGCCGATGCTCCAGTCCAAGGCCATGGGTCTGCATGCGGCCATGGTGCTGCTCTCCGTGACCGTAGGCTCCGCCCTCGCCGGCATCATCGGTGCCTTCCTCGCCGTGCCGGTCGCCGCCACGATTGCCGTGGTTTTCCGTTACCACCAGGAAATGGCCAGCCTGCGTGCCGGTGAGATCGAAGCCAAGAACATTAAGATTTCCACGTCAGAGGGCCACGACACCGTCATGGAGCTCTACGAGCACCTTGAGGCCAGCGGCGCCCGCTAGCCACACAACCGGCGCATGGCTCGAGCTTTCTCGGCCGTGCTACTGCCCTAGTTGCCAAACTTCTCCCCCACCACCCGCGGCGGGAGCAATGGTTGTGGCAACTAGGGCACTTTCCATATGTAGGGCCTAGTCTGCGGACACCGTGTCGAAGGCCTCTGCCAGCTCCTCCGCCGCGCGGTCCAGCACAGAGGCCCACGTGCCATAAGACTCCTCATTGGCGGTGTCCGACACCTGCTTGAGCAACGTGCACGGCACCCCAAACTTTCTGCACACCGCCGCGATGGCGTAGCCTTCCATGTCACACAGCTGCGACTCTTCCGCCAGCCGCGTGCGGGTCTTAGTGTCCGAGATAAAAGAATCACCCGTGGCCAGCGTGGCCGTCGGCAGCTTTCCGGAGGTCTCCAACTCGATGACCTCCGGCAGGAGGTACCGCGAGACATCGCTGAGCACGTCCAGGTGGAAGTCGTGCTTTCTCACGTGGGAGATCTCGAAGACGCCAGAGTGATCGTCGACAAGCGCGCCCGCCGTACCAATGTTGATGACGCGCTCCGGCAGCACCTGCGCGGACGCCAGCGCGTTGGTGAGCTCAATCGCGGCCGGAACCGTGCCGATACCCGTAATGAGCAGCGGCGCTCCCTCCGGGACGTGGGAGGCTTCGGCGTCAACGGCGGCAACAAACAAGACATTCTCCATGCCTGCGAGACTACCCGGTGCCCCGAGGAATGTTCTCCGCGGCTCTAGTCCGGGGCCCTGGCCGCTTGTAGGGTCTGGAACCACACCGAGACCTCAGAAAGGAGAACACCATGTTCACCCCACGAGTATTCGCCGCAGCCGCACTGCTCTGCCTCCCCCTTATGGCATGCAGCAGCCCTGCAGAAGCCCAGGCCAGCCCCGTAGTCTGCGAGGCAGGAAACGCCCAGGCGGCTTTCAACGACAACATCGCCCAGATTCCGCAGTGGAATGCCCACAACTGGGCGCTGGTTGATTCCTCCCACTTCGATCCCTGCGCGAGCTTAAGCTGGCAGACCATTTCCATCGAGGGCGCAACGGCTTCCTCGCCGCACCACATCATGCTCTTCCACTACGGCCACTACCTCGGCACCGCCACCGCTGAGCCTTATAGCTTCTTCCCCAGCGTGGAGCGGGTCAATGGCAACGAGATTTCCGTGACCTACCACTGGCCACAAGAAGGCGATGCCAATGCCACACCGACGGGTCAGTCGCAGGCGAACTTCTGGTGGGACGAGGCCCAGCAGAAAGTCATCATGAGCGGCGATGTTCCGCCGATGGGCTAGATAAGATAGAGCCAGTCGTGCGCCGTAGATGAGGCGCACAATTTAAGGAAGGAACATCAATGCTCAAGCGCAGTTGTGCTCTCATGGGTGCTGCCCTTATCTGCCTCCCGCTCGTTTCCTGCTCCAACGACGACGCAGCGCAGGACACGTCGGACTCGCCCGTGTTCGCCACCGTCCAGAACAGCGCGACGGACAACACCCCGGATAACGCAGAAAGTACTGATGCCCCCGCGGAGGAGTCCCCGGCCGCCGGCGCCTCACCGACGCTTCCTGCCGAGTCCCCGGCACAAGAAGAGGACACGGAATCCTGCCAGGATATCGACGCCCACGCCGCTTATGAATCAGGAATTGGCACGATTCCACCGTGGAAGGACAACAACTGGACGCTGGTGGATTTCGCGAACTTCGATCCCTGCGCAGACCTGAGCTGGCAAATCATCACCATTGAGCGAGGAACGTCCTCCTCGCCGTTCCACATCATGCTCTTTCACAAGGGCGAATACCTTGGCACCGCGACCGCCGAGCCCTACGGATTCTTCCCCACCATCGAGCAGGTCAGCGGCAATGAGATTGCTGTGACGTACCACTGGCCGCGCGAGGGTGAATCCAATGCGGGACACACCGGAACGACGGAGGCCGGTTTCCGCTGGGACGATGCCCAGCAGAAGGTCATCATGAGCGGCAACGTCCCGCCGGTAGGCTAAGCGCTTTTCGCGCGTCCGCCCCTAACGCAGCCGCTGTCCCACGAAACCCGCCGCCACGGTGTTGCCGCTGGAGGCGTCAATGAGCAGGAAGTTGCCCACCGCGCCGCGGGCGGCGTAATCCTCAACTGGCAGCTCCGCTTGGGTCTGGACGGTGATGTAGGCGATGTCATTGAGCGTGGCCTTCTCAGGAGCCTCGTTGTCAGCCACGCCGTCGAGGTCCAGGATGCGGTCCACCGACGCGATTCGGGCCTTGACCAGGTCAGAGCCGTAGCGCAGCTTGAGCATCTGGCCCGGGGTGAGATCCTTTTCCGTGAGCACCACCGCGGTGGCGGCAAATTCACGCACGGCCTCGGGGCGCTCGGATCCGGCGAGGAGGTCACCGCGGGCGAGGTCGATGTCGTCGGCAAGCAACAGCACCACCGAGTCCCCCGCCGTGGCGGATTCGCCCTCCGCAAGCGGGCCGTCGGCGGTATCAATGCCGGTGACGGTCGTGGTGCGCCCACCCGGGGCGCTGACGGTATCGCCCACCGAAACCGAACCCGCCTTCACGCGGCCGGCATAACCGCGGTAATCAGAAGCGTGCTCACGGATGACGTACTGGATGGGGAAACGGAAATCCAGGTCATCGGCGCGCCCCGAAGCCACGGGGACGGTCTCCAGGACTTCGAGAACCGTCGGGCCCTCATACCAGTCCATGGTGGAGGAGCGCTCCACCACGTTGTCGCCCTTGAGCGCCGAAATCGGGACGGCCACGGAGTCAGTAATACCCAGGCGCGCGGCAATCTCGTTGAACTCGGACTCGATGGCGCGGAAGGTGGCCTCGTCATAGTCCACGAGGTCAATCTTGTTCACGCCCAGCACCACGTGGCGCACGCCCAGAAGCGCTGCGACGTTGAGGTGGCGGCGGGTTTGTTCGACGACGCCATGGCGGGCGTCGATAAGCAGCACCACCACCTGGGACGTGGACATACCGGTGACCGTGTTGCGCGTGTACTGCACGTGGCCCGGGGTATCAGCCAGGATGAAGGTGCGCTTGTCCGTGGCGAAGTAGCGGTAGGCCACATCGATGGTGATGCCCTGCTCGCGCTCGGCACGCAGGCCGTCGACGAGCAGCGAAAGATCCATACCGTCAAAGCCGCGGTCGGCGGAGGAGCGCTCCATGGATTCCACCTGGTCCGCCAGCACGGACTTGGTGTCATAGAGCAAGCGGCCGACGAAGGTGGACTTGCCGTCATCGACGGAGCCGGCGGTGCACAGGCAGAGGGTGTCGCGCTGCTTAAGCGCGCCGACATTCGGCGCGGTGGTAGTCGTCATCAGAAGTAGCCTTCCTTCTTGCGGTCCTCCATGGCGGACTCGGACAGTTTGTCATCGGCGCGGGTGGCACCGCGCTCGGAGAGGGTAGACACAGAGATTTCGGCGAGGATTTCATCCGTCGTGGAGGCGGTGGATTCCACGGCACCGGTGCAGGACATGTCACCCACGGTGCGGTAGCGCACGGTGCGGGTTTCCAACTCTTCGTCCTCGCGCGGCCCGCCCCACTCACCAGGGGTCAGCCACATGCCGTTGCGCTTGAACACCTCGCGCTGGTGGGAGTAGTAGATAGAGGGCAGCTCGAGGTTGCGGGCGCCGATGTACTCCCAAATGTCGGACTCGGTCCAGTTGGAGATGGGGAAGACGCGAACGTTCTCGCCGGCCATCTTGCCGCCGTTGTAGAGGTCCCACAGTTCGGGGCGCTGGCGGCGCGGGTCCCAGCCGCCGAAGGAGTCGCGGATGGAGAAGATGCGCTCCTTGGCGCGGGCGCGCTCCTCGTCACGGCGCGCGCCACCCAGGACGGCGTCGTAGCCGCGGTTGGCAATGGTCTCCACCAGCGGCACGGACTGCAGCGGGTTACGCGTGCCGTCAGGGCGCTCCTGCAGGTCACCGCGGTCAATCCAGTCTTGGACCAGGGCTACGTGTAGGCGCGCGCCGGACTCCTCAACGAGGCGGTCGCGGAACTCGATGACCTCCGGGAAGTTGTGGCCGGTATCGACGTGGATGAGCTCAAAAGGAACCGTCGCCGGCGCAAAGGCACGGCGGGCCAGCTCGAAGACCACGACGGAGTCCTTGCCGCCGGAAAAGAGCAGGCCAACCTTGTCGAATTGTCCGGCTACTTCGCGCAGGATGTGGATGGATTCGTTCTCGAGGTCTTTAAGGTGTGGTGAAAGAGTCATTATTCGTGCAACCCGCATTCTGTCTTGCCGTCAGCGAAGACGCGCCCGGAGCGCGCGTCCTCCCCCTCGCCTACCGGGAAGGTCAGCGGCGCGCAGCCGATGGACCGGTAGCCCTTGAGGGTTAGTGGGTGGATGATGAGGTCGTGGTCCTTGATGTACTGATCGGTCTGCTCAAGGTCCCACGTAATAATCGGGGAAATCTTCAGCCGGCCGGTGCGGTCCAGGCTCAGCGCCGGGGCGGTGGCGCGGTGCTCGGAATCGGCGCGGCGCAGCCCGGTGACCCAGCCAACGTAGGGGTCCATGGCCATGTTGAGCGGCTCGACCTTGCGCATGCGGTTATAGGCCGCAGTGTCACGCGCATAGAGGCGCGGGCCGTACACCTTGTCCTGTTCCTCGGGGCTCAGGATGGGCAGGACCCTCACCAGGGGCAGGTCCGCATAGCGCTTCTCGACGTCCCCCGCCACCCCCAACGTCTCCTCGAAGTGCCACCCCGTGTCAATGAAGAGCAGGTCGGCGTCGAGTTTGGCTTGGTGGGCGAGCTCCGCCAGAACTGTGTTCTCCATGGACATCGTCACGGCGAGGCGGCCCGGCGCGTGCTCGGCGGCCCATTCGGTGATGGTCTCGGCGGAGGCGTCGTAAAGCTTATCGGCCCACTCGTCGACGAGTTCTTGGTTGCGCTGAGCCACCGCGGGGTCGAGCGGTGCTGTGTCCCGCGTGCCCTCGGGGCTGATGCTGGGGTCGCGGTACTCGCCGCCGTCCAGCAGGTTGATGGATTCGGTCATGGCATTTCACTTTAGGGCCGTTGGGGACGGCGCGCAGCCCTGCATGGGGGTCTCACTGCCGTGAGCTTGGGCACTGGAGAGAATAAAATTTGGCCGGAGTGAACAGAGCGGACTAGATTTACAGACTAGACAGTCTATTTCTTCTGAACTGAAGGGGTTCTCATGCAGCGTGTAGCCATCGTCGGCGATAGCCCGGCGGCGCTCTCCACCGCGGAACGGCTGATTGCGGCCGGCTTGTGTGTGGACCTCTACTGTGAGCGCCCCGCGCCCTTCGGCTTGCTGCGCCGCTTCGCCGGGCTATCCGGCGCTGAGTCCGCGGCCTCGCCGTGCCCGAAGGGAACCACGCCGCGCCTGAGGCTCATCGGCAACGTCCGCGTTGGCTCTGGCCCCGATGCTGATATCAGCCACACGGACCTCAACCAGCTGTCCGCCTCCGGCGACCGCCACATGGTCCTGCTGGAGCTCATGGCCCGCGGCGTGGCCATCACGACGTGGGAGGGACTGTGCCGCCCCACCGCCGACATTGAGGATTGGGAAACCGTGACCGCCCGCGCCCAGCGCGCCCCGGTCTGCTTCTAACGCGCGCGGGCTGGCGCCCGCGCATTAGACGGGCGGGCTAGGCGCGAGCTAGGTGCGAGCTAGGCGCCGGGCTGGCGCCCGCGCAACCACAGAGGATAAAATTGCGCGGTCAATGCACCTCGCGGCCCAGCGCGGAATCCGCCGGGCCACACCCTCCATACGAAACGCTGGCACATGGAACTCGTTCGCATCCTTTTATCCCGCTCCAAGCCCTATACCGGTTACGTCATCGCGGTCCTGCTCCTTCAGGCACTTTCCACCGCGGCAACGCTCTACCTGCCGTCGTTGAACGCGAGGATCATCGACCAGGGCGTGGCCAAGGTCGACATCGACTACATCTGGCACACCGGCGGCATCATGCTGGGCGTGGCCTTCGTTCAGGTCATCGCCGCCATTGCCGCGATCTGGTTCGGCTCACGCACGGCGATGGGCCTAGGCCGCGACCTGCGCTCGGACGTCTTTCGCCGTGTCACCCGCTATTCCGCCGAGGACATGAGCCACTTCGGCACCGCAACGCTCATTACCCGCGGCACCAACGATGTCCAGCAAATTCAGATGGTCTACATGATGATCCTCAACTTCATGGTCACCGCCCCCATCATGTCCATCGGCGGCATCATCATGGCTATGCGCGAGGACGCCGGCATGTCCTGGCTCGTCGTTGTCTCCGTCGTCGTGCTGCTGGCGGCCATCTCGGTGCTCATCGTCAAGCTCATGCCGCTCTTCCGCGCCTGGCAGGGCAAGCTCGACACCATGAACGGCACCCTGCGCGAGCAAATCGCCGGCATCCGCGTCGTGCGCGCCTTCGTCCGCGAGGACCACGAGGCGGAGCGCTTCCGCACCGCCAACCGCGACCTCACCGACCTCTCCCTCAAGGTGGGTCAGCTGTTCATTCTCATGTTCCCCATCATCACCGTCATCCTCAACGTAGCCACCGGCGCAGTGCTGTGGTTTGGCGGCCACCGCGTGGATGAGGGCCTCGTGGAAGTCGGCTCGCTCACGGCCTTCCTGCAGTACCTACTGCAGATCCTCGCCGCCGTCATGATGGGTACCTTCATGGCGATGATCCTGCCGCGCTCCATCATCTGCGCGCGCCGCATCACCGACGTCCTCGACCACGCACCCTCCATCGACGAACCCACCACTCCCATCACCCCGGAACGCTCCGACGGCGTGGTGGAGCTGCGCAACGTCACCTTCCAGTACGCCGGCGCCGAGGAGCCTGTGCTTCGCGACGTCTCCTTCACCGCCACCCCCGGCACCACCACCGCGCTCATCGGCGCGACGGGCTCCGGCAAATCCACGGCACTCTCCCTCATCCCGCGCCTCTACCTTCCCACCGAGGGCCAGGTGCTTCTCGACGGTACAAATGTGGCCGAGATGAAGCGGGGGGACGTCGTCAAGCGCGTGGGCCTCGTGCCCCAGAAACCGTATCTCTTCAGCGGATCCGTGGCCTCCAACCTGCGCCTCGGCGCCCCGGACGCCACCGACGAGGAACTGTGGGCGGCGCTGCGCACCGCGCAGGCGGACTTTGTTGAGGACCTCGACATGCACATCGCGCAGGGCGGCACGAACGTCTCCGGCGGCCAGCGCCAGCGCCTGTCGATTGCCCGCATGCTCGTCGCGCGCCCGCTGGTGTACCTGTTCGATGATTCCTTCTCGGCGCTGGACGTGTTGACGGACGCCGCCGTGCGCGAGGCCATGCGCGAATACACCGCCCACGCCACGACGATTATCGTGGCGCAACGCGTGAGCTCGATTGTGGACGCGGACCAGATTCTGGTCATGGATGCTGGACGCATCGTCGCGCGCGGAACGCATGCGCAGCTGCTCGAGGAGTCTGAGACCTACCGCGAGATTGTCGAATCCCAGCAGACCGCGGAGGTGGCATAAATGGCTGAGCACGGTGCCGAGACCTTGAACGAGGAGACCA
This sequence comes from Corynebacterium sp. HMSC05E07, assembly GCF_001807225.1. Lineage (NCBI taxonomy): Bacteria > Bacillati > Actinomycetota > Actinomycetes > Mycobacteriales > Corynebacteriaceae > Corynebacterium > Corynebacterium sp. HMSC05E07. Next base: position 57,423 of record NZ_KV788273.1, read on the forward strand.
CCGCCGAGTTTGAGCAGAAGACCGGCGAAAACGCTCCGCGCAAGGCGAAGAACTTTTGGCCTTCTGCGAAACGGCTCTTTGGCCTGCTTGCTCCGTTCAAGGTGCAGCTGTGGGCGATTGCTGCGATGAACATCGTGTGCGTGTTCCTCGCCGTGGCCGCGCCGAAGGTGATGGGTAAGGCCACCGACGTCATCTTCTCCGGCGTCATTTCGCGCCAGCTGCCCGCTGGGATTAGCAAAGAGCAGGCCATCGAGGCGCTGCGCGCGGGCGGACAGGAGAAGTTCGCGGATATGGCCTCCGCCATGGACCTCACTCCGGGCCTCGGCATAAACTTTTCCAAGCTAGGCACCATCATCCTCATTGTCATCGCAATGTACGTGGTGTCGTCGCTCTTCCAGTGGTGGCAGGGCTACCTGCTCAACTCGCTGGTGATGAAGGTGGTTTTCGACCTGCGCGAGAGCATCGAGGCCAAGCTCAACGCGCTGCCGCTCAACTATTTCGATACGCAATCGCGCGGTGACCTGCTTTCGCGCACGACCAACGACGCCGACAACATCCAGTCCGCCCTCCAGCAGGCCATTTCGCAGCTGTTTTATAACCTGCTCATGGTCGTGGGCATTACGGTCATGATGTTCACCGTGTCTTGGCAGCTGGCCCTCGTGGCGCTGCTGGCGCTGCCGCTGACCGCGGTGGTCGTCGCGGTGATTGGTTCGCGCGCGCAGAAGCAGTTCAAGGCGCAGTGGAAGGCTACTGGTGACCTCAACGGTCAGATTGAGGAGGCCTTTTCCGGTCACGATCTCGCCACCGTCTTCGGCCGCATCGACGCCATGACGGAGGACTTCGATAAGCGCAACGCCGAACTCTTCCGCTCCGCCTCCCTGGCGCAGTTTCTCGCCGGCATGCTCATGCCCATCATGCAATTCATCTCCTACCTGTCCTACGTCGTCATCGCGGTGCTCGGCGCGCTCAAGGTGGCCGCCGGCAACCTCACACTGGGTGATGCCCAGGCCTTTATCCAGTACTCCCGCGAGTTCAACCAGCCGCTGGGACAGCTCGGCGGCATGATGCAGCAGGTGCAGTCGGGCGTGGCGTCGGCCGAGCGCGTCTTCGAGTTTCTCGACGCCGAGGAAGAAACCCCCGAGCGCACCGTCACTGCCTTGGGCGGCCGCGCGAAGGGCCTCGTGGAGTTCGACGACGTCGATTTCTCCTACGACCCAGAAAATCCGCTCATCCAGGACCTCTCCCTGCGCGTGGAGCCTGGCCAGACCGCGGCGATTGTTGGCCCCACCGGTGCGGGTAAAACCACGCTGGTCAACCTCATCATGCGCTTCTACGACATCGACTCGGGCACGATCCGCCTCGATGGCATCGACACCGCCGAGATGTCGCGCCACGAGCTGCGCTCGCAGGTGGGCATGGTGCTCCAGGACGCCATGGTGTTTGAGGGGACCATCATGGATAACATCCGCTACGGCCGCCTCGACGCCACCGATGAGGAAGTCATCGCCGCGGCGAAGGCGACCTACGTCGACCGGTTTGTCCACTCCCTGCCGGAGGGCTACGACACCAAGATTGATCAGGATGGCGGCGCGATTTCCGCCGGCGAACGCCAGCTCATCACCATTGCCCGCGCCTTCCTGTCTCAGCCCGCGCTGCTCATTCTGGATGAGGCCACCTCCTCTGTCGATACCCGTACCGAGATGCTCGTCCAGAAGGCCATGAATGCTCTGCGCGCGGACCGCACGTCCTTCATCATCGCGCACCGCCTGTCCACGATTCGGGACGCCGACGTCATCATCGTCATGGAATCCGGGCGCATCGTGGAGCAGGGCACCCACGCTGAGCTTCTCGACGCCCACGGCGCCTACCACCGCCTCCACCAGTCCCAGTTCCGCGAGTCCTAACGCGCCGCTGTACGTCCCCCTGTGCGGCGCTTCCTGCGCCGCACGCTAGTCCACGCTTACTGAGATCACCGGAGCCTCAAAGGAGTCGGCCGTGAGGTTGGCCAGTTCGAGGGTGACGTTGGTGAGGGAGAGGTGGTCCATGAGGACGTCGGGAAGCGCGGCGTCCGGCGCGGGAGGGATGCCGAGCTGGTCGAGGACGTGGTTGATGTCCCCCGTGAGGTCGACCGTGACTGGCACGGTGCGCGCGCCCTCGACGGCGGGCGTGGCGGTCAGGGAGGTCGCCACGACCTTCACGCTGCCCTCCACCGTCGTGAGCGCGCCGCCGGTGGTGAGCAGGCCATCGCCGGCGTTGCCGGGCAACGTAATGGCCAAATCACGCGCGTCGAGACGGTCTCCGGTCAGTTCCAGGACGCGGGCCTCGCCGTCACCGGTGGGTGTGGTGCTGATGGTGGCGCCCACGTTGCCCCGCAGCGTCACCTCTGTCGCGGTCACCGTGGAGAAATACGGCTGCGCCGGGGCAACCTGCGCGCTCACCGCACCTCCTCCCACGACCTTCGCGCTCACCGCGACGACCACCACGGCCGCCGCCACCGCTTTCCGTGAGCGCGAAGGGCGGGCCGCGCGATGCGGGGCGGTCTGGCGGGGCTTAACCATCGCTGGGCTCCCACGCTAGGGTGAGCGCGCCACCGACGATGCCGAGCAGCGAACCGAGGAGGAAGCCGCCGAGGTTCGAGGTGGGCAGGGCGATGACGGCGACGATGATGCCGAGCACGCCGAGGTAGGTCGCGGTGGCCGGCCGGAACCAAGCGCCGAGGCCAAACATGATGAGTAGCGCGCCGATGAGCAGCGTGGACACGCCCGAGACGGTGGAGATCATGACGAGGAGGTCAGAAATCTTGACCGTGAAATAGGCCGGCGTGGCGATGACGATGCCAGACAGGATGAGCAGCAGGCCCGGGATGAAGGGACGCCCGGCGCGCCACTGTGTGAACCGCGCCCGGCGCGTCCGAGTCGTCGCCGCAGCGTCAGTGTCAGTGTCAGTGTCAGCAGACATTGCCGCGTCCTCGCTCCACGGACACGCCAACATTCTTTGCCGATAGGGTTTTCGCGCCGATGGAGGTGGCGCGGACATCGTCGGCGGTCAGCGATACGTGCTTAGCATAGAGGCCCCACGTGCCAGGGTCGGCGGTCTGGGAGAGCTGGCGGGCATCAATGCCCACGTTGGCGTCCTGCATGACCAACGACCCTTCGATATCTGAGGCCCCCACCAGAAGGTCGGTGGCCTCCACGCTGTTATCGCCCTTGGCCTTGAGCGCCAGCGTGGACTCGCCCACTGCGGGCAGGTCGGTGGTGACATAAAGACACAAGTCCGAGGCCACGGCATGCTCCAGCTTCAACCGCGCGGTGGGGACGTCCTCCTCGCCCTTCTTGTCACTGTCCACGAAGAGCGAAAATCCTTCGCCCTCCAAGTGACGCATGTTGACGTTGAAGAACGTGCCGGACAGCGCCAGGTTCGCCGTCAGACCGCCCTGCGCCACCGCAACGCCAGCCACACCGAATGCGGCGAAGCCCGCCACAAGACCCGCCGCAGCCTTCGGAACACTAATTCTGCCCACAACGCCTCCTTCAACGTAACCCTCAAAATGATAGCTGAATCCCGACTCCCGGATTTCAAGCCCGAGGCCTTAAGGTAGGAGGCAGCATTGAGCCAAGCGATAAAGGAGCGCGCATGTACGGCTGGGTTGCCATCGCCGCATCGATCCCGGTGTGGCTGTATTTCTTCTACCGAGTCGGGGTGCTCTTCCGCTTCGTCCGCTCCGGCGGCCCCACGCAGCTCAACCGCTTCGACCGCCCTGCCGCGCGCCTAGGCCGCGTTATCACCGAGGTCTTCGGCCATACCCACTTCAAGGGCCGCCCGCTGGTCAACGCCGCGCACTGGCTGGTCATGGTGGGCTTCCTCTTCGGCATCGTCGTGTGGTTTGAGGCCTATATCCAAACCTTCGCGCCGGGTAAGGGTTGGCCGTGGCTCAGCGACTGGCCGGTCTATCACTTCATCGAGGAAGTCCTCGGCATCGCCACGGTCCTGGGCATTGGTTTCCTCGCCGCGGTGCGCCTCAAGCTCGGCCACACCGAGCGCGGCAGCCGCTTCTACAACTCGCAAGTCTTCCCGGCGCGCTTGGTGGAGGCCATCGTCTTTATCGAAGGCCTCGGCATGCTGCTGGTCAAGGCCTCCGCCATCGCTACCTACGGCGGTGGGTCGCCGTGGGCTGATTTCGTGACGATGCATGTGGCGGGGATGATGGGGACGTCGCCAAGCATGGTGCAGTTCTTTGCCCTGGTGAAACTCCTCTCCGGCCTTGTCTTCATCGCGTGCATCGCGCGCTATTTCCAGTGGGGTGTCATGTGGCACCGCTTCATGGCGTTCTTCAACATCTTCTTCCAGCGCAACGCCGACGGCGCGAAGGCGCTGAAGTCCCTGCCCACCCCGGACCTGGATGAGGACCTCACGCCGGGCAGTTGGAAAATGCTTCTCGACGCCACCTCCTGCACCGAATGCGGCCGCTGCCAGGACCTGTGCCCCGCGTGGAACACCGAGAAGCCGCTGAGTCCGAAGAAGGTCATGATGGACCTGCGCCAGGGCGCGCTGGACAATTACAACCCGCACGAGGGGCTCAACGTGCTGGCCATGGCCGGCACGATTGATGACGACGTCCTGTGGGCCTGCACCAACTGCGGCGCCTGCGTGGACCAGTGCCCGGTGGATATTGAGCACATCGACCACATCGCGGACCTGCGGCGTTTCAAGGTGCTGGCGGAGTCCGATTTCCCGTCCGAGCTCACCGGCATGTTCAAGAACATGGAGACCAAGGGCAACCCGTGGGGCCGCAACGCCTCGGAGCGCCGCACGTGGATTGATGAGGCGCGTGCCGATGGCATCGAGGTGCCGATTATCGGCGAGGATGCCACGGATTTCTCGGACCTGGAGTACCTGTTCTGGGTTGGCTGTGCCGGTGTCTACGACGACCAGGGTCGCGCCACGACCCGCGCCGTGGTGGACATGCTGCACACCGCCGGCGTGAAGTTCGGCGTGCTGGCCACCGGCGAATCCTGTACGGGTGACCCCGCGCGCCGTGCCGGCAATGAGTTCCTCTTCCAGGTGATGGCGGAGCAGAATGTCGCCGCGCTTAACGACGCCTTCGCCGGCGTCCCCACCGGCCAGCGCAAAATCATCACGACGTGCCCGCACTGCTTCAACACGATTCGCAACGAATACCCCGACTTCGACGGCCACTTTGACGTGCTGCACCACACGCAGCTGCTCAACCGTCTGGTGCGCGAGAAGCTTCTGGTGCCGGTTCCGCGCTCGCCGGAGAACCGCCGTCCCGTCACCTACCACGACCCCTGTTTCCTGGGCCGCCACAACAAGGTCTTCGACCCGCCGCGTGAGCTCGTCGAGGCCACCGGTGCGTCGCTCGCTGAAATGGACCACAACCGCGATGAGGCGTTCTGCTGTGGCGCGGGTGGCGCGCGCATGTTCATGGAGGAGCGCACCGGCCAGCGCATCAACGAGTTCCGTTCCGAACAAGCGGTGGCCACCGGCGCAGCCGAAGTCGCCACGGGTTGCCCGTTCTGTAACGTCATGCTCACCGGCGGCGTGAAGGCTGTCGCTCCGGAAGCGCAGCCCAAGGTCAACGACGTCGCCCTCATGCTTCGCAGCGCCATCGCTCCCTCTGGCGACCTCCCCGCCCCGCGGGAGAAGGCCTTCCTCGACACGCCGCGCCGCCTGCCTCTCTCCCCCGCCGCCTCCGCGACGGAAGCTCCCGCCCCAGCGTCCGAGCCCGCCGCTCCGTCCGCTCCTGCGCCCGCCGAGCAGTCTGCGCCCGCAGCACCGCCTGCACCCACCGCGCCCGCAACTCCTGCTGCTCCAAGTGCCCCCACAACACCGGCAGCCCCCTCCGCACCGACCGCACCGGCTACGCCTGCCGCTGCGTCGTCGCCAGCGCCCGCTGCCCCCTCCGCTCCCGCTGCGCCGAGTGCACCTGCCGTGCCGTCAGCGCCCAGCGCGCCCACCGCTCCGGCAGCGCCGAGTGCTCCGGTTACGCCTTCTGCTCCTAGCGCCCCGTCAGCATCGAATGCACCCAAGGCGCCTGCCGCGCTATCCGCTCCCGCTGCACCGAGTACGCCTAAGGCACCCGCGGCCCCCAAGACTCCTAAAGCCCCAGCTGCTCCTGCGGCACCGGCGGCTCCCCCAGCGCCAAGCGCACCGGCAAAAGCGGGTGCTCCACAGGCACCGGACACACCCGCCGCACCCGCAGCGCCGAGTGCACCTGCCGCGCCGTTAGCACCGAGTGCACCTAAGTCACCTGCCGCACCGTCAGCACCAAGTGCGCCTAAGGCACCCGCAGCACCTAGTGCTCCAGCGGCCCCATCGGCGCCGGAGACACCCACTGCGCAGGCGGTCCCGGGCGTTCCTAATGCCCCGGCTGCACCGGCCGCACCGGGCACGACTTCTATACCGGCGGCTCCCGCAGCACCAAACGCTCCGGCCACCCCAAGCGCACCGGCAGCTCCCGCCGAGCCGGCCACCCCAAGCGCTCCGACTGCGCCTGCTGCGCCGGGAGTTCCGCAAGCGCCTCAGGCACCCAGTGCTCCGGCGGCACCACAAGCACCAGGCGCAGCAGCGTCACGAAACGCCCCAGACGCACCGAAGGCCCCGACGCCACCGACCGAGGACTAGTGCGACGTCGCCCACACTGTTGCGCTGAGCCCTTAAGAAAAGTAGGCGCGGTGAGGACGCCGCGGGTACTCTCTAGTCATGATTTCTGACGTGCCCTACGTCCTCGCCGCTGGCGAAAGCAACTACACCGACTCGTTGGTGTCCTTCGCGTGGATTATGGCGGTGGCCTTGCTCGCGCCGCTGGTATCCCACCTGACCGGTAAGAAGATGCCGGCCGTGGCGCTGCTTATTTTCTTCGGCATGATTATCGGCCCCTCGATGCTGGATTTAGCGCACGAGGACCCAGGCATCGGCATGTTGAAGGAGCTGGGCGTCGGCGCGCTGTTCCTGCTTGCTGGCTTCGAGATCGACCTGGCAACGCTGAAGTCCAAGGAAGCCGTCACTGGCTTTTCCACGTGGGCAATCTGCATGGTGGCGTGCGGTATTGGTGCTTACTTCCTCATGGATGACATCCCGGGGGCTATCGTGATGGCGATTGCGCTGACGTCGACAGCGCTCGGCACGATTACGCCGATGCTGAAGCAGGACAAGCTGCTCGGCACGCGGGTGGGAGACTCGGTAATTATTCATGGTGCAATCGGTGAGGTTGCGCCTATCACTGCGATGGCCCTGCTGCTGGGTTCGCGGTCCACGCTGGCGACGATGCTCATCCTGCTCGCGTTCATCGGCATCGCGGTGGCCGTGGCGCTGATGCCATTTGCCATCACAACGCTGATGCCGTGGTTTAAGGACGCCTTCATTTCTGGGGCGGGGTCGACGAACCAGACCATCATGCGCCTCATCATTTTGATTCTGGCGATTCTCATGGCGGTGACGGCGGTGTTCGAGCTCGACATCGTGCTAGGCGCCTTCGCGGCCGGCATTATCCTGAACCGCATCATCCCCGATGAGTTTCACAAGGGTTTGGAGAACCGCCTCGACGTGGTGTTCTACTCCATGCTCATTCCGGTGTTCTTCGTCATTTCCGGCATGGCGATTGACTGGAACGTTATCGTGAGCGAGCCGGTTAAGGTCCTCGGAATCCCGCTGCTTATTCTGGTCACGCGCGGCCTGCCGGTGTTCCTGCGTGAGAACATTCACCACACTGGTTCCGATGTGGAAACCACGCGTGAGCGCATTCAGGTTGCCCTTTACGCGGCAACGGGCCTGCCGATCATTGTGGCGGTGATGTCGCTGGCGGAGTCCTCGGGAATCGTGGACAACGAGATGGCCTCCATCTTCATCGCCGGTGGCGCTCTGACCGTGGCTATTTTCCCGTTCATTGCCAGCCTGGTTCGCGAAAAGGAGCCGGTTAAGTCGGAAGAATAGGCTGCTAGAGTAGGGATTGTGACTAATCCTTTCAGCATGCGGCTTTCCGACGCCGAACGGACCGACGCCGTCAACGACCTCGCCCAGGCTCTGGGGGAAGGCCGTCTCTCGTTGGATGAGTTCGAGGAGCGTACCGATGCGGTGATGCAAGCTTCGACCCGCCGCGAGCTTGCGGATATCTTCATGGATATCCCCACCAAGGCCAGCACGGAGCTTAAGATCTACTCGCAGGGCGAGATGGAGCGCGCCTACCAGGCTACGAAGAAGCCACGGCTGGCCACCGCGATGGTGGGCTCGCTGGGGTTGATCTTTGGCTCGATAGTTTCTTTCAACGCTTTGACTGGACTGACAGCTGCCATGACGGGAACCGGGCTGCTGTTTCTCATTCCGGCGCTGTGGATCATGCTCTACGTGGCAAAGGTGGGCCCGGAGTCGTGGTACCGCCCGTCGCCGCGGCAGGTCGAGCGCCAACGCATGCGCGAACTGAAGGCTGCAGGAGCCCTGGAACGCGCGCAGATGAGGGCGTTGGAGCAGGCGAAGTGGGAAGAGAGGCGTCGGCAAGCAGGCGAAATTACTGGGGACGCGATGAATCTGGCGAAACGCAAGCTAGAGGAGTGGAACCAGAAGTAACATAGCCCGCATGACTCACAATCGGATTTTTGATCAATCCACGAAACTGCAGGACGTTGCATATGACATTCGCGGCGAGGTGTCCGCGGAAGCCGAGCGCATGGAGTTCGACGGGCATAACATTCTGAAGCTCAACACCGGCAACCCCGCGGTGTTTGGGTTTGATGCGCCGGATGTCATCATGCGCGACATGATTGCGGCTCTGCCGACCTCGCAGGGGTACTCGACGTCGAAGGGCATTGTGTCCGCACGTCGAGCGATTGTGACGCGCTATGAGCTGGAGGATTTCCCAGCGTTTGACGTCGATGATGTGTACCTGGGCAACGGTGTCTCTGAGCTTATTTCGATGGTGACGCAGGCGCTGCTTAACGACGGCGACGAGGTCCTCATCCCCGCCCCCGACTATCCCCTGTGGACGGCGGCGACGTCGCTGGCGGGCGGCACGCCGGTGCACTACCTGTGCGATGAGGAGGATGACTGGAATCCGTCGATTGAGGATATTCGGGAAAAGGTCACGGAGAAGACCAAGGCGATTGTGGTCATCAATCCGAATAATCCGACGGGTGCGGTGTATTCGCGCGAAACGCTGCAGAAGATTGTTCAGGTGGCGCGGGAGAACAATCTGCTGATTTTGGCCGATGAGATTTATGACCGGATTTTGTACGACGGTGCCAAGCACATTTCGATTGCGTCGCTGGCGCCGGACCTGCTGACGATTACGTTCAATGGTTTGTCGAAGGCATACCGCGTGGCAGGCTACCGTGCCGGGTGGATGGTGCTGACGGGTCCGAAGAACCATGCACGTGGGTTCATTGAGGGGCTCGACCTGTTGGCGGGCATGCGCCTGTGTCCGAATGTGCCGGCGCAGCATGCCATCCAGGTGGCCTTGGGCGGGCGGCAGTCGATTTACGAGCTCACTGGCAACAGTGGGCGCTTGCTCAAACAGCGCAACATTGCCTACGAGAAGCTCAACGAGATTCCCGGAGTCTCCGTGGTCAAGCCGATGGGCGCGCTGTATTGCTTCCCGCGCCTCGACCCGGAAGTGTATGACATTCGCGATGACTCGAAGCTCATGCTCGACATCTTGCGCGCGGAGAAAATCCTCATGGTGCAAGGTACCGGCTTTAACTGGCCCACGCCTGACCACTTCCGTGTGGTGACGCTGCCGTGGGCGTCGCAGCTGGGGAATGCGATTGAGCGCCTGGGCAATTTCTTGGCCAGCTACCGCCAATAACGCAGGCGTGCCCTCCTCCCTGCTCGCATAACCGAGCGGGGAGGGCGGGGTGGTTAAGGGTCGCCGCGGGGTGGGGCTGGTCCGGAGGGGGATGCCTTCCCCGTGGGGGTGCTGGCTGCCCTCTGGTTCGGTGCGGTGTCCCGACGGGCATTGCTCGCAGTGCCGGAAGTGTTTCCGGCGGTGCGGGCATTGTGCAGGCGCTGGGAGCGGGGTGCGCGGTGCGGGTTAGCGGGCTCGCGCGGGTCGCGGGGTCCTGGCGGCTGCCACTTGATTCGGCCGTTCTCACGCACGATGCGACCGCGCCCGGGAAGGCCGTTGATGGCGTTGTGGTATGCGCAGAGCGGGGTGAGGTTTTCGGGGTTGGTTTCGCCGCCGTTGCGCCATTCTGTGATGTGGTGAATCTGAGCGTAGTCCGCGCCGCACAGGCAGCTATCCCAGGCGCAGGTGGGCTGCTCACCAATGGCCATGATGCGCTGCTTCTCGGAAGCGAGGCGCTGGGTGCGGTGCAAATCGACGGGGCCGTGAACGCGGTCAACGAGCATGACGAGGCCTTCCTCAGCGAGCTCACGCTCGATGAGTTCCGCACCGGTGATTCTCGCACCGTTAGAAAGCTGAACGACGATGTCACCCAGGTCAGGACCAGTGGAATCAGAGCCAGACGCTGCAGAAGGAACGGGATGGGAATCAGGGCGCGGGGTGGAAGGGTCTCCGAGGCGGCCGAGGATCTGGGCGTATTCGGGAAGCTCCATGACGGCGAAGGTCTGAGCAACGGGACGGGCAAGGCGGCCCTCACGAAACGCGGCGGTGAACGAACCCACGGGGTCATCCTCGTCAATGTTGTAGCGCAAGTCCTCGATCACGGCTGGTGGTGCCGTCACCGTGAGCTTCGACATCTCCTTGCCCCTGCGGATGTTCACACCAGGCTTCGGGGCGGGCGGAGGGGCGAGCTCGCGGAGCCGGGTGCGGGCATGCCGAGCGACGACCTTCTCATCACCGCTGATACTGCACAGCTCGATGCGCAAGTCCCAGGCCTCACGCTGTTTCGTGAGGCGACGGGCAAAACGCTCGATCAGCTTGAGAGTAGGCAGATCATGACTATTGGCGCGAGCGGCCTCGACAGCGCGGGCCTGTTTGCGGGAGAAGGAGGTGGGGGAAAAGTAGACGTCGAAAAGCGCCAGCAGGGACAGGGCTGCTGACTCCGGACCCCACGCCCGGAGCTGATCGAGACTGAGCCCCGCAACGCCGGCGACGAGCTCAATGCCCGCCGCCTGGCTGCGAAGATGCGCTTCAACTAGATTCATGCCAGCGACGCTATTGGGCACAGACGGCCTGCACAACAGTTCGGGACGAAGCCTGTGGACAACTTGTTGAAGGCATCAGCATAAGTTTGCATACTCGTGAAAATCGTTCACAATAGTAGGCATGACTCACCTAAGCCCATGGCGGACGGGACTTCTCGGATTCTTGGCAGTAGCAGCGCTTGCAACGGTGGCTGGCCTGCTTATACTCCGCCCCACCAGTGCACTAATGGAGCACACCAGCCCCGACTTCGCGTCGACGTACGCTCTCAATCAACCGCACGTTGAAGGTACGGTCACGTCTGTGGATAACCACTTATGCAGCGACCCGCACACAGGGAAAGCATTCGATGAGCAACCACTCATTCCAGCTTCTGGTGATGACACCTCCTGTACCCGCGTACTCCTTGACCTTACGTCCGGCGAAGACAAAGGCCGCTTAACGCAGCTTGTGTTTTATGGGGTGGCGGGTGAACCGTCGCTCACTACCGGCGACGAGGTCATGCTCTCACGCTCAGCGGACGGAACCTATGCCTTCGCCGACTACCGACGCGGTGGAAACCTAGCGTTGTGGGCGATCATCGCGGCGGTCATCATCGTGGGCTTTGCCGCGTGGCATGGCCTGCGCGCGCTGCTAGGTTTGGGGATTAGCCTCGCCATCGTCCTGTTTTATCTCGTGCCGTCGCTGGTGGAAGGGCACGCGCCGCTACCGCTGGCTATGGTGGCCTGCGCGGCGATCATTTTCCTCGTCGTACCACTCGTCCACGGAGTGAATTGGAAGTCCGCCTCGGCGCTGGGTGGCGCATTGGTGGCGTTGGGGATTGCGGGGGCGCTGGGGTGGGCGTCGATAAGCAGCACGGCGTTGACCGGGGCCAGCTCGGAAGACAACCTCAAGCTACTGCTCTACATGCCCGGGGTGCCCATCGTGGGTGTGCTGTTGTGCGGGTTCATCGTGGGCGCGCTCGGCAGCCTCAACGACATCGCGGTGGCACAGGCCTCTACCGTGCGGGAGCTGCACGCAGCTGATCCTGCGGCGGGGCCCGGAAAGCTGTTTGCGTCCGCAATGAAGGTGGGCCGCGACCACATCGCGTCCGTGGTGTATACCATCGTGCTGACCTATACCGGCGCGGCGCTGCCGCTGCTCATCCTCATCACGGCGGCGCAGCGCCCGGCGGGTCAGATTCTGTCCAGTGACCTCGTGGCTACGGAGGTCATGCGCTCGCTGCTCGGCGCCGTGGCCCTGACCCTCGCGGTACCGCTGACCACGGCAATTGCGGCGTTTACGATGCCGGAAGGACGCGGCCGAGGGCGTCAACAGTCCAGCCGGCCGCGCGCCAAGCATCGACGTTGAGCACGTTACGGCCGTCGATGATATGGCGGCGCGCGACGAGCTCACCTGCGGCTTCGGGGTCGAGGTCGCGGAATTCCTGCCACTCGGTGGCGAGGATGACGAGCTCGGAGTCCTTGAGGGAGGCGTCGGCAGTCGGCGCGTAGTTAAGGGTGGGGAAAACCTTCTTGGCATTCTCCATGCCTTCCGGGTCGAAGACCGTCACGGCGGCACCGGCCAGCGAAAGCGAACCGGCGACAGACAGGGCCGGGGAATCGCGGACGTCATCGGAGTTCGGCTTGAAGGCGCAGCCCAGCACGGTGACGCGGTGGCCGAGGAGAGAGCCGTCGAAGGCGTTCTTGGCCAAGTCGACAACGCGATCGCGGCGGCGCATGTTGATGGCGTCGACCTCGCGAAGGAAGGTCAGGGCCTGATCGGCGCCGAGCTCACCAGCACGGGCCATGAAGGCGCGGATGTCCTTAGGCAGGCAGCCGCCGCCAAAACCCAGGCCAGCGCCGAGGAACTTGCGGCCGATGCGCTCGTCGTGACCGATGGCGTCGGCAAGCTTGACTACATCAGCGCCGGCAATCTCGCAGATTTCGGACACGGCGTTGATGAAAGAAATCTTGGTGGCGAGGAAAGCATTGGCGGAGACCTTGACCAACTCGGCAGTCTGCAGGTCCGTCACGATGAACGGGGTGTTCTGCGCGAGTGGCTGGGCATAGACCTCACGGGCAAGCTCTTCGGCTCGGCTTTCACCCGCGCGGACGCCCAAGACGATACGGTCCGGGGTGATGGTGTCCTTGACGGCGTAGCCCTCGCGGAGGAACTCCGGGTTCCACGCGATTTCCACGCTGGTCCCCTCCGGGGCGAGCTCATCTGCCATCTGCTGCAGCTCCGCCGCAGTGCCCACCGGGACGGTCGACTTGCCAAAGATAGTGTGCTCGCCGTGGAGACGCGGAACCAGCTCGGTGATTACCGACTTAACATAGGTCAGGTCCGCGGCATAAGAGCCGTGGGCCTGCGGGGTGCCCACACCGAGGAAGTGCAGGTTGGCAAACTCTGCGGCGTCGTCATAGCTGGTGGAAAAATCCAAGCGACCGGACTCGATGTTGCGCTCGAGCACCTCCGGCAGGCCAGGCTCGTAGAACGGCACGCGGCCGTTCTTCAACGCCTCAATCTTCTTTTCATCTACATCTACACCGAGTACCTCGTGGCCAAGCTCCGCCATGCAGGCGGCGTGCGTCGCACCCAGGTAGCCGGTACCAATAACAGTCATACGCATAACCGGCTATTTTAGGCGCTACGCAGACGGCATGCGCGACGGGGCTGAAAAGTTTAACGGAAGTTCAGATAGGACTTCGACGGCGTCGGCCCGCGCTGGCCTTGGTACTTCGAGCCCAGTGCGCCGGAACCGTACGGTGCTTCCGCCGGCGACGACATCTGGAAAATAGCCAACTGGCCCACCTTCATGTTCGGCCACAGGGTAATGGGCAGGTTCGCCGTGTTCGAGAGCTCCAGCGTGATGTGACCGGAGAACCCCGGATCGATGAAGCCCGCCGTGGAGTGCGTCAGCAGACCCAAACGTCCCAGGGAAGACTTGCCCTCCAAACGCCCCGCGAGGTTCGCCGGAAGCGTGAACTTCTCCAACGTTGCGCCCAGCACGAATTCGCCCGGGTGCAGCACGAAGGCGTCTCCGTCCGCCACCTCGACCTCACTGGTCAGGTCCGGCATCTCTTCCTTGGGATCAATGTGCGTGTAGCGCGAGTTATTAAACACGCGGAAGAACTTGTCCAAGCGCACGTCGATAGAAGAAGGCTGAATCATCTCAGCGTCATAAGGCTCGATGCTCAGACGCTCGGGGCCATCTGCTGCGATGGCGGCACGGATGTCACGATCAGAAAGAAGCACGGCATATAGTCTACGCGGCCCTAGGCCCACTCCCCTCCTACAGGGCCATTTGCGGGTGCGTACCGTGGCGGTGCTAAGCTCTTATCCGTGCATAACGTGCACCGTGCCGACGTAGTTTAATGGTAGAACTGCAGCTTCCCAAGCTGCTGGCGCGGGTTCGATTCCCGTCGTCGGCTCCATTGTCATGAGTCGCGACATACTTGACAGGTGAGTCGCGACATCGTTGACAAACCGGCATCTCAGTTTCTTTTGTTCTGAGGTGCCGGTTTTTCCAATTCTGGGGCTAAGGGCGCACTCCTCCACTCACCAGAAGCAGAAAACGCCTGTGGCCCCCAGCTCCATCAGGAACCAGGGGCCACAGGCAGCACACCGTGTGCACTAGCAGCTCACACGCTGCCAGCTATCGGCCTAGCAACTATGCGCGACGACGGTTACCCATCAATGCACCAGCCGCCATAATCAGACCACCCAACAGCAGCCACGGCGCAATACCGTTACCACCAGTCTTGGGCATGTCACCAATCCAGACATTGGCGACGGTGGCGGTGCCTACAATTGCTTTATCTTCCTTCGCCACATCGCTGTGGGTCTTAACTACAGGGAAGTTCTGACCGTTTACGTAAGTGCCCTTCTCATTAGACCAGAACTGCAAGCCCTTTTCAGGATCCGAATCGATACGGAACTTTAGCGGCTCTGGCAGCAACTGGTAATTTTCGCCAGGGTTGCGGGAGGGTGCCTGGACCTCAACCAGAGTGTATTCGGTATCTAGATCGAGTTTCTCGGCCTTGAAGGTCATGTCGTCTTCGGATTGCATCACAATAGGCTCATGACCCTCACGACGCACCTCGAACGCTGCACCTTTAACAGGCTTATAGTCGTCCGGCTTATCCCCATCGACGGAAACCTTCGTAATTTCCAGGCGGCCCTTTCCTGGCTTCGGCGCATCAGGCTCGTCAATCCAGAAGCTTTGTCCCAAATCACTGATCTCACGGTGCCAGACAACTTCGGCAGTTCCATCCCGCACCACAGTTTCATAGAACACATAGCGGCCCGGCTTGAGCTTGTCTTCGTCTCGCAACTTCTTAAGATCAACTTCGATGTTCCAAGAGCCAGTACCCGACGCAGTGACAGTTTTGATATCTTGCCAGACAACGTCTGCGCTGGACTTACCATCGTCAGCAACTCGGTGAAGCTCGGTTTTCAGCTCATAATCTCGGTGGCCAAGCCCGCGGTAGTCAACACGGTCATAAGCCATATCGACGTAGTTAAGCTTGCTACGATTCACACGCTGCTCGCCAAAGTTTCCCTTTTCAAGAGTTGCGGTAGTACTCATAGCCGAACTTCCTTCATCACCAGGACCTGGGATAAGAATGGTCTGCACTTCAGTGATATTCCCGTAGCCGTTATCCACCTTGTGCTTATATTTGAGCATCTGGTAGTTCACTGGCTCATCTTTCAAGTCCTTCACATTGAGCAGGTAATTTACGATCTTGTCGGCTCGACCGTAAATCTCGTAACGCAGGTTCCTGGCCTTGATATTCAAGGGGTGGGGATTCTTTGCGTATTTACTCTCTAAGTCGTCGGTGGTGTATCCAACAAGCTTCAGCGCTGCCACATAAGCCGCTTCAAACGCCTGGTCATGATTGAGGTTCTGAATGCCAGCTTCTTGGGCAATAGATTTAGCGTTTTCACGAATTACTCGCCTAGCTTCATCCTTATCGGTGGACTTGTAAGCCAAAGAATTGACGATGTAGCTAACAGCGCGCTGGTGTTCGAGGTCGATAGACCTGGAGCCATCAACTGGGCTGCGATCGACGGGGTACTGATACCAATCCTTAGGATCCTTGCTTGGGCTGCCGCCCGGGTAGCCCAAATCTGGTTCAACACACAAGCCGCCGTACATAACCACACCGTCTTTGTCCTCAATGCGGAAGGGGCCCGCCGAATTTCGGAAAATATCGCCGTTAGCAACAGTGAAACCGCCCATGGGGAACAGTTCAGTAGCTCCCGCACCATAGCTCCAGTCACCGGACTTGGTAGTCGGAACGTCTTTACCCTTGAGCTCAACGACAGTCTCAGACTTTTCCGGAACAGAGCTGAACTTGGACCTGACTACGATTTCGGTGCCCTTCTCGATAAGCGCACTATCAACCTTTTTGCGATCTTTAACCGGGAACACCTTATAGGTAACCGCGTCTGGTGTTGCCGATACCAATTGCTTACCTAGGGTGTACCCAGCCTCAAGTCCAGTCTTCCCCATCGGGTCAGACTTGATCTCAAAGGTGTAGTTTTCCTCTCCGAGAATGCTATTCGGGGCATTAACAGTTACTTCAGCACCCTCAAAATGCGCACGAGAATTGAAGATAATTTTATCTTCAAATGGGTTCTTGCGGCTTACAGTAGTCGTACTAGCAGAAATATCTTTGTTGTCGACCAGTTCAAAAGTGTTATTCGGAGAAGAGTAATTTACTGCCAAGGCTCCCGGACCAAGCGGCGTCAACTGGCTCTCATCATCCACCGGAGCGGTGGCCTTCTTACGAAAGCCCATCTCGACAACAATCTTGCCACCCTTCGGCACCTCAATCTTGCCACCCTTCGGGCCCTCGACGGATTTCAGGCCCGTGAAAGTAAGGCCACCCCAATAATCACTATTCTCTACGTCTGTCGTGATGGGATATACATCCTGCGCCTTTCCTTCAAGTTTCTTGATCTCGTTTCCGTTCGCATCAAGAACCTTCAAGACAGGTGTACTTACCTCGTTATCGAGGTAGAAGCCATTTAGGTGCTGCACCTGGACCGTAGCCTCATCATCAAGAATGGCCCCGTCAACAAAAGTCCGTTCCATCTTCACGTGCACGTCAGTGCGCGACCCATCGACCGGTGTAGTTTCAGTGGTCAGCTTGCCGTCGGCATAATCCTTGGTCCAAGAACCTCCTTCTGGAGTATTGCTCGGGTAAGAAACTTCTCCAGCAGACTTACCCTTGGTCGGGTTCGCCCAGAAATAGACATCAAAATCGTTTGCAGTGCTATTCGGTGTCGCTCCAAGCTGGACATCAACGATATCTCCATAGCCAGTCCAGAAATCCACAAACTTCTTCTTCGTGTTAGCATCATCCCGATTACACTTCGATGCATCAATCGCGATAACACTGGCCTTGTCGTTGGTCCACTCTACGACCTGAACCGCCTGATTCTTGAAAGCTCCACTCATCCTGCACAGCTCAGTGAAGCGCTTATCGTTTTTGTTCCACTTTCGCAAGACAATATCGCCCTGATCTAGGCCTCGGGTCAACTGCTCGCGGTTGTCACGGATAATAATCTTGTTCAGAAATAGGGTTTCCTGGCTAGGTGCGCCACCAATTTCGGTCTGCAGAATAGGGTTGCCACTCGCAGACTTCTGCACGCTGACGTAGTTCAACTCCACACGGCGAGTTCCCGCTGCGTCAGGGGTGGTATCAATGTCGCGGTTTTCTTTCTTGACCTTGTCAATCTTCTTCTGCTTTTCGGCAGAAGGATCCGGCAGGAAACCAGCATCCTGCACCTCAGCCTTAGCCGGAATATCATCCTTATCCAGGATGGAGTACTCGCCCTCCTTGGAAGACTTAACCTTCAGGGTCAAAGTCTCCGGCGGAGCGGTCTTCAAACCGTAGT
>NZ_KV788273.1:75443-75789 GCF_001807225.1 Corynebacterium sp. HMSC05E07
ATAGAGAGCATCATCAGAGACCTTCTCCATACCCGTTTCACTATCACGCCATGCCTTAGCATCCCGGTCATCAATCGTCACAGTGTCAATATCACCATCACGCTCGACACTCACCGGGCCCTCAACAACCTCCGGCTGCTCAACTGCTTCGGACGCTTCAGAAGCTTCCTCACCAGAAGCAGAAGCAGGCGCAGGCGCTGAATCAGAATCAGACGCAGGCGCAGGCGCTGAATCAGATACAGAGGCAGGAGCATCATCGATAGGTGTATCCACCGACGCGATCTCCTCAGCCAGACCATCGACATCGGACGCCTCGTCATAAGCAACCAAAGCCTCATCAGCCTCA
>NZ_KV788274.1:0-63241 GCF_001807225.1 Corynebacterium sp. HMSC05E07
CATGGAGTTGGGTCCGGTGGAGCGGTAGGTGAACCGGACTCCGGGTTTGGCTTCGCGTTTGTTGCGTAGTTCTTTGAGTCTTTTGACCGCGATGTCGCGGATTTTGTGTGCGGGTGTGCCGGCGAGTTTGATGCGGAGGTTCCAGGCGTCGAGGTCTTTTTTGACTTTGGCGGTGTAGGACTCGATGAGTGTGAGGGTGGCAAGCCCGTGGTTGTGGGCTAGTGCGGCGGTGCGGGCTTTGCGTTGTTTGCCGCTAAAGCGGGTGGGGCCGAAGTAGGTGCGGTGCAGGTGGGCTAGTTCTGCGGCGTCAGACGCGTCGGCGCCGAGCGCGCGGAGCTCGTCGGGTGAGCTAGGTGTGTTTTCCACCAGCGCAATCCCCGAATTGCGAAGGTGGATGTAGGTCTCAATATCCCCCATGGACACAGAGACTAAAACAGCACCCGCAACCCCGCAACCGGAGGAAGAAAGTTCCTGGTTGCGGGGTGAACATGCTTAGCCGCGGTCGACGGCGCGGTTGCGCAGGGCGCGGGCGGTGCGGTCGCGTTGCTCCATCACGGCGCGGCGCAGGCCGCCCGGTAGGTCGCGGGAGAGGAACTCATCGGCGCGGTCGAGGGTCTCCTGGCTGACATCCCAGCGCGGGAACAGCCCAGTCACCGTGGTCAGGGCAATCTCGTTGGACTGTGCGGACCAGATCTTCTCCGCTACATCGAAGAATTCGGCACTCGGCAGGAGCTCGTCGGAGCCGACAAAGGTCAGGCCGGCTAGTTTCGATTCCAAGTCGCGGTTACCCAACTCACCAGCGACGATTTCGTCCCATACCGCGCGCTTGTTGTCCTCGGTGTTCACGGCTGCCAGCGCCTTGAGCGAAGCCTGGTAGCCCGTCGCGGTGTTATCGCGCTGAAGCTCCTCGGCTACAGCTGTCATGGCGGCGCCGGCGTGCTCGGGGCCGGTGGCGCTGGCAAGCGAGCCATCCGCAATCAGTGCGGTGAGCGCCTTCCAGCGCAGGCCCGCATCCGTGGAGGTCTGAAGGAGGTCCTGGAAGAAGGTGCGGGAGGCGTCGTCAAGCGCAATGCCCGCCAGTGCCTGGGTGAAGACGATGGAACGCTCCGCATCGTCAGTGTGGGCGCCTGCCAGGAGAGCGCGAGCAAGCTGCGTGTCCTCCTTGGCCCACTCCGGGTCGGCGTAGGTGGTCTGGGCCGTTGCTGCCTGGGCGAGGATGCGCTCGAGCACGGCGAGCTCGGTCTCGGCCTCCGCACCGCGCGCGACGAGCGCGACGAAATCGCGGGCGCGCATCGAACCTGCACGGGTCATCTCCCATGCCGTGGACCAGCACAAGGTGCGGGCCATGGGGTCCTCGAACTTCTCGATATTCTCCAGCAAGAACTGCAAAGAACCCGCATCCAAATCGATGAGGCAGTAGGTTAGGTCATCGTCGTTGGGAAGGACGAAGGGGACGTCGCAAAGCGCGCGGCCCACAAGCTCCGGAATCTCGGTGGAGGCGCCATCGATATCCATCTCGATGCGCTCGGTGCGCACCACCTTCTCACCCTGTAGAGCGTAGACGCCAACAGCGACGCGGTGGGTACGCAGAGTATCGCCTGACTGGGTGAGGTGGGCCTGCGTGATGGTCCCGGACTCATCCGTCTCCAACGCCACGCTGAGCGTGTTCACGCCTGAGGTCTTGAGCCACTGCTGCGCCCAGAAGGACAGGTCACGCCCAGAGGCCTCCTCCAAGTGGCGCAGCAAATCCTCAAAGGTGGCATTCGACCACTGGTGCTCCTGGAAGTGGCGGCGAACCCCGGCGAAGAAGTTCTCGCGGCCCACATAGGCCTGCAGCTGCTTAAGTACCGACGCACCCTTGGCGTAAGTGATGCCGTCGAAGTTCTGCTCCACGGTCTCAATATCGGAGGCATCCGTGGAAATCGGGTGCGTGGTGGGCAGCTGATCCTGCTGATACGCCCAGGCTTTCTCTACGTTGGCAAAGGTCACCCACGCGGTGTCGTATTCGGTTTCCTCGGCCTGGGAGATGGCCGCGGACCACGTGGCGAAGGACTCGTTGAGCCACAGGTCATCCCACCACTGCATGGTGACCAGGTCGCCGAACCACATGTGTGCCAGCTCGTGGAGGATGGTGTCCGCGCGGCGCTCGTACTTGTAGTGCGAAGCCTTGGATGTAAACACATACTCATCGCGGATAGTCACGCAGCCGGCGTTTTCCATCGCACCCGCGTTGAACTCCGGCACGAAAATTTGGTCATACTTGCCAAAGGGGTAGGCAAATCCGAAGTTGCGGTGGTAGAAATCAAAGCCCTGCTTGGTTTCGGTGAAGATGCGCTCGGCGTCGAGGGAGTCCAACAGCGACGGGCGGCAGTAAATACCCAGCGGCACCTCCACGGATGTAGCAGGCGAACCCTCTGGGTGCTCCGCCAGCGTGCCGGTCCACGTGTCCGTCACGCCGACGTAGGGGCCCGCGCACAGTGCAATCAGGTAGGTAGAAAGCGGGTAGTCCACCGTAGCGCGCACGGTGTTGCCCTCACGCGTGATGGGGGAGTTGGTGATCACCGTCCAGTGCTCCGGGACGTCGAAGGACAATGAGTAGGTGGCCTTCAGATCCGGCTGGTCAAAGCAGGCAAAGACGCGCTTGGCATCGGCAGTTTCAAACTGGGTGTAAAGGTAAGTCTCACCGTCTACCGGGTCGACGAAGCGGTGCAGGCCCTCGCCGGTGCGGGAGTAGCGAATTTTCGCCACGACCTTGAGCTCATAGTCCGCGACCTGCAAGCCCGATAGCGGGACACCGTAGGTCGGGTCATAAGCGTTGGTGGGCAGGGGAGCGCCATTGAGGCGGACCTCGAGAAGCTCATCGCCGCGCAGGTCAATGAACGTTGAGCCGGCTTCCTTCACTCGGAACTTCACCACGGTCGTGGAGGTGAAAAACTCTTCCCCGGTGAGGTCGAGTGCGACGTCGTAGTGGCTTACCTCCA
Organism: Corynebacterium sp. HMSC05E07; assembly: GCF_001807225.1. Classification (NCBI taxonomy): domain Bacteria; kingdom Bacillati; phylum Actinomycetota; class Actinomycetes; order Mycobacteriales; family Corynebacteriaceae; genus Corynebacterium; species Corynebacterium sp. HMSC05E07. The sequence continues at coordinate 2,982 of NZ_KV788274.1, forward strand.
GCATGGCCGAGCGCTGCTGGGCTTCCTCGCGGGTGAGGTTAATCGAGGTCATGAAGGTTACTCCCCTTTGTCGATGGTTAAGTCTCTGCACCAGCGTAGTCACGCGCCTAGAGTGGGGTGCCACAGACCGCACAAGCAAAGGAGAATTATTGTGGCTCAATCCGTAACGTTCTGGTTCGACTGCTCCTGTCCCTTCGCGTGGCTGACCTCGCGTTGGATTAAGGAAGTGGAGAAAGTTCGCGATATTGAGGTGACCTTCGAGCCGATGTCCTTGTCTGTGCTCAACAAGGGCCGTGACCTCGATCCGGAGTACATGAAGATGATGGAGGCGAACTGGGGCCCGGCGCGCGTGGCGGCCAAGATTGCCATGGAAGCCCCAGAGAAGATCGATGCCTTCTACACCGCGATGGGCACCCGTATCCACACCGAAGGCCAGGGTGGCAAGAAGGGTTACGGTGCCTACGACTCCATCATTGAGCAGGCGCTTTCCGACGCCTCCCTCCCCGCCGCCTTCGCCTCCGTGGCCAACACAGAAGAGATGGATGAGAAGCTTAGCGAGTTCCACAACCGTGGTATCTCCGAGGTCGGCGATGAAGTGGGTACCCCAGTGGTGAAGTTCGGTGACACCGCTTTCTTCGGCCCAGTCATCACCCGTGTTCCCACCGGCGAGGAAGCCGGCGAGCTTTTCGACGCCTCCGTGCGCCTCGCCCAGTTCCCGTACTTCTTCGAGCTCAAGCGCTCCCGCACCGAAGCTCCGCAGGTTTAACGTGTGCGGTTGCGCATTGCCGCCGCGATGACGCAGCCGAGGACGATGGGGGTGAGCACGAAAGCAGGAAGTCCCGCGATGTTAATGATGGGCAGATAGCTCTGCGCCTGGTATTCCTCCCACTCGGCGGCTACCCACGTAGCCCATGAAGCGCCTGCGAGGAGTGCAAGCACACCGGCGGTGATCCCAGCCGCACGGTGTGGCTTCTGGGCTATCCACCAAGCGCCCACCCCGAGGTGAGCCACGGTCATCACGACCGCCATGACCAGGGCCCGGAGGAAGCCGCGTTCCGTGAAGAAACCTGCGGCGAACAAACCGGCGCCGACAAGGATTGCGCCGACGTAAAGGACACAAACACGAGTGTTCATGGACATAGTGGGGTCCTTCCTTGGGAGTAGACGTGCCCCACCATATCAATTTTGAGTTATTGCTAAAACGGGTCGGCGGGTGTGTTCGCCGACCGGTAGGATGTGGGCCATGCGCGTTTATTTAGGAGCAGACCACGCAGGGTTCGAGACGAAGAACGTCATTGCCGAACACCTGAAGAAGCAGGGCCACGACGTCATTGACTGCGGAGCCCACGAGTATGACGCCGAGGATGACTACCCGGCATTCTGCATCGAGGCCGCCCTGCGGACCGTCAACGATCCGGGATCTCTCGGCATCGTGCTCGGCGGCTCCGGAAACGGCGAGCAGATCGCCGCGAACAAGGTGAAGGGCGCGCGCTGTGCCCTGGCCTGGTCCCCCGAGACCGCCCGTCTAGCCCGCGAGCACAATAATGCTCAGCTCATCGGCATTGGTGGCCGCATGCACTCCGAGGAGGAGGCGCTGGCGATTGTGGATGCCTTCCTGGATCAGGAGTGGTCCCGCGCCGAGCGCCACCAGCGCCGCATCGACATTCTTGCCGAGTACGAGCGCACCAACATTCCGCCGGAGCTGCCGGAGGCTTAGTAGTTCATTTCCTTGGGGTGGCTGCCGCCGCGGCCCTCTTCCCCGAGGTCGAGATCGGTGATGGCAGCCATCTCGGATTCATCAAGCTCGAAGCCGAAAACGTCGAAGTTTTGCGCAATGCGATCCGGGTTTTCGGACTTCGGGAACACGATGACGTCATTTTGCAGGTGCCAGCGGATAATCACCTGAGCGGGGGAGACGCCGTACTTCTCGGCGGGATCGGTGATTTCCGGCAGCTCAAATAGGTCGGTCTTGCCCTGGCCCAGCGGGCCCCACGCCTCGATCTTCACCTTGTGAGCGCGGAAGGCGTCGAGCTCGCGCCAACGCTGCAGGTAGGGGTGCAGCTCCACCTGGTTAACCACGGGGGTTTCATCTGTTTGGGTTTCCAGCTTTTCTAGGTGCTCAAGTTCGAAGTTGGAAACACCAATGGACTTAGTCTTGCCAGCCTTCTTCAACTCGATGAGCTGCTTCCACGCCTCCACGTAGGTGTCATTTTCTGGGCACGGCCAGTGGATGAGGTAGAGATCCACGTAGTCGAGGCCGAGCTTCTCTAGAGATTCGTCGAGGGCTGCTGCCGCATCGGTCTGGCGGTCATTCCATAGCTTCGTGGTGATGAACAGCTCCTCGCGCGGGATGCCGGAGTTGGCAATCGCGCGGCCTACACCTTCCTCGTTGCCGTAGATGGCGGCGGTATCGATGTGCCGGTAGCCCACCTTCAGTGCCTCCGCAACCAGCTCTTCGGTCTTCTCGGGGTCAACCTTGAAGACACCGTAGCCGAGCTGGGGGATAGCGTTGCCGTCGTTGAGTTCGATATTGGGTACAGTCATGCGGCCCACTCTACGCAGGGCTTGGTCATCCGTGCAGAAGTAGAGAATCAGAGGTAATAGGCAAAAGTGTGTCTAATTCGCAGGACGGGACCCGATAGATACTGGAAGGGTGGTGGGCTTTGTGATGCGCACCACCTATATAGGGGTGCGCATCAATATTTTTTAATGTTTTGCAGTGAGAGCTAGATCGCCCGGCTACTATTGCAAATTAGTATCAAGTAAACGTTGCTTGATGCGTTCGACGATAAGGAGAGAACTATCTTGAGGTCTAAAGCGTTAACGGTCGCACTTTTGTCGGCGGTGACTTTTTCTGTAAGTGCTATCTGTGCTGCCGAATTTCCTGCCTTGGCGTCAGCGGGTGATGTAGCTTCCGTAACTCCCGAAAGCTATCGTTATGTCCCAAAGGGGGAGCAAAGCGGCACTGATGGACGGTATGCGGAAGTGCCTTCCGGTGACAGTTTTGGAAATTACAGCGCGTTAGGGGAGACGCCGGGCCCTGGGGGCATTGTGGGTTCCCGGGCATTTATCTACGTCAACGGAACCGGCTTACATGCAAATTACGCGCAGGTAGGGTGGCGTGGCTATTTTGATCCAAAATCTCCTTGGCCCCCGAACGTCTGCAATGGTTCTTTTGACATTCAGTGGACGGATGCGCAAGGGCATCACCAAGAACGTCATGGAAACTCGCCAAACTGCACCATTCCCCCACAGTTTAATATTCCGGGCCACTATATTTCGTTCGATTTGAACAATGACACCTTTAAGGCGAACACGGATGTTTGTGGTAGGTACACCATAAACGGGGAAACTTCTCCCTGGGCGTGTATTGAGATGAAACCATAGGAGGGAAAATGAGCTTCGGCATAATTGAGCTATTGCCACTAATTATTCTATTGGTAATAGTAGGAATCGTGTTCTTTTTCTTTCAACGCCGTAAAGGGGGCAAGAACTAGAAGCGTAGCTTCGGCTCCCTTTTTTGAGAAGCGTTGGGGAGTTTCTTCGTTTTAGCACCACCTCCATTGACACACCGGATGGAGTAAATTCACACCACGCGGTCATCCAGACGGGCGACCAGTCGCATGCGAATGAAATCGATTAAAGCCGCACCGGCTACCTAGACTAGGTGATCGGTGCGGCTTTTTCTTGGAGGGAATGACACTTGGAGGGAATGACGGGAATCGAACCCGCGTCTTCAGCTTGGAAGGCTGAGGTATTAGCCACTATACGACATTCCCACAACCCCGAAACCTCTGCGCGCTAGGCGCATGAATCGGCGTGCGGTCTACTTTAGCGCACACCCGCCAGTATGCGAAAACGGGAACTAGAGCTGGGGCTGAGACGTTAACGTGGGTGAGACTACAACTCTATTTTGTGATGGAAGTGATGCACACGTGAGCCCCTTGTTGCTCCTCATCATCGTCGTCGGTGGCGGTGCCTGGTTCCTGTCCTCGCGAAACGGAAAGAAACAGCAGGAGCTGCGAGAATCCCAGCGCTTTGAGGACGCGATAGCCGATGCGCGCCGCTGGACTGAGCGCCTCGGCGGCCAGGTGATGAACGTAAGCGGAACGGATACCGCTTCTCAGCAAGCTATGGCGGATGCATCGGAGCGCTTTACTGCCGCAAACTCCGCGATTTCTCAGGCCACTACCGCAAAACAGGCGCATCTGGCACGCGAATCCGCGCTGGAAGGCCTGTACTATGTGGCGGCCGCGCGCGAAATCATGGGCATGGATCCGGGCCCCGAGCTGCCACCGCTGGAAGGCCAGCGCCAGGCAGGCAAGGTGACGGAGACTCGGACGGTGGAGGCAAATGGGGAGACGCTGACGGCGTCGCCAAGCGCATCGGCGCAGACTCCGAACTACTACCCAGGCGGTGTCGTAGCGGGACGCCCGGTTCCGGCCGGCTGGTACTCGCGCCCGTGGTGGGCTGACGCGCTGACCACCGGCGTGTGGATGGTGGGCTACTCCATGATGTTCAACGCCATGTTCGCCGGCATGGCCGGCGTGGGTTACTCCGCAGCGGCGGCCGAAAGTGGCGACTGGGGTGGCGACATGGGGGATGCTGGCGGCGACATGGGGGATGTTGGCGGCGACATGGCCGATGCCGGCGGCGACATGGGGGATGCCGGCGGCGACGACGGTGGTCTCTTTGATGGCCTCTTTGGCGGCGATGGGGGAGATGGTGGCATGTTTGATTTCGACTTCGACTTCTAACATGAAAGTGCCCTCTGAACTGGTGGAATGCAGTTAAATTGGGGCCGGTGTTGGGATAGTAAAGCGCCTATCGGTACACTAGCCCCAGTATGAAGCGCAGCTGCGTGCGGAACTTTCGGACGCAGAGGCTTTCCATACGGGGCGTGGCGCAGCTTGGTAGCGCACCTGCTTTGGGAGCAGGGGGTCGCAGGTTCAAATCCTGTCGCCCCGACGTATGGGGGCCTGGACATACATCCAGGCCCCTTAATTACATTTTTAGACGATTCACAATCAGGAGAGTTTCTCGTGAAGACCACCGTAGACAAGCTGAGCGATACCCGCGTCAAGCTCACCGTCAACGTTCCGTTCGCTGAGCTGGACAAGGAAATTGCACAGGCCTACGCGGCGATCGCGCAGCAGGTTTCCATCCCTGGTTTCCGTAAGGGCAAGGCGCCGCGCCAGCTTATCGACGCCCGCTTCGGCCGCGGCCCCATCCTCGAGCAGGTTGTCAACGACATGCTGCCCTCCCGCTACGAGCAGGCCGTTGAGGAAAATGACCTCAAGGTTATCGGTCAGCCGGAAATTGACATCGCCAAGCTGGAGGACAACGACTTCGTCGAGTTCACCGCTGAGGTAGACGTTCGTCCGGAGTTTGAGGTTCCGGACTTCTCCAAGATTGCTGTAAAGGTTCCGGCCCTCGAGATCTCCGATGAGGACGTCGACAAGGCGCTCGAGGATCTTGCTGAGCGCTTCGGTGAGCTCAAGGACACCAAGCGCAAGATGAAGACCGGTGACTTCGCTGTCATCGACATCACCACCGAGGTTGACGGCACCAAGCTGGAGGAAGCATCCCACGAGGGCATGACCTACCGCATCGGTGATGACAACCTCATCAAGGGCCTCGACACCGCTCTGCGCGGCATGAAGACCGATGAGGACAACGAGTTCACCACCACCATCCAGTCCGGTGAGCACGAGGGCGACGAGGCCACCGTCAAGGTCCACGTCCAGCAGACCAAGGAGCGCAAGCTGCCGGAGCTCGATGACGAGTTCGCTCAGATGGCGTCCGAGTTCGACACCATGGACGAGCTGCGTGAGAACACCAAGACTCGCGTCGAGGAGACCAAGAAGTCCGAGCAGGCTGCCAACATCCGCGATGAGGTTCTGAAGGCCGCTCTCGACGAGGTGTCCTTCGAGCTGCCGAGCTCTATCGTTGATGAGCAGGTCCACGCCCAGCTGCACCAGGTCATGGGCCAGATGGCGCACGACGAGAAGGCTCTGGCACAGCTGCTCGAGGCACAGGGCACCACCCGTGAGGAGTTTGACGCTGAGGCCCGCAAGTCCGCTGAAGAGTCCGTGCGTACTCAGCTCTTCCTCGACTCCCTGGCTGAGGTTGAGGAGCCGGAGGTGTCCCAGCAGGAGCTGACCGACCACATCCTGTTCACCGCCCAGTCCTACGGCATGGACCCGAACCAGTTCATCCAGCAGCTGCAGTCCAGCAACCAGCTGGGCAACCTGTTCTCTGACGTTCGCCGCGGCAAGGCCCTGGCTATGGCCATCTGCCGTGCCGAGGTCACCGATGAAGAGGGCAACAAGGTTGACGTTGACCAGTACTTCGGTGAAATCGAAGAAGAGGACGCTGCAGAAGCTTCCGAGGAGAAGTAATCTCCCGCTTGTAACGCGCTGCTGCCACATGTGTGGTGGCGAGCGCGCATGAAACCCCGGATTCAGGTAACTCAAGGATGAGCCTGAATCCGGGGTTTGTGTCATTGTGAACGCCCTCTAGGAGTCTTTGAGTACTTCGTAGAGGGCGTGATGTGTGTTGGCTGGGGATACCGCTAGCCGTTCTTGGCTCTAAAGGCCTCGTCGGTCAACTGCAGGAAGCGCATAACGTAATCCTTGACAAAGTCTGCGGTACGTTGATTGAGATGTCCGGACTCTTCGAAAAGGGTGGGGGATTGGCCCAGAAATACTTCGGGCTGACCAGGGAGCGGCATATCGAAGTAGGACAGGGCGAGGCGAAGGTTCTTCTGTGAACTGTAGCCGCCCATGCGGCCTACAGAGTGGCTAATGATACCTGCGGGAAGGTTCTTCCACGCCACATCTGAGTTGGGCTTAGAGCCGATGTCCACTGCGTTTTTGAGACAGGCAGGGATAGTGCGGTTGTTCTCTGGCGTAATGAAGAGGATCCCGCTCGAGTTCTTGATGGTCTCGCGAAAGGTGGTGTACTCAGCCGGAGTGGGCTTGTCCGTGACGGCGGGGTCATCGTAGTCGAAGTCATAGAGCGGCAAGTCACGGATTTCCACGATGTTTGCCTCGTAGCCTTCAGGGATCATCGTGAGCACCTCGTGTGCAATCTTGCGTGCAAATGACTCTCGGCGCAGGCTGCCGACGATAACGCTGATACGTGGGGTGGTCATGGTAAACCTTCTTTCTTAGTTGGGTGTAGGGAGACGTGGTCAAGGGAGAAAAGGCTTGCAGCCAAAGGCCGGTGGTGGGCCGGCAGCGTGGGCGGCGGTGAGGAAGCCATCTACTTTGTCTCCTTCTTCATGGCGGAAGTACAGTTCGATGAGTCCTAGAAGCCCCCCGAGGACGGCCTCTCGTGCGGCGGATGTATTCAACAGCCGCATGGCTGCGGGTTGGTTTCCTTCGCGGATGGCTTCAAAAAGCGCGATGGTCTCAAGCCAGCTTCCTTGGTCTGGTCGCGGAAAAGGTTTAGAAATCCCAGTCATCATCACTCGTTTCTTCAGCAGTACCAATGACATAGGAGGAACCAGATCCGGAGAAGAAGTCATGGTTCTCATCTGCTCCGGGGGCTAGGGCCGCGAGGATTTCTGGGTTCACTTCCGTTTCTTCGGGCGGGAAATAATCCGGGTAGCCCAAATTCATGAGTGCCTTATTGGCGTTATAGCGAACGAACACGGCTACATCATCCATGAGTCCCAAAGGCTCATATAGCTCGCCGGAATAGTCCAGCTCTAGTGCATAAAGCTCTTCGAGCAAAGAAATGGTGAAATCATGCATCTCCTTCTGCCGTAGCGGGGTCGTGGATTCCAGACCGCGCTGATATTTGTAACCCGAGTAGTAGCCGTGCACTGCCTTGTCACGCAGAATGAGGCGAATCATGTCTGCCGTATTTGTCAGGGTGGCGTGGACAGAAAAGTGCAAGGGAAGATAGAAACCCGCGTAGAGAAGCAGCGAGGAAAGCAGCGTCGATGACACCTTGCGTTTGAGTGGATCCGGCCCAAAATAGTGCGCGAGAACTTTCTTGGCGCGTGCCTGGAGAAGGTCGTTATTCACCGCCCAGCGGTATGCTTCATCAATTTCCTTTGTACTGCTCAGGGTAGAAAACACTGAAGAGTATGAACGGGCATGGACTGACTGCATGAAGGCGATATTGGTATACACGGCCTCCTCGTGTTCGGTGCGGGCATCTTGAATCTGACAGATTTCACCCACGGTGGCCTGGACAGTATCCAGGGTGGTGAGTCCCGTGAACACCCGCATGGTGAGGTTGCGTTCCTCGGGTGTCATCTTCTGCCACGCCGGGAGATCATTAGAAAGCGGGACCTTCTCTGGCAACCAAAAGTTGGCGGTGAGACGGTTCCACACTTCAAGATCCTTGTCATCGCTCACGCGGTTCCAATTGATGGCGCGGATGCGGGCTGAAGGATCATGCCGGTAGCTCGGCGGAGTAACTGAAATGCTAGTTAGTTCAGCACTATTCGATGTTGAAGACATAGCTTCTTTCTTTCTGAGTGAATGGTTGTGGACAAGGGGGAGGACCGTGCTCCTACAAAGCACAGGAGACGCAGCCTTCGACCTCGGTTCCTTCGAGCGCGGATTGGCGTAAACGGATGTAGTAGAGGGTCTTGATTCCGGCTTTCCAGGCATAGATTTGTGCCTTGTTGATGTCCCGCGTGGTGGTATCAGCGGTAAAGAACAAGGTCAGGGAAAGCCCTTGGTCCACGTGTTGGGTGGCCATGGCGTAGGTGTCGATGATTTTTTCGTATCCCACGGCGTAGGAGTCATCGAAATACTCCAGGTTGTCGTTGGTCATTTCCGGCGCGGGGTAGTACACGCGCCCCAAGCGGCCCTCCTTGCGTATTTCAATTTTGGAGGCAATTGGGTGGATGGACGCGGTGGAGTCATTGATGTAGGAAATTGATCCAGTGGGTGGAACTGCCTGCAAGTAGGCGTTGTAGATGCCGTCGCGCATCACTTGATTCTTGAGCCGTAGCCAATCCTCGCGTTGAGGAATCTGCACGCCTGCTTCATGGAAGAGCTGTTTTACGTGTTCAGTGGCTGGCGCCCAGTCTTGGTCGATGTATTTGTCAAAGTAGGCGCCAGTGGCATAGGTGGATTCTTCAAAGCCTGTGAATCGTTGACCTTTTTCAACCGCGAGTGCATGGGATGCGCGGAGCGCATGGTAGGTCACCGTGAGGAAATAGATATTTGTAAAGTCCAGTGCCTCGGCGCAGCCATAAGGAATACGCTGTGAAGCAAGAAAGCCGTGGAGATTCATTTGGCCCAGACCAATGGCATGCATGGAAGCATTTCCGTGAGCGATGGAGGGAACAGCTTCGATATTCGTCAGGTCTGACACCTTCGTGAGGGCACGCACTGCGGTTTCGACGGTCTCCCCGAAGTCCGGCGATTCAAAAGCCTTCGCAATGTTAAGCGAACCTAGATTGCAGGAAATATCCTGGCCAACGGTGGTGTAGTCACCCGAAGCTCCGTAGGTCGATGGCGTGTTGACCTGGAGGATTTCGCTACACAGGTTGGACATATTGATATGTCCTTTGAGGGGATTAGCGCGGTTGACCGTATCTTCAAAGAGGATGTAGGGGTATCCGGATTCAAACTGAAGCTCAGCCAGCGTGGTAAAAAACTCGCGGGCCTTAATGGTCGTGTGAGAGATTCGCGGATTGGCAACCAGCTCGTCGTAGTACTCGGTGATGGACATGTCAGACATGGCTACGCCGTACTCGCGAGCGATGTCATACGGGCTAAAAAGATGCATATCCTTGTTTTCTTTGGCCAGCCGGAAGGTTATATCTGGAATAACAACCCCCAGCGAAAGAGTCTTGATGCGGACTTTCTCATCGGCATTTTCCCGCTTAGTATCCAGGAAGCGAAGAACATCTGGATGGTGCGCATGCAGGTAGACGGCTCCAGCGCCCTGCCGGGCGCCCAATTGGTTGGCATAGCTGAAGCTATCTTCGAGAATCTTCATGACTGGGACTACGCCGGAAGCCTGGTTCTCAATCTTTTTGATCGGGGCTCCGGATTCGCGCAGATTGCTCAGCAACAGGGCCACTCCACCACCGCGCTTTGATAGTTGCAGTGCAGAGTTCACGCAGCGGCCAATGCTCTCCAAATTGTCTTCGATTCGCAGGAGGAAGCAGGAGACCATTTCGCCGCGCTGGGCTTTGCCTGCGTTGAGAAAAGTAGGGGTGGCGGGCTGGAAGCGTCCGGTCATGATGTCATCCACCAGCTTTTCTGCGAGCTCTTCGTCGCCCTGTGCAAGGTATAAAGCTGTGGTGGCGACGCGTTCTTCGTAGCCTTCTAGGAATCGGGAGCCATCAAAGGTTTTCAGTGCATATGAAGTGAAGAACTTAAATGCGCCGAGGAAGGTGCGGAACTGGTGCTTAGCTCGATGAGCTCTGTCATACATGGCGCACAGAAAGGCGTCATCATAAGGCTCAAGGAAATCCCGCTCGTAGTACTCATTATCAACCAACCATTCCAAGCGTTGCTTGGTGGAATCGAACTGATGCATGCGGGGAGCGACATGGTGCGTGACATAGTCTTGTGCTGCCTGAATGTCCTTGTCAAACTGGATTTTTCCAGAAGCGTCGAACAAGTTCAGCTGCGCGTTGAGTGCGTGGTAGCTCTTGCGCTTGCCGACACCGCCGGCATTGTCTGCTGAAGCGGTGCGGGGCGTAGCGCCATTAGTCTGTGTGGGGGTGGCATCGAGAGGCCACATTGTGTTTTCCAATCTGTGTGATGCGGATGTGTTCTTCATCTTGTGGGGGATTAATGGGGTGTCATCGTTAGCTGCTTTTGCTGCTCCCAAAACTTTTGAAGGCCCTGCTTTACGGCGGCAATGTCTCTCTGGGTGCCGAGAAGCTCGAAGTGATACAGCTCCGGTACGTGGCACTTGGCGGAAATGATGCGTCCGGCGACGCAGTAAGCACTTCCGAAGTTGGTATTCCCTGAGGTAATAACGCCCCGGATAAAGGAGCGGTTGATTGGGTCATTGAGGAAGTCGATGACCTGTTTGGGGACTGCGCGTTTGAGCGAGCCGCCGCCGTAGGTGGGAACGATGAGTACGTACGGGTGTGATACCTGGATCATCCCGGTTTTCTTGGGGCGCAGTGGAATGCGCACCGCGGGTCTATCTAAGCGTTCGACGAATCTTTTCGTGTTTTCTGAAACGCTGGAAAAGTACACCAAATCTGGTGAGTCTGACATGGCAATCCTGCTCATCCTGGCCTTAGCCATAAGTGGGATAGGTGATATTCGAAAAGACTAACTACGCAATGCCGTAGTTGCAACTACGGTCTAACGTAGTTTTGAAAAGGGCAGGTGAGAGCAGGATTAATGCAAAGGGGAAGGTCTAAAGGTTGTGGTGTGCTACAAACACTGCGTCGGTAGCTGGGCGTCCAAGTACTACCCACTGAGTGCTGCCGGCCACCTGTATTTCGAGAGAATCTGAAAAGGGCGCTCCCTCGCGCGTGCTAAGAACAGCCCCAGTGACAATGCCGCGCTCTTCAAGGAACTTCAGCAGTTGTGGGTCGGAATCAGAAATGCGTTCCACGGTCACCTGCGATTGTGCACCGCTGTCGGTGAGGCGATGCGCACTGGGGATTGTGATCTGTCCGTCAACCGTAGGGATAGGATCGCCGTGCGGATCCCTAGTGGGGTAATCAAGGAACTTATCCACACGTTCTATGAGCATGTCAGACACCGCGTGTTCGAGATTTTCGGCTTCATCATGGACTTCGTCCCAGGTGTAGCCCAATGCTTGAACCAAAAAAGACTCAAGCAATCGGTGACGGCGCACCATGACCAATGCGTACTGCCTGCCAAGTTCGGTTAACTCCACAGAGCCATAGGGCGTGTGTGACACGAGCCCTTGCTTCGCCATTTTGCGCACTGCATCGGAAACCGAGGAGAGCTTGAGTCCCAGCTGTTTCGCTATAAGTGTGGCGGTAACGGGCTCGGATGACCATTCCTTTAGCCCCCAGATAGCTTTCAAATAGTTCTGGGTACTGGTGGACAGCTCAGAAACAGACATGAGTAAATGTTAACCCAGCTTCCGTATGTGCCTTTGGCGCTGTGCCCCAACGCTCATAGCGAACAGAGGCCAAGTTTGAGAGGAATGCCGGTAAGGTGGGGCCAGTTAAAGCATTCTTCACTTGAAGGAGAACCACTAATGTCTGAGAAGATTTCAATGAACTCGTCGTCTACGGGTATGAATCTGAGCGATAGCGTGTACGAGCGGCTGTTGCGCGAGCGCATTATCTTCCTGGGAACCCAGGTCGATGATGAGATTGCGAACAAGCTTTGCGCCCAGATCCTCCTGCTGTCTGCCGAGGACCCCACTCGCGACATTTCGCTTTATATCAATTCGCCGGGTGGCTCTGTCACTGCGGGCATGGCCATCTACGACACGATGAAGTACTCGCCGTGCGATGTGGCTACGTATGGCATGGGCCTGGCTGCCTCCATGGGTCAGTTCCTTCTCTCCGGCGGCACCAAGGGCAAGCGCTACGCTCTGCCGCACGCGCGCATCATGATGCACCAGCCTTCCGCTGGTGTCGGTGGTACCGCAGCTGACATCGCCATCCAGGCTGAGCAGTTCGCGCAGACCAAGCGTGAGATGGCTGAGCTCATCGCTGAGCACACCGGCCAGACCTTCGAGCAGATCACCAAGGACTCTGACCGTGACCGCTGGTTCACCGCCCAGCAGGCCAAGGAGTATGGAATCGTCGACCACGTCATCGAGTCCGTCAACGGTCCTATCAGCAACTAGGGAACAAGGAGCCTTATTACAATGTCTAACCTTCAGATGCCTTCTTCCCGCTACGTTCTGCCGGAGTTTATTGAGCAGAACGCGCAGGGATCCAAGACCACCAACCCGTACTCCAAGTTGTTTGAGGAGCGCATCATCTTCCTGGGCACCCAGGTTGATGACACCTCCGCCAACGACATCATGGCGCAGCTGCTGGTTCTGGAGTCTCAGGACCCGGACCGCGACATCACGATGTACATCAATTCCCCGGGTGGTTCTTTCACCGCCCTCATGGCCATCTATGACACCATGCGCTACGTTCGCCCGGACGTGCAGACCGTGTGCCTGGGCCAGGCGGCCTCGGCTGCGGCAGTGTTGCTGGCCGCTGGTGCTCCGGGCAAGCGTGCTGCCCTTCCGAACTCTCGCGTGCTGATTCACCAGCCGCGCACGCAGGGCACCCAAGGCCAGGTCTCGGACCTTGAGATCGAGGCTAACGAGATCGAGCGTATGCGCCGTCTTATGGAGCAGACCTTGGCTGAGCACACCGGTAAGACCGCAGAGCAGGTCCGCCTCGATACCGACCGTGACAAGATCCTCACCGCCCAGGAGGCAGTGGAGTACGGTCTTATCGACACCGTCTTTGATTACCGCAAGCTCAACGCCTAATCCCCAGCGCTAAGCCCCGCCTTCCGGAGGATTCCGGGGGCGGGGCTTCGTCGTGCAGGGAGGCTTAGTCCTCGTAGGGCGGCAGGATAGCCTCGGGAGATTCGGGGAGGATTTGGCCGCCGTCGATGATGAGCGTTTGACCAGTGATGTAGCCGGCCTCGCGGGAGGCGAGGAAGGCCGCGGCGTTACCGATGTCGCGCGGGGAGCCCAGACGGTGCATGGGGACCGAGCGCGACATCTGGTCGAGGTAGTCCTGGCCTTGGTCCTCAAGGCCTTCGGTGAGGATATTGCCGGGTAGCACGCCGTTGATGGTGATGCCATCGCGGGCCACCTCGAGGGCGGCCGAGCGCATAAAGCCTTGCTGCGCGGCCTTTGAGGCGCCGTAGTGAGCCCAGCCAGGGTAGCCGGTGTGGGAGCCGGTAATGGAGGTCGTGATGACGATGCGCCCGTATCCGGCCTTCTTCATGTACGGCAGCGCCTCCTGTACCACGGTGAAGGTGCCGTGCGTGTTGATGGCGAACATGGCATCCCACTGTTCATCCGTCATATCCTCGAGCGGGCAGTTGGGGAAGACACCGGCGTTAGAACAGACGATGTCGATGCGGCCATAGCGCTTGACGACGTCCCGGTAGAGGGCGCGGATGGAGTCGCGCGAGGTGACGTCGGCAAGCAGGGCGTCCGCACCCAAGTCCTCAGCAGTTTTCTGTGCGGCCTCGAGGTTGAGGTCCGCGATGACAACGGTGGCGCCCGCCTCACGCAGCGCGCTGACAATCCCCCGGCCAATGCCGGCCGCGCCGCCGGTGACGATGGCTACCTGATCCTGAAGGTCAAACATGGTGCTGCTCCTATGAGGTGGGTACGGAATCTACCTCCCAGTCTAGGCAGCGACAGGCTGGGGTGCAGTTGCTGTAGCGGAGCCCGTGTAGGCGCGCACGCCGATGAGCGAGACTGCCGCGAGGAGCGCTGTGACGCCGGCCAAGGTGTACAGCCCGGTTGGGGTCCAGCCGCTTTCGAGCAGGTAGCCGGCCAGGATGGGTGCGAGGGTAGCGCCCACACGGGCGATGCCGATGGCAGCACCGGTTCCAGTGGTGCGCAGCGCCGAAGGATAAGCCTCCGGGGCGACAGTGTAGAGGCCGGAAATGCAGGCATTGAGGGTCAGGCCTACGCCCACGCCGAGGGCAAACATGAGGGAAGGAGCGGAAGAGGAATAAATGAATCCTACGAGTACACCGGAGGAGACGACGCAGAATGCGATGAGGAGGGGACGGGCGTCGATGCGCGTGGTGAAAAGGCCATAGATAACGGCGCCGATGGCACCGCCGAAGGAGAGCATGATGCCGCCCAGGATGCCCTGCTGTGCGGTGAGCCCTTCAGCCGTGAGCAGCTTCGGGGTCCACTGCGAGGTGAAATTGAACGCAAACATGATAAGACTAAACGCCAGCCACAGCTTGATGGACGTGCGGAGGAACTGCGGCGACACCAGCTCCTTGTAGGAAGTCGTGTGCTCAGCGTGCGGGCGCACGCTGACGTCGCCCCGAAGGCCGAGGGCAGCGGCGATGCTACGCACCTTGTCCATGCGGCCGCGAGCGGCGAGGAAATCCGCGGATTCCGGAACCGCAGCGATGGTGAGAACCAGCGCAAGGACAGTGAGCGCTGCACCGACCCAGAAGATGGGTTGCCAGGTGTCGAAGGAGGAGGCGATAACGCCGCAGAAAGAGGCGCCGAGGCCGTATCCGGAGGCGTAGATGGCGACGGCGAGGCCGCGGAATCGATTGTTGGAGTATTCGCTGACCAACACGGTCACGCAAACGAGTACGCCGCCGACGCCAATACCGGTGATGAGGCGGAAGAGGATGAGCAGGCCAAAGGTAGGTGCGAGAGCGGTGAGGACGAGACCTGCGAGATCAATGATGAGGGAGACGGTGATGAGCTTGGTGCGGCCAAGGCGGTCAGCAAGCGGAGCGAGAAACAGGGAGCCCAGGCCGATGCCGATGAGTGCAAAGGAGAGAAGCCAGCCCAGCGCGGAATCAGACAGCGCAAAGTCCTGCGCGACAGACCCTGCGCCGAAGGCCATCGCCACCATGTCGTAGCCGTCGAGGGCATTGAGGTAGAGCGCGATGGCAATGATGAACCATTGGAGTGCGCTCATGGGGGAGTGGTCAATAAGTTCGCGGATGTCCATGTAAAACTTTCTGGTGTTGGGGAATCCCGAAGTAAGTTAATGAACCGCTCTGTCTATGTCTATTAACTGGGGGTTTAAATTCAATGGCGCGCCGTCCCGCTGGGAATGAAGCCGGGGTCCGAGTGGTTTACTAGAGTGGAACAAAGGCTGCGGGGAGATGGAGTAAAATTGCCACCCGCACACACCCCAGAGAAAAACAGTTGAAAGGCCTTCATGGCACGTATGCAAGAAAGCGCTGACCTGCTCAAGTGTTCCTTCTGTGGAAAGAGCCAGAAGCAAGTGAAGAAGCTTATCGCCGGCGGCGGCGTCTACATTTGTGACGAATGCATCGAGCTCTGCAACGAGATTATTGAGGAGGAGCTCGGCGCAGCTCAGGCCGAGGCGGATAGTGAGAAGGAGATGCGCCTGCCGCGTCCCTCAGAAATTTCTGCCTTCTTGGACAAGTACGTCATTGGCCAGGATCAGGCCAAGCGAGTGCTGTCCGTGGCGGTGTACAACCACTACAAGCGCATCAAGGCGGAGGAAGCTGCGGGCTTGGACAGTCGCCGTAAGAAGGCACAGGATGAAGACGTCGAGATTGCCAAGTCCAACATCCTCATGCTGGGCCCGACTGGCTCCGGTAAGACCTACCTGGCGCAGACCCTGGCACGGCTTCTCGATGTCCCCTTCGCCATCGCCGATGCCACGAGCCTGACCGAGGCTGGCTATGTCGGCGAGGATGTTGAGAACATCCTCCTCAAGCTGCTCCAAGCAGCAGACTTCGACGTGGAGCGCGCCCAGCACGGCATCATTTACGTCGATGAGGTGGACAAGATTTCCCGCAAGTCGGAGAATCCATCCATCACACGCGACGTATCCGGTGAGGGCGTGCAGCAGGCGCTGCTCAAGATTCTTGAGGGCACCGTAGCGGCCATCCCGCCGCAGGGCGGCCGTAAGCATCCGAACCAGGAGTTCATTCAGCTGGATACCTCCAACATTCTGTTCATCGTTGCTGGCGCCTTCGCTGGTTTGGACAAGGTGATTTCAGAGCGCGTGGGTAAGAAGGGCGTGGGCTTTGGGGCCAAGCTGGAAACCAAGGATGAAAAGGAATCCGTGGACTTCTTCTCCCAGGTACGCCCGGAAGATTTGGTCAAGTTCGGCCTCATCCCGGAGTTCATCGGCCGCCTTCCCGTCGTGGCCACGGTGGATAACCTGGACCGCGAGTCCCTGGTCAAGGTACTCGTGGAGCCCAAGAATTCCCTGGTCAAGCAGTACCAGCGTCTGTTCAGCATGGATGGCGCGGACCTGCACTTCGAGGACGAGGCGTTGGAGGCCATCGCCGAGCTTGCACTGGAGCGCAAGACCGGTGCTCGTGGCCTGCGCGCCATCATGGAGGAGCTGCTGGTTCCGGTCATGTATGACTTGCCTGACCGCGAGGACATCTCCAGCGTTCACATCACCGAGGCTTGTGTGAAGGGCGAGGGAGAGCCGGAGTTCGTCTACTCGGATGAGGCGAAGGAATCCGCTTAGGCGCTCATCTGCCACAGGGCATCTTCTACAAGGCATCTTCAGCCGTGAAGATGCCTTTTATCCTCTCTAGAGGGCGTTTTCACGCTTGAAAGTGCCCTTTGGCGGATGCCATCTAAGCGATGCCGACTCCCTTTGCGTAAAGAGACCAGAGTAGTAGGGCTCTATGTACGCAAGGTTGGGTGGCTGCCTGGTGTTTTAGGACAAGCTGAGCACAGAGGATCTCTTTACTGTGGCCCTGATGGGGTGCTAGTCCTCATAAAGCCCGGCGGAGACGTTGAGGTTATCGTCCGCCTCGGTTGAGTAGATGTCCTGCGGGGTGGCCTCGGTACCGACTTCGGCCTCGGTCTGTGTGAGATAGGACTGGTGGCCCGAGTCGGGGATGTTGGCGGTGAGAAAGGCCAAGACAGCGTCGACCGCCATGCGGTGCATGCCCTCGGTGTTGGTGGGGCTTTGCATGTCGATGTCCAGCAGGTTGTTCATCATCGAGTGATTGGTCACACGATACATCGTCAACGCCGCAATCAACGTGAAGATGTCATTGGCGGTAATCCCCGGGCGGAAGGCACCTGAATCTTGGCCCAAGAGGAGGAGTTTGTCCAGGTGGAGGGAAATCTCGGAGACATCAATAACCGCCTGCGAGGAGTCCAGCACACTATGTGAGGACTCCATGGTCATCATTTTGATGGCTTCGGGGTTCGCTACGTGTTGGGTAAACATCCACTCCACGAGCGTGCGCACGCCTTCCACGGGGACTGCAGAATCAACGGCGAGGCTGCCCTCCGGCGGGTTGAGGCGCTTGGCGGCGGCGGCGAGGGCCTGCTGGTAGAGGCCCTTCTTGTCGCCGAAGTGGTAGTGGATCATGCGCTTGGACATGCCAGACAGCTTCGATACGGACTCTAGCTTGGTCTCGGCAAAGCCGTGCTCCGAAAACTCCGCGATCGCAACATCGATAACGCGCTCGACAGAGCCGGAGTTGACCGATGAGGTTTCAGTGGTCATGAAAGTCCCGTCCTTGTGCGCATAGGAAATGGTGGCTGGTTATGCCAGCTCCTTACCACTATGCCGAAAAACTACGTAGGCGGAGTTCAAGTACAGAGATCTTGGGTATTTCGGGGGTGAAATCACACCCCATGGCGGAGGCAGACGGGACTAGGGTGGGAAGGTGAGTACCCCGTCGAAAGGATGTCACACATGACTGCATCGCAACCCGTGAAGATCACCGTGACCGGCGCCGCCGGCAACATTGCTTACTCCCTCCTGTGGCGTATCGCCGCCGGTGATGTCTATGGCAAGGACACCCCAGTGGAGCTGGCACTGCTGGAGATCCCGCAGGCCGTCGGCGCGGCTGAGGGCGTGGCCATGGAGCTCAATGACTCTGCCTTCCCGTTGGTGCGCGGCATCACCGTTACCGATGATCCGAACGTGGCTTTCAAGGACACCAAGGCTGCCTTCCTCGTTGGCTCCCGCCCGCGCAGCAAGGGCATGGAGCGTGCTGACCTGCTGGAGGCCAACGGCGCTATCTTCACTGTGCAGGGCAAGGCACTGAATGACGTTGCCGCGCGCGACGTCCGCGTCCTCGTTGTAGGCAACCCGGCCAACACCAACGCCTACATCGCTGCCCAGAGCGCTCCGGACCTGGACCCGAGCCAGTTCACCGCACTCATGCGTCTGGACCACAACCGCACGCAGAGCCAGGTTTCCCTCAAGACCGGCACGCCCACCGCGGAGCTCACTAAGGTGGCTGTGTGGGGCAACCACTCCGCCTCCCAGTTCCCGGATCTGACCTTCTCCAACGCTGAGGTGGATGAGGACTGGTACAAGGAGGAGATGATTCCAAAGGTGGCTAAGCGTGGCGCCGAGATCATCGCAGTGCGCGGCAAGTCTTCGGCAGCTTCCGCTGCGTCTGCCGCGGTGGACCACATGCACGATTGGATCCACGGCACCGAAGATTGGCGTACGGCGGCCGTCGTCTCCGATGGCTCTTACGGCGTGGACGAGGGCCTCGTCGCCGGATTCCCCACGGTGGCTCGTGATGGCAAGTGGGAAATCGTCCAGGGGCTTGAGCTCAATGACTTCCAGAAGGAACGCATCGAGGCCTCCGTGCAGGAGCTGCGTGAGGAGCGCGAGGCTGTCGCGCACCTGCTCAAGGACTAAGCGTCTAGCACGAGATTATCGATGAGCCGCACCGGCCCCACCTGCGCTGCCACCAGCGCCAGGGCGGGCCGGTGTTGTGCATCAACCGGCTCCAGGGTGGCGGGGTCCACCACGGTGAGGTAGTCCACGGTGACGCCGGGGGAGGAGGCGAGCTGGGCGCGCGCAGCCTCCAGCGAGGTGCCATCTCGCAGCGCGAAGAGTGACTGTGACAATGCGACGGCTTGTTCGCGCTCAGTAGAGCTCAGGCGGGCATTGCGGCTGGACTCGGCCACGCCGTCTGCTGCACGGACGATCGGGGCACTGACGATGTCCACCGGAAGATCGAGATCGGAGACCACGCGGCGCAGGATCGCCACCTGCTGGGCATCCTTCTGGCCAAAGTAAGCGTGGTCAGGACACACCAGGCTCAAGAGCTTGGTAACGACTGTGGCCACGCCATCGAAGTGGCCCGGGCGCGATGTACCTTCCAGTACTGAGCCCATCTCACCCGTGCGCACCCATACGCGCGGAGTTCCGCCGGGGTACATCTCCTCCACGCTGGGGGCGAAGACGGCTGCTGCACCTAGGGAGTCAAGGAACGCGGCATCGGCGTCAAGGTCACGCGGATAGGCGTGGTAGTCCTCGCAGTCACCAAGGTCAGTGAACTGAAGGGGGTTGACAAAGACCGAGCACACAACGTGGTCATTGTCCTCTCGGGCGCGACGTACCAGGGAGCCGTGGCCCTCGTGGAGGGCGCCCATCGTCGGCACGAAGCCTACCGAGCCCGACAAGGAAGAACGGAAGGCGCGGAGTTCGGCTTTTGTACGAAGAATCTTCATGAAGATAAAGCCTAGTCCTCGAAGGATTCCTCGGAGTTAGGGAAGGAGCGGGCGCTGACATCGGCCACGTACTCCTTTGCGCCGCTGAGCAAAGCCCCGCGCAGGTCTGCATAGCGGCGCACAAAGCGCGGTGCCTTGGAACCGCCTAGGCCAAAAGCATCGGTCCACACGAGAATCTGGCCGTCAGTCTGTGCACCGGCGCCAATGCCGATGGTGGGAATGGGAAGCTCTCGAGTGACCTCTTCCGCGAGGGCGGCGGGGACCATCTCGAGAACGACGGCGAAGGCGCCGGCATCGGCAAGCGCGCGGGCATCAGCTGAAAGCTTCTCCGCGCCCGCGCCGCGGCCTTGGACCACGAAGCCGCCCAGGGCATGAACTTGCTGGGGCGTGAAGCCGATGTGGGCGCAGACGGGAATGCCGGCGTCGACAAGCGCGGCGATAATCGGGGCGCGCTCCGCACCGCCCTCCAGCTTCACTGCCTGCGCGCCCGTCTCCTTCATGATGCGCACCGCTGACTCCAAGGCTTGGGCAGGGCCGGCTTCATAGGTGCCGAAGGGCAGGTCCACCACAACGAAAGCGCGGGACGTGGCTGTGACCACTGCGCGGGCCAACGGAATGATCTCATCGAGGGTGAGCGACAGGGTGGTCTCTCGACCCAGCACAACGTTGGCCAAGGAATCTCCCACGAGCAGCAGATCCACCCCGGCTTCATCAAAGATTTCGGCGGTCATGCAGTCATAACTGGTCATGCAGGCGAAGGCCTGGGATTCCTGCTTGGCGCGGGCAAAATGACGAGTACGAAGCCGAGATATGTGAGACATGCCCTTACTCTAGCCAGGGGCAGGTGCCAGTTGACGCACAGGGTAAAGTTGGCCAGGTGACTGATCAGAATAAAGAGCAACTCGTTGGCACCAACCGCGCGGACCAGCTTCCCAAGTCCTGGGAGCCGCAGGCAGTAGAGAAGGACCTTTATGAAGGCTGGGTAAGCGCTGGTTACTTCACCCCGGACGCGTCCTCGGAGGCGGAATCTTATTCCATCGTCTTGCCGCCGCCGAATGTCACCGGCCAGCTGCACATGGGCCACGCCCTGGACCACACTCTGATCGACTCCATCATTCGCCGCAAGCGCATGCAGGGTTACGCCACCCTGTGGCTGCCAGGTGCTGACCACGCCGGCATTGCTACCCAGACCAAGGTTGAGTCCCGCCTGCGCGAGCAGGAAGGTAAGAAGCGCTGGGATTATGAGCGTGAGGAATTCATCCAGAAGGTCTGGGAATGGAAGGAAGAGTTCGGCGGAACTATCCAGAACCAGATGCGCGCCATCGGTGACTCCGTGGACTGGTCCCGCGAGCGCTTCACGCTGGATGATGGCCTCTCCCGTGCCGTGCAGACCATTTTCAAGACCCTCTACGACGAGGGAATGATTTACCAGGCTAACCGCTTGGTTAACTGGTCCCCGGTGCTGGAGACCGCTGTTTCCGATATTGAGGTGGTGTACAAGGACGTCGAGGGCGAGCTCGTGTCCATTCGCTATGGCTCGCTGGACGACGCCGAGCCGCACCTCATCGTGGCGACCACCCGTGTCGAAACGATGCTTGGTGACGTCGCCATCGCCGTCCACCCCGATGACGAACGCTACGCTCACCTTGTTGGTACCGAGCTACCGCACCCCTTCCGCGATGACCTTAGCCTGAAGATCATTGCCGATGACTACGTGGATATGGAATTCGGTACCGGTGCGGTGAAGATCACCCCGGCGCACGACCCCAATGACTATGCCATGGGCCAGCGCCATAACCTGGACATGCCCACCATCATGGACACTACCGGCCACATCGCGAACACAGGCACGCAGTTTGACGGTCTGACCCGCGAGGAAGCCCGCGTGGAGATCCGTGAGGCGCTGCGCGAGCAGGGCCGCATTGTGAAGGAAATCCGCCCCTACGTGCACTCCGTGGGCCACTCGGAGCGCTCCGGCGAGCCGATTGAACCGCGCCTCAGCCTGCAGTGGTTCGTGGCCGTGGAAAAGATGGCGAAGATGTCCGGCGATGCTGTGCGCGAAGGCGATACCACCATTCACCCGAAGTCCCTCGAGCCGCGCTACTTCGAGTGGGTCGATGACATGCACGATTGGTGCATCTCCCGCCAGCTGTGGTGGGGTCACCGCATTCCGATCTGGTACGGGCCGGAGGGCGAAGACGGTGAACGAGACATCATCTGCCTCGGCCCCGATGAGGAGGCCCCGGAGGGCTATGTGCAGGACCCGGACGTGCTCGACACGTGGTTCTCCTCCGCCCTGTGGCCATTCTCCACCATGGGCTGGCCGGAGAAGACCGCCGACCTGGAGAAGTTCTTCCCCACCAACGTGCTGGTCACGGCCTACGACATCCTGTTCTTCTGGGTGGCACGCATGATGATGTTCGGCACCTTCGCCGGCGCCCACACCCCGGAGCTGCTCGGTGAAGGAAAGGACGGCCGCCCGCAGGTTCCTTTTAAGGACATTTACCTCCACGGCCTGGTCCGCGATGAGCAGGGCCGCAAGATGTCGAAGTCCCTGGGCAACGGCATTGACCCGATGGATTGGGTGCGCGATTATGGCGCGGACGCCCTGCGCTTTACCCTGGCCCGTGGTGCTAACCCGGGCGTGGACCTGCCGCTGGCCGTCGATGCTGCTGCCGCTGGCCGCAACTTCGCCACCAAGCTGTTTAACGCCACCAAGTTTGCGCTCATGAACGGCGCAGGCGTGGCAGAGCTTCCGGCACGCGAGGAGCTTTCCGACGCCGACCGCTGGATCCTCGACCGCGCCGAAGAAGTCCGCGTCAAGGTAGACGCCTACCTGGATGACTACCAGTTTGCCAAGGCCAATGAGCTGCTCTACCACTACGTATGGGATGAGCTGTGTGACTGGTACCTAGAGATTGCTAAGACCCAGATCCCGCGCGACGAGGCTGAGGCGAGCGACGAGCAGCGCGCTCGCGGCCGCACCACCCAGATCGTCCTGGGCCGCGTTCTCGACCTTGTGCTGCGCCTGCTGCACCCGACCATGCCGTTCGTCACCGAGGTTCTGTGGAAGGCGCTCACCGGTGGGGAGACCATCGTCACCGCCCAGTGGCCGACGCAGGAGCACACCAATGGTGGCGCGGAGAAGGACGAGGTAGCCGCGCGCCGCATCGAAGATGCCGACAAGCTCATCACTGAGCTACGCCGCTTCCGTTCCGACCAGGGCGTGAAGCCTTCCCAGAAGGTTCCGGGCCGCCTCGACTTTGCTGCCGCTGATCTGCAGAACCAAGAGGGCCTCATCCGCAACCTGGCCAACACCACCGAGCCGGGCGAGGACTTTACCGCCTCTGCCTCCATCGAGGTGCGCCTGTCCCAGGCCACCGTGGAGGTCACCCTGGATACGTCCGGTGCCGTGGACGTGGAAGCCGAGCGCAAGCGCCTGGAGAAGGACCTGGCCAAGGCACAGAAGGAGCTGGATCAGACCGGTAAGAAGCTGGGCAACGAGGCCTTCCTGTCCAAGGCCCCGGAGGCCGTGGTGGAGAAGATCCGCACCCGTCAGCAGGTGGCCCAAGAAGAGGTCGAGCGTATCACCGCACGTCTGGAGGGACTCAAGTAGTGGCGGAGGACAACAACCGCGAGGAGTACGAAATTGTCGATGCCCTCGCGGAGGGCACCGACGGCGGGCCGGTCGAAATCACCGACTCCGGCCTGACCCTCAACCTCGGCGGAGAAGAGGACTACGAGGAAGCTGCCCCGGAGCAAGCCTCCCCAGAGGAACTCGCCGAGCTGGCCCAGGTCACCGCGGAGCTCAACTCCCGCGCCCCGGAGACCATCATTGAGCCGAGCCTGGAGCGCATCGAGATGCTCATGGATCTCCTGGGCCACCCGGAGCGCTCCTTCCACGTCATCCAGGTCGCAGGCACCAACGGCAAGTCCTCGACCGCGCGCATGATCGACTCGCTCCTGCGTTCTTTCCACCGCCGCGTCGGCCTGGTGACTAGCCCGCACCTGCAGTTGGTGACCGAGCGCATCGGCATCGATGGTCACCCCATCCACCCGCGCGATTTCGTGCGTATCTGGCGCGAAATCAAGCCTTATGTCGAGATGGTCGATGCGCGCTCGGATATTCCCATGTCCACCTTCGAGGTACTCGTGGGTATTTCCTATGCGGCGTTTGCTGATGCGCCTATCGACGTCGCCGTGGTTGAGGTAGGCCTCGGCGGCACGTGGGATGCCACGAACGTGGTCAACGCCGAAGTTGCCGTAGTCATGCCAGTGGGCTTGGACCACACTGACTACCTGGGCGACACCATCACGGAGATTGCCGGTGAGAAGGCCGGCATCATCAAGGCCCGTGAGCACGATGCGGACGACGTCCTCACGCCGGGGGAGAACATCGCCATCATCGCCGAACAAGAACCCGAGGCTATGCGTGTGCTGTTGCAGCGCACCGTCGACGTTGGCGCGGGCGTGGCCCGCGCGGGCTCCGAGTTCGCCGCGCTGGAATCCCGCATTGCGGTGGGCGGCCAGCAGCTCACCATCCAGGGATTGGGTGGCCTCTATGAGGACATTTTCCTGCCCCTACACGGCGAGCACCAGGCCAAGAACGCGGCCGTGGCACTGGCGGCGGTGGAGGCGTTCTTCGGGGCGTCATCAGGCAACCCCATCGACATCGCGTCCGTGCGCACCGGCTTTGCCAAGGCCATGTCGCCTGGCCGCCTGGAGCGTGTGCGCACGAGCCCGACGACCTTCCTCGATGCCTGCCACAACCCGCACGGCGCGAAGGCGCTGGCCGCGGCGCTCGACCGCGACTTTGATTTCGCGCGCCTTATCGGCGTGGTGTCCATCTTCACGGACAAGGATGCTGCTGGCATCCTCACCGCCTTAGAATCCGTGCTCACGGAGGTCGTCATCACGCAGAATGCCTCGCCACGCGCCCGCGACGCCTATGAGCTAGCGGAGCTCGCCCGCGATATCTTCGGTGAGGAACGCGTCTTCGTCGACCCCGATCTGCCCAGCGCCTATGCCCAGGCTGTCGAGCTGGCCGAGGACGCCGACGTCCAGTCCGGTTCCGGCATCATCATCACCGGCTCCGTCGTTACCGCCGGCGATGCCCGCGCACTCTTTGGAAAGGAGCCCGCATGAGCCCCCGCAAACCCGTCCCCGAGAATGAGATCGGCCCACTCGGCCTTGGCCAAGCCCCCACGAAGGACCCGCTCAAGCAATTCGGCGGCATGGTCGTAGCCAGCTCCCTCACGTTGGAGCTGCTCACACTCGTCCTCGCTCTGCCCATGCTGTACAAGCTTTATGACGGCACCCTGTGGACCCCGTTCAACTACGGTGTGGTCATCGGCTTCATGGTGCTTCTGCTGGCGTCCTTCCCGTTCATGAACAAGCCGTGGATTGTGGGCGCGCAGATTGTTCTCCACATCATCGGCATCGTGCTGGGCTTTATGATCCACTGGTCGGTAGCCACCATCTTCATCATCTTTGCCCTTCTCTGGGCGCTGGCGGCCTATATGCGCTCCGTTATTGTGGCGCGCATGGAGCGCGGTTACCTCACCACGCAGCACCTCAACGAAAAGTAGGGGGCGAACACGGTGTATATCCGGCCGGAGCTGCGCGCGGGTGCGGCAGTTATGTCATTGTTCGATCCGACGAATCCGCTCATCCGCCGCGCTGGCCGCGTCGTTCCGGCGCTGTGGCCTGCGCCCTACATCTACGGTGTGCGGACTCGCCGCGTGAAAAGCCGCGACATCCGTGCCACCATCTACGAGCCGGAGAATCCCCGCGCCGTGGTGCTGTGGATTCACGGCGGTGGTCTGCTCATGGGTCACCCCCGCCAGGATGTGAAGCACCTCAAGGACACCGCCGCGCAGCTGGGCGTGACGGTGGTCGCGCCGCATTATCGCTTCGCCCCGGAACATCCGTACCCCGCCGCGCTTGACGACGTCCACTCGGCCCACCGCTGGCTCCTCACCCATGCCGACGAGCTTGGGGTGCGCCCCGGCCGCATCGTCATTGGCGGTCAAAGTGCTGGCGGTGGTCTCGCTGCTGCCCTGTGCCAGCGGCTGTATGACGAGGGCGGGATCCAGCCAGTGGGGCAGTGGCTTTTCTGCCCGATGCTCGATGACCGCGCCGCGTCCGATGAGCGCAACGTCATCTGGGATGCGGATTCCAATGCGCAGGCCTGGCGCTATTACGTCCAGGATGACCCGAACGCGCCCTATGCTGTGCCCGGCCGCCGTGAGGACCTCACCGGCCTTCCGCCCGCGTGGCTCTACGCCGGCCACAGCGAGCTCTTCTACGGCGAAATTCTGGATTATGCCGAGCGCCTTGAGGCAGCTGGCGTGCCTACGCAGTGCGAGGTCGTCGAAGGTGGCGTTCACGCTTTTGAACTCTGGGCCCCGCATACGGCTGCAGCAAAACACCTGCTCATGAGCTCCCGGATGTGGCTGTCCTCGACGCTCGACGCGCTAGACTAGCGGGCATGCGCTACCTTCTCTACGGTCTCTCTGCACTTCTTTGTCTCGCGGCAGTCGGGGCCAAGATTTTCTATGGCGGCTTTGCACTCCCGCTCGCTTTGCTCGTCCCAGCTTTCATTTTCCTTGTCGTCGGAATGCTTAAGCATCAGAGCGAACAGCGCCCTGTGCAGTTTGAGGATCTCGAGGGCTGGCACCGCGACGAGTTACAGGGCCTGCTTGATAACGGTCAGTTCGGCACCGCCGTGCGCCAGGTTCAGATGTGGTTCCGCGGCACCAGCCATGAGCGCGCCGAAGAAATCGTGCGACGCCTCACTTAATAGCCCTCTGCGCGGACGCGAGCACGGCTTACCTGTACTATGTGCCGTATGACTGAACGTACACTCATTCTCATCAAGCCGGACGGCGTGAAGAACGGCCACGTGGGCGAGATCATCTCCCGCATTGAGCGCAAGGGCCTGAAGCTCGTCGCCATGGATCTGCGCGTCGCCGACGAGGAGACCGCCAAGAAGCACTACGCCGAGCACGAGGACAAGCCGTTCTTCGGCGAGCTCGTTGACTTCATCACCTCCGCACCGCTGGTTGCTGGCATCGTCGAGGGCGAGTCCGCTATCGCCGCATGGCGCCAGCTTGCCGGTGGCACCCACCCAGTAGAGAAGGCCACCCCGGGCACCATCCGCGGTGACTTCGCTCTGACCGTCGGCGAGAACGTCGTCCACGGTTCCGACTCCCCGGAGTCCGCTGAGCGCGAGATCTCCATCTGGTTCCCGAACCTCTAAAGAAGTTCACCGCGTCTAGCGCGCACCAAAGCCCGAGCGTATCGCTCGGGCTTTTGTCATTTCTGCTACTGAACACTCCCTGCGTGCAAGAGCGCAGAACAGGTCGGGCACCGGTTAGTCGAACGACAGCAGCGTGCGCAAGGCCGCAAAAGCGTCTTTGTGCACCTGGTGGGTGACGGTGCGGCCGCGTTGCTGTTTGGATAACAGGCCGGCCTCCCGCAGACGTGCTAAGTGGTGGGAGACCGTGGGCTGGCTCAGCGCAGTGAGCTCGGTGAGCTCCGTGACGCTCATTGGACCGCAGCCTTCCTCGCACAAAATGGACAGCAGACGAAGGCGGGCTGGGTCTGCGAGGACTTTGAATTGCTGCGAAAAATGCATCGCCTCGGCGTCGCTGAGTGGGCCCATGCTTAAGGAGCAGCACTCAGTGCCGGGCACACTGGTCTCGGGCGTGGAAGAGGAAGCCATGTGATCAGTATAGGGACTATCCTTGCCTCCCTACGTTATATTGACGCCCATCAATATGTGCTGTAGATTGCGTGTTCGTATTGTGCTTTGTTCGACGTCGAAGGAGGGAGAGACATGGCTGTGGCGCAGCGCCCGAAGTTGTCTTTTCTTGACCGATTTTTACCCGTGTGGATTATTCTGGCGATGGCCGCCGGACTGCTCATTGGCCACTTCATTCCCGGAATTGGCCAAGCCCTAGGGGCCGTTGAAGTGGACGGGATTTCCATCCCGATCGCCATTGGCCTCCTCGTCATGATGTATCCGCCCTTGGCCAAGGTCCGCTACGAGAAGACCAAGGAAATTGCCACGGATGGCCGCCTCATGGCGGTATCGCTTGTCCTCAACTGGCTGGTGGGGCCGGCGTTAATGTTTACCCTGGCGTGGCTGTTCTTGGCAGACCAGCCGGAGCTGCGTACCGGCCTCATCATTGTGGGCCTTGCGCGCTGTATTGCCATGGTGCTTGTGTGGTCGGACCTCTCGTGCGCTGACCGCGAAGCAACGGCTGTGCTTGTCGCCCTCAACTCCATCTTCCAGGTCGCCATGTTCGGTGTTCTGGGCTGGTTCTACCTTCGCGTCCTCCCCGGCTGGTTGGGACTGGATGTTACAAGTGTTGACTTTTCCTTCTGGGCCATTGTTAAGTCCGTGCTCGTCTTCTTGGGCATCCCGCTCCTGTTGGGTGTGCTGTCTCGCGTATGGGGCGAAAAGGTAAAAGGACGGGAATGGTTTGAGAACCGCTTCCTCCCGGCCGTATCACCACTGGCCATGATTGGTCTGCTGTACACAATTGTGTTGCTATTTTCCCTGCAGGGCGAGCACATTGTGGAGCAGCCAGTAGCGGTAGTACGCGTGGCCGTGCCGCTGGTGATCTACTTCGTGGGCATGTTTGTGCTGTCGCTGGGCGTGGCAAAGGCTGTTGGTATGAACTATGCGCAGTCTGCCAGCGTGGCGTTTACCGCAGCAGGAAATAGCTTTGAACTTGCCATTGCAGTATCCATCGGCACCTTCGGAGCGGTGTCTGCTCAAGCCCTTGCCGGAACGATTGGTCCCCTTGTTGAGATCCCAGTCCTCGTTGGTCTGGTCTATTTCATGCTGTGGATTGGGCCGAAACTCTTCCCGGGAGATGCCACTCTTCCGCGCTAGCGCGTGCGTGCGGCGTCGATGCTGCGCACGCCAGCTTCGGTCAGAGTGATGTTAAAGGTCCGCTCACCACTCCACTGGATGAGACCAGGCAGCTTCACCACGCCGGCCTTCTCGAGCTCGCGCAGTTCCTCCTCGAGCCCCTCGTCATAGCCGAGCAACTTACCCAGCGCTGGGATAGTCGTTGTATTGCCCGTGACGGCGCCGGCGGCCACGAGGCCGCTCAGCACCTCCGGATGGTTCTGAACCGCTGCGATGCTCTCTTGAGTGACACCCTCGAGGCTTCCTTGTTCGGTGATGGCCTTGATGCGCCGCCTGCCAACGCGAAACGCGGTCGTGCCGAACGCACGGCCGCCAATGATAAACGCCGGGATGGCGAAGGCAGTATGGCCGGCGGCGACAAGGATGGGGTTGAGGGACACAGTGTCAAACATTCCGGTCGACTCGATTCCCGCGGTGATCATCGGGGAGAAGACAGCGATCACCGGCAGAAAGTAGGCGAGCAGGGGGTAGTCGCCCGCCCGGAACTCTCCTTGCCCGGCTTGGACGAACTTCGGCTTGCTGCGGATGATGCGAAAGGCACCGTAAATCATGGCGATCCACAACACTGCGTAAACCGGAACTGCATAGGGGTAGGGGAAGTCAACGGCGCGAAGGCCGGACGCGATGCCGGCCGGCACGGCCACGGTGACGATATCCCGCATTGCAATCTCATTGCGGGCGCGTGCTTGAGCCACCGTGCGCGGCGCTAATTCACGCTGTGCTGGGGTAGCGGGTGTGTTAGCGTGCTCCAGTTCGGACATAGCGGCGATACTAACATGTGGCTTACACTGAAACCTGTGCCAGAATGGAAGGCACAGATACTCATATAACTGAATACGGAAGCAAAGAGTTTTTAAAAAGTCTCACCACCGTGTGGCGGCAACCTGCGCCCGGGGTGAGCAGACGTCGGGAGTTAAGCCACTAATGGCATCCAAGAAAAAAGAAGAAGTACGCAGTGAATCAGCTTTGGCAGCGGCGGTAGCGGGGATTGACCGCGAAGCGCTCGCCCCCAAAACGCGGGTCTACGCTTTGGCCAAGCAAATAGGCGTGGCCTCCAAGGAGTTGGTGGCGCAGTTTGCGGAGCTGGGTCTTAAGAAGTCCGCGCAGTCCTCCGCCTCACCAGAGGAGATTGGCCAACTCATCGAGTCCCTCGCCCCCACCACCGACACCAAGGCTGAGACTGTCACCGACGAAGAGGTCGCAGCCACAGAGTCATCGGCCGAGGAAAAGCCAGCGAAGACTGCCCCGAAGAAGCGGGCCAAGCGCGCGGCGAAGCGCGTTGCCAAGGCCGACAAGACGGAGAATGCAGCGAAAGAAGCTGAGACCGCAAAGCCCCAGAAGGATAAGCCTCAAAAGGATAAGCCGCAGAAGCAGGAGCCCGCGAAGGAGGAGTTGTTCAGCCAGCCGGAGGACTCCGCGGATAACGTTGCGGAACAGCCACAGCAGCCCGAGCAGCCCGAGCAGCTGAGCGAGGACGAGGAAAAGCTGCGCGAACGCGTGCGCAAGAACGTTGACAATGAAATCTCCCAGATCGTGGACAAGGTTGACGCTGAGATGCTGCACGAGGCACTCGCCGAATCCGGCGATGATTTCGACGAGGATGACCTCACTCCGCTGATTACGCCGATGCCGGAGGAGGAACCGGAGGTCTACGAGTACGCACCAGTGTTCATGGCGCCGAAGGTCACCCCGAAGCCGAAGCGTCAGAAGCCTGAGGACCTGGATGACGCCGATGATTCTGGTGAGGACGCGGCACCGTCGACGCGGCAGCGTGGTCGCCGCCGAGGCAGTCGCGGTACTTCGCGTGGGCGCGGTGCCGAGGGACACAGTGGTGACAGCCGTGGGGCTGAGCTTATCGACGAACCCAAGGCCATCAAGGGCTCGACCCGCATCGAAGCCCAGCGCCGCCGCCGCGCTGAGCTGCGCGAGAAGGGTCGCGAGCGCCAGCACATCGTGTCCCAAGCGGAGTTCTTGGCTCGCCGGGAATCGGTGGAGCGCACGATGGTGGTGCGTGACAAGCAGCGCACCGACGGTGCCGGAATTATTACCCAGGTCGGTGTCTTGGAGGATGACCTCCTTGTCGAGCACTTTGTCACGACCGAATCGCACCCCTCCCAGATTGGCAACATCTACCTCGGCCGTGTGCAGAACGTCCTGCCCTCGATGGAGGCCGCCTTTGTTGATATCGGACAGGGGCGAAATGGTGTGCTGTATGCGGGAGACGTCGATTGGCGCGCGCTCGGCATTGGTGGGCGTGGCCGCAAGATTGAAAACGCCCTGAAGTCCGGTGATCAGATTCTGGTCCAGGTGGCCAAGGACCCGATCGGCCACAAGGGCGCACGTCTGACTACCCAGATTTCCCTGGCTGGTCGCTTCCTGGTTTATGTTCCGGGCGGGCGCAGCGCAGGTATTTCCCGAAAGCTCCCGGCCCCAGAGCGCAAGCGCCTCAAGGGCATTCTGGAGCGCGTCATTCCGGGCGATGGCGGCGCCATCATCCGTACGGCGGCAGAGAATGTTCCGGAAGAAGACATTGCTACCGACGTCAACCGTCTGCACTCCCTGTGGGAGGACATCAGCGCCCGCGCGGCACATGAGAAAGCCACCAAGGGTGCCAAACCGGTGACGATGTATGAGGAGCCGGATCTGCTCATCAAGGTCGTGCGTGACCTCTTCAACGAGGACTTCAGCACCCTTGTCGTCGACGGCAAACGTTCTTATAACACAGTGAGCGCCTACGTGGATTCCATGGCGCACGACCTGGCGGATCGCGTCGTGCGCTACGACGCCCGTGAACACGATGGCGAGGATGCTTTCAGCACCTACCGCATCGACGAGCAGCTGCACAAGGCGCTCAGCCGCAAGGTCTGGCTGCCCTCCGGCGGCACCCTCATTATTGAGCGCACCGAGGCCATGACGGTTATTGACGTCAACACCGGTAAGTTCACGGGCTCCGGTGGCAACCTTGAGGAAACTGTCACGCGCAACAACCTCGAGGCGGCCGAGGAGATCGTGCGCCAGATGCGCCTGCGCGATATGGGCGGCATGATCGTCGTGGACTTCATCGACATGGTTCTGCCGGAAAACCAGGACCTCGTCCTGCGTCGACTCAAGGAAGCTCTGGGGCGCGACCGCACTCGCCACCAGGTTTCCGAGGTGACCTCGCTGGGCCTGGTGCAGATGACTCGCAAGCGCGTGGGAACCGGCCTGGTTGAGACCTTCTCGACCGAGTGCGAAGCCTGCAACGGCCGCGGCATTATCATCCATGAGTACCCAGTGGATGAGGAACCGGAGGAGGAGAACTCCAAGCCGCAGCGCCGAGGCCGCAAGGAGCGCCGCGCGCCACACCGTGATCCGAAGCAGCACCCGGCTGCGGTACGAATGCATCGTCATGATGATTACGAGAACACTGCTGGTGTCGACGCAGATGACGTGGATGCAGTAGACGATAAGGATTCTGCGCTCGAGGATCTTGTGGCCAACGTGGTGGTCGTCGACTCAGACGACGAAGCCCCCGGCCGCGATGGCCGCGACGGTGGTGATGAGGTCGACGCCGGCACACCGGACAGCGCGTCCATCGGCTACGCCGTGGCAGAGAACATGGCGCCGAAGAAATCGAAGCGCTCCCGCAAGCCGCGCCGGGCAACGCGCACCTCACGCAGGTCCGAGAAGAAGGCCGAGGCGCAGAGCACGTCGCACGAAGAGCAGCCGAAGCAGCGCTCACGCCAGACCTACGAGGAGGCCGTCGAGGAATTCGAGAAGTCACCGCGCCGCAAGCGTCGCACACGCGGCAACTCGCGTTCTGACGTCCGCCCGAAGCGTGAAGACTTCGAGCACGAGCCGCACACCTCGAAGGCAGCAGACGAGCAGGGCAGCAGCACCGCCCCGGCCAAGGAAGCTGCCAAGTCCCAGAAATCTGGACAGGGCGAACACACAACGGCGCGCAGCTCGCGCGGGCGTGGTCGTCGTCGTGCGGTGCGTCGCTCGATGAAATCCCAACAGCCGGTTGTCGTGGAGAAGACAGCACAGGCGCCGAAGTTCCAGCAGCGCGATGAGACCACCGCGCGGGAGAAGCAAGGTGGGGCCAAGGGGGCGTCGGCAAGCCGCAGGGGTGGGCGTGGTAGGCGCCGTGTCACCCGCCGCAGCTCGCGCTAGAAAGGAGCGTTTTGCCTTTTCGGCACCTGACGGGGTAGTCTTTGACAGTCGCTGTTTAGACCATGAATGCGCTGGACGGGACGAATGCGGTTTTCGCGCGTCTCTCGCGGCTTGTGGTCTGAACGCAATTGTCCAATGTCCATTCGTCGGTGGCATCACCCAGCTACTGACGAGCCGAGTTTAGATAAGGGGTAGCCCTCTATGTACGCGATCGTCAAGACCGGCGGCAAGCAGTACAAGGTTGCTGAAGGTGACCTCGTCAAGGTCGAGAAGATCGAGGGTGAGCCGGGTTCCTCCGTTGCTCTCACCCCGGTTCTGCTCGTCGATGGCGCAACCGTCAAGTCGAAGGCAGCTGACCTGGAGAAGGTCTCTGTCTCCGCAGAAATTGTCGAGCAGGGCAAGGGCCCGAAGATCGACATCCTCAAGTACAAGAACAAGACTGGTTACAAGAAGCGTCAGGGCCACCGTCAGCCGGTGACCACGCTGAAGATCACCGGTATCAAGTAAGCCTTAACCGGCTCTAATCCATCCCTGAAGGAGGGAAACCACATGGCACACAAGAAGGGTGCTTCCAGCTCCAGCAACGGTCGCGATTCCGAGTCCAAGCGCCTCGGCGTCAAGCGCTTCGGTGGTCAGCAGGTTAAGGCCGGCGAGATCATCGTGCGTCAGCGCGGCACCAAGTTCCACCCGGGTGAGAACGTTGGTCGCGGCGGCGACGATACCCTGTTCGCTCTCGCTGCCGGCTCCGTTGAGTTTGGCACCAAGCGCGGCCGCCGCATGGTTAACATCGTGCCGGCCGAAGAGGTCGCTGCAGAGGCCACCGCTTAAGAGCTTTTAGTTTCAATCCCGAGCATCCCGATAGAGGGGGCTCGGGATTGTCGCGTTTTCCGCCGCTCGGTGGAGGAGGCCGACTAGGCTGGCATGGTTGGAACCATTACACTAGCGGGCATGGCACGATTCATTGACCGAGTGGTATTGCACCTGCAGGCAGGCGACGGCGGCCACGGCTGCGCGTCCGTCCACCGCGAGAAGTTCAAGCCGCTCGGCGGCCCCGATGGCGGCAACGGCGGTCATGGCGGAGACATTCTCCTCGAGGTCTCTACCCAGATCCACACCCTCATGGATTTTCACTACCGCCCGCACATCAAGTCGGAGCGCGGCGGCAACGGCGCCGGTGACATGCGCAACGGAGCACGCGGTAAGGATCTGATCCTCGAGGTGCCAGCCGGCACCGTCGTGTACACCGAGGACGGCGAGATGCTCGCGGACCTCACTGTTCCCGGTACCCGATTTGTTGCAGCCGAGGGCGGCTATGGCGGTCTGGGCAACGCGGCGCTGGCGTCAGCCGCGCGCAAGGCCCCGGGGTTTGCACTGCAGGGCGAACCGGGTGAGGTCCGCGAGTTGGTCCTCGAGCTGAAATCCATGGCGGACGTGGGACTCGTGGGCTTCCCCTCGGCAGGTAAGTCCTCGCTGATTTCGGTGCTCTCGGCGGCAAAGCCCAAGATTGGTGATTATCCCTTTACCACCCTCCAACCCAACCTGGGCGTGGTGGACATGGGAAACGAGTCCTTCACCATGGCCGATGTGCCGGGGCTTATTCCAGGCGCAGCCGAAGGCAAGGGCCTAGGCCTGGACTTCCTCCGCCACATTGAGCGCACCGCGGTGCTGGCGCACGTGGTGGACACCGCGTCGATTGAGCCTGGCCGCGACCCCGTCTCCGATATTGAGGCTCTCGAGAACGAGCTGGCCAAGTACCAGGAGCTGCTGGAGGAAGACAACGGCCTCGGTGACCTGCGTGAGCGCCCGCGCGTCATCATCCTCAATAAGGCCGATGTCCCCGAAGCAGAGGAATTGGCGGAGTTTGTCAAGGACGACCTTGAGGAAAAATTCGGCTGGCCGGTCTTCATTATCTCCGCGGTGGCGCGCAAGGGATTGGACCCGCTCAAGTACAAGCTCATGGAGATGGTCAACGAGCACCGCAAGGCCCAGCCGAAGGCTAAGGCAGATAAGAACCACACCATCATCCAGCCGAAGTCCGTGGGCAAGAAGAAGGGACGCTTCGCCGACTTCACCATCACCAAGGACCCAGAGGTGGAGGGCGGCTTCATCGTTGAGGGCGAGAAGATCGACCGCTGGATCCGCCAGACGGACTTCGAGAACGACGAGGCCGTGGGCTACCTCGCCGACCGCCTGGCCAAGGCCGGCGTGGAGGCGGAGCTGCACAAGATGGGCGCGGAGGAAGGCTGCCCGGTGACCATCGGGGATATCACCTTCGAGTACGAGCCGATGGCGGGCGGCCGTGCCACGGATGCCGGCCGCGGCCAGGATGGTCGCCTCATGGGCACCGAGCGCGTCTCGGCCGCAGAGCGCAAGCGCGCTTCCCAGGCGCGCCGTGGTTTGGTGGATGAGTTCGATTACGGCACGGATGAGGAGGTCACGCGCGAGTCCGCGAACCGCGATCGCTGGCAGGGTTAGGCCGGTATACTGAGCTTTTATGTCAACTGAACCAGACAACCAGCTCGACTATCCTCTCCCTCTCGAACCTTTCGAGGGGCCGACTCCGGACGTGGATTATCCGGAGACTCCCACGCTCTCGGATAAATCCAGTGGCTTCTCCTCTCCGCTGCGTGAACAGATTTCGAAAGCCAAGCGCATCGTCATCAAGATCGGTTCCTCCTCGCTCACGCGCGATGACTTCGTCACCTCCACGGAGAAAATCGACAAGATCGTGGATGCTGTGTGTGCCCGCATGAATGTCTCTGACATCATCATTGTCTCCTCCGGTGCTGTGGCCGCCGGCATGGGCCCCTTGGGCCTGACACAGCGCCCAACTGACCTCGCCACCAAGCAGGCAGCGGCGGCAGTCGGCCAGGTCCACCTCGCGTACGAGTGGGGCGTGTCTTTTGCACGCTACAACCGCACCATTGGACAGGTGCTGTTGACGGCGTCGGACGTCGGCAAGCGCGATCGTGCCCGCAACGCCCAGCGCACCATTGACCGCCTGCGCCAGATGCGCACGGTGCCCATCGTCAACGAGAATGACACCGTGGCGACCTCCGAGATGCACTTTGGTGATAATGACCGCCTGTCTGCGCTCGTGGCCAATCTCGTGAGCGCCGATGCGCTTTTCTTGTTCTCCGACGTGGATGGCCTCTATGACAAGAACCCGGCGGAGCCGGACGCCAAGTTCGTGGAAGAGGTGCGCACCGGTAAGGACCTCAAGGCAGTTGTGGCCGGTGACGGCGGCAAGGTCGGTACCGGCGGTATGGCCACCAAGGTGTCCGCTGCTCGCCTGGCCACCCGCGGCGGCATTCCGGTGCTGCTGACGTCGACGGACAACATCGGCCAGGCGCTTGACGACGCCTCCGTGGGCACCGTCTTCCACACCCGTGAGGAGCGCCGTCTGTCCGCCTGGAAGTTCTGGGCGCTCTACTGTGCCGATGCGGGCGGATCCCTGCGTCTCGATGAAGGCGCGATGGAGGCCGTGGTGCGCGGCGGCAATTCCCTCTTGGCTGTGGGCCTGACCGATATCAAGGGCGAGTTTAACGCAGGCGAGATCGTCGACATCATGGGCCCGAAGGGCCAGGTCATTGGCCGCGGCGAGGTGGGCTATGACTCGACGACGCTGCGCGGACTCATGGGCAAGCACACGGACGAACTTCCTGAGGAACTGCGCCGCCCCGTGGTGCACGCAGATTACCTGTCCAACTTCGCCTCCCGAATCTGATGCGTTATTACATGGGGCCGGACGTGTGGGAGTCCACAGTTCGGGACATTGACGCTGCCGGACATGAGCGTGTGGAGAGCCTTGCTGAGGCCGAGGTCTTCATCAACACCTCTTCCGATGCGTCGGAGGTTCCGGACCTGCCGGAGAATATCCAGTGGGTGCAGTACTGCTTCACGGGGGTTAACCACCTCATCGAGGCCGGCATCATCCGGGACGGTGGAGTGCCGTGGTGCAACTCGGCAGGGGCCTTTGCCAAGCCGGTGGCGGAGTCCGCGTTAGGACTTCTGCTCTCCCAAGCACATCACCACAAAGCCTTCGCGCTGGCGAAATCGTGGTCGGTGTCGAAAGAGCTTGATGAGTCCCAGGCCTGGCTCTATGACCAGCAGGGGCCGAAGCATGTGCTGATTGTGGGAGCGGGAGGCATCGGGAAGCAGCTCATTGCGTACTTGAAGCCTTTCGGTGTGCGTATTACCGCGGTTAACCGTTCGGGGCGCGTGGTTGACGGCGCTGATGCCACCATCCCCATCGAGCGCGTCGATGAGGTGTGGGGCGACGCGGATTTCGTGGTGAGTATTCTGCCGGCGACGGCGCAGACGGAGCACTTCTTCGATGCCTCAGTTTTCCGTGCCATGAAGGACTCGGCGCTCTTTATTAACGTCGGCCGCGGCAGCACGGTCGTCACCGATGACCTCGTGGAGGCCCTGCGCACAGGCCAGATTGCCGGCGCGGGCCTGGAGGTCGTGGACCCGGAGCCGCTGCCGGATGGCCACCCGCTCTATGATCTTCCGAATGCCACAATGACCCCGCACATGGGGGCGTCTTTCCAGGTGGCCCAGCACCACATGGGTGCTATCTTCAATGCCAATGCCGCTGCGTGGGAGCACGGCGAGCCCATGC
The DNA here is from genome assembly GCF_001807225.1 of Corynebacterium sp. HMSC05E07. Classification (NCBI taxonomy): domain Bacteria; kingdom Bacillati; phylum Actinomycetota; class Actinomycetes; order Mycobacteriales; family Corynebacteriaceae; genus Corynebacterium; species Corynebacterium sp. HMSC05E07. The sequence goes on from NZ_KV788274.1 coordinate 40,787, forward strand.
CCACGCGCGTGGACCCGGATGCCGGATACTAAGGGAGGACCTTTCATGAAGTACGCCATTGAACCGAAGCCGTGGGAGGAGACCATGGCGGTGTTGGACGCTGCGGGGTTTGAACGCGCCGCGCTTTCCGACGCCTCCTTCCTCATCTACACCGGCGACGGCACCGACTTCCCGGACCCACTCCCGGAGAACATCGGCTTCGTCCAGATTCCATCAGCGGGCGTGGACCATGTCCTTGACGTGATGAAGGACAGCACGGTGCCGTGGTCGAATGCGGCTGGGGTCTATGACAACACGGTGGCGGAATCCACCATCGCGTTGTTGCTTGCGCAGCTGCATGCGCACCGCCGCGTCAACGGCACCTTCGACTCTTATGCCGACATGGAGGCCCACACCTCGTACCTCTATGACGATAAAACGGTGGCCATTATTGGTGCCGGTGGCATTGGCAAGCGGCTTATTACCATGCTGTCCGGTTTTGGTCCGCACATCATCGCGGTCAACCGTTCCGGCAACGCGGTTGAGGGCGCGGACGAAACCTACCCCATCGCCGAGGTGGAGAAAGTCTGGCCGAAAGCGGACTACTTCGTCCTCATTGCGCCGCTGACCCCGGAAACCCACCACATGGTGGATAGGGAAGCCTTCAAGCAGATGCCAGCACATGCCGTGGTGGTCAACGTCGGCCGTGGCCCGCTCATCAATACCGAGGACCTCGTTGCTGCTTTGGACTCCGGGGAGATTGCTGGTGCTGCGCTCGACGTCACCGACCCAGAGCCGCTCCCAGACGATCACCCGCTGTGGCAGGATAAGCGCGTGGTCATCACCCCGCACATTGCTAATACGCAGCGATCAGTGCGCGAAAAGATCGGAGCGCACACTATTAAGGTGGCTACGGCTTTTGCGGCGGGGAAGCAGCTGCCCACCCTCGTGGATCCGCACGCCGGATATTAGATATTCGTTCCGGACCGAGGAATCGGTCACGTGTTCTAATCTTCTCCAAGCTGGCGCCGAGCACCGCCGCGACCATGGGGTCTAAACCCCTCGTGCGCTGCGCATAGTAATAAATCGTTGTATATTCCATTTTATGAATAAAAGAAACGGTAATATCTTCGTCATCGTCGGCATCCTTGCGGTCCTTGCATTCCTCCTGCTCGACTCTCTTGCGCACTGGTCGCAGGCGTGGCTCGTCTTTCCTGTCTTCGCGCTGGTAGGATCCTTGGTCTATTTCACAAGAAAACCCTGACGGGCTCGCGCTTCTTCCGTACGCTGGTATGGCATGAGCACTACCGAACGTGAAGAAGTTTTGTCCCAAGCCCGCGCCGCCAAGGCGGTAGCACCCCAGTTCGCGCAGCTGCCTACCCCGCGCAAGAATGAGATCCTCAACCGTGCGGCGGAGAATCTCATCGCGCACACTGAGGACATCCTCGCCGCCAACCAGCGCGATATTGAGGCCGGCCGTGCTAACGGCATGTCTGAGTCCCTCATCGATCGCCTTTCGCTTGACGCCGCCCGCATCGAGGGCATTGCCGGGGGCTTGCGCCAGGTAGCCTCCCTCCAGGACCCGGTGGGGGAGATCCTGCAGGGCCGCACCATGGATAACGGCATCCAGATGAAGCAGGTGCGCGTGCCGCTCGGTGTCATGGGCATGGTCTACGAGGCCCGCCCGAACGTCACCGTCGATGCTTTCGGCCTAGCGCTGAAGTCTGGCAATGTGCCGCTGCTGCGCGGCTCGAAGTCCGCGAAGAATTCCAACGCCAAGCTCGTGGAGCTGCTCCAGGACACCTTGATGGAGTTTGATTTGCCGCGCGAAGGCGTGCAGCTGCTGCCGTGCGAGACCCATGATTCCGTTCAGGACCTCATCACCGCCCGTGGGCTTGTGGACTTGGTCATCCCGCGTGGCGGCGCCCGTCTCATCAACGCGGTGGTGGAAAACGCCACCGTTCCTGCTATCGAGACCGGAACCGGTAACTGCCACTTCTACGTCGATGCTTCCGCGGACCTGGACAAAGCGATCGACATGGTCATCAACGGCAAGACCCGGCGTACCTCCGTGTGTAACTCCACCGAGTGCGTGCTCATCGACGCCGCGCTTGCCGACGATGCCAAGCGCCGCATCATCACCTCCCTCCAGGAGGCGGGGGTCACCATCCACGGCGATGTGAAGGAACTCGAGGCCTTCGGCGTCAAGGACGCCGTGGAGGCTACTGATGAAGAGTGGCGCGAGGAATTCCTCTCCATGGATATCTGCGCCAAGGTCGTTGAGGGCGTCGACGGGGCCATCGCACACATCGCCGAGTACACCACCGGCCACACAGAGGCCATCGCTGCCCAGGACGCCGATGTGCTCCTGACCTTTGCCAACGAGGTCGACGCAGCCGCCGTGATGCTCAACGCCTCCACCGCGTTTACCGATGGTGAGGTCTACGGCATGGGCGCCGAAATCGGCATCTCCACCCAGAAGCTACATGCGCGCGGCCCGATGGCGTTGCCGGAGCTGACTTCCACCAAGTGGATCCTTCAGGGCACCGGCCAGACCCGCCCCTAAGGACAGCTAGAAAAGCTACTCGAAAGCTACTCGAAAGGAAATTTTCGAGTCTGACCTGCGCAAAACATCCTACTCGAAAACTTTTCGAGTAGGATGTTGCTCTGTGAGCGTACAGCGAAACTTTCACGAAGAGCCGCAGCTGCTCTTGAGCGTGCCCGAAGATCAGTGGTTCGATCGTAAATCGTTCCGAATCAAACCCAAGGATTTGGCCAAGACAATCGTCGGAATGGCAAATGCCGAGGGGGGTGTTGTTGCCGTGGGGATTACTGATCGTGGTTTTGATGGCCGTCCCACAGCAGGGCAGGGCAACGATCTGCGGCAGACCGCGTTGGATCACACGGATCCGACCGTTAGAGTTCGCATCGAAACGCTTGACATTGACGGGGATATCGAGGTGTACCTCTTTCATGTCCTACCCAGCGAGCGGGTCCACTATTTAAAGTCAGGGGAGTGTTACCTGCGGGTCGGTGACGAGTCTAGGCATCTCAAGGCCGATGACATCCTTGAGCTTCGATATACCAAGGGCGAGCAGCAGTACGACGCTACTGTGCTGGCGCAGGCTTGTCCGGAGGACCTCGATATGTCCTTAGTCGAAGATTATGCTGACACTATTGGTTCGGCCTCCGGTGTGGATTCACTCCGAGCGCGAAATCTGATTGACCGTCAGGGGAGGCCGCGGGCCGCTGCGCTCTTGCTGTTTGGAAAGAATCCGCAGGAGTTTTTCCCGAATGCTCACATCCGGGTACTTCGCTTCGCGGAGAACGAGCGCCTGCCAGGCCAGCAACAACAGTTGATGGAAGATTGTCGCTTTGATGGTCCTGTGCCGGAGCAGATTCGTGCAGCACAAGAGGCAATCGGCAGGATGCTACCGACAGTTCGTAGACTGTCTGGGGCGGGGTTATTTGAGGAGGAAAACCTCATTCCACATGATGTGTGGTTAGAAGGACTAGTTAACGCAGTTGTGCACCGTTCATACAGCATGTCTGGTGACCATATTCGATTCGAGGTGTACCCCAATCGGATTGAGATTTCTAGCCCCGGACGGTTTCCAGGTCTTGTTGATCCTGCTAAGCCTGAATCGATAGCACGTTTCGCGCGCAATCCCCTCATTGCACGCGTTACTGCTGAGCTTCGCATCGGCCAAGAACTGGGAGAGGGGATCCGCCGCATGTTCGCTGGTATGCGTCGTGTCGGATTTGCTGATCCCTCTTATGCGCAGACGAGCGGCAGCGTTGTTCTGACATTGAAGGCAATTCAACGATTGAACGAGCACGTTCTGAAGGACTTGCCCCGACATGCCGAAGGGGCGTTGGCGGCGTTGGAAACGAGCACACGTCCAATGTCTACGGGGGAAGTGGCGGAAGCTCTTGGTGTGTCAATTCCGTCAGTGCGTCGTGCATTGCAAGTCATGCGTGACAAGGGGCTTGTGAAATGGAGGGGTAATGGCCCGCGTGATCCACGGGCAGTGTGGTTTGTTGAGAGGCCTTTTGGATGAGCTGAGTAGAGCTAGAAAAGCTACTCGAAAGCTACTCGAAAGGAAATTTTCGAGTCTGACCTGCGCAAAACATCCTACTCGAAAAGTTTTCGAGTAGGATGCCCTCCTTTGCCCCGGGGGGGGCGTGCTGCGCGCTGGGGCAGTACTAGGTAATCTGAAGCGCGATAATAAATCCAACCTGATAGGTGTCTAGTGTTGTCCCGCTTTGCTTCCGCTATGGCCGCCGCCGTCATGGCCGTGTCCGCCCTCATCGTCCCTCATACCGTGTCCGCGCCCGCTGCCAGCGCCGATGAGCACTGCCCCGCAGTGGTCTTCGTGGCCGCTCGTGGCTCCGGGCAAAACGGCCAGATCTACCCGACGCAGTATTCCAACCAGGGAGGCCGTGCCTCCAATGGGTGGGAAGGTGAATCCATGCGCGCCATGTTGCGCAACGCCGAATCGCACTACCAGGCCACGCACGGTGGTAACTCGATGATGAAGGACGTCTACGTCCTCGGTCTGGAACCCAAGTACTACCCGGCGACGTACCCGGAGTACACCGTGCCGAACGTGGGGCTGCCCACCACTGCGGCGCAGGCGCTAGGCGTGGTTCTGCAGTACGCTAAGCCGGTCGTGAACACTGCTGTCTCGGCCCTGGATCAGTTCTCGCACTCCGTGCAGACCGGCAAGCGCGGCGTCATGAGCGCCATCAACGACTACGAAGGTGCTACTGGCTGCCACCCGCAGTACATCTTGTCCGGCTACTCCCAGGGTGCGATGGTCATCGCTAGCCATGAGAAGGAACTGGCCAACCGCGGCCAACTCGCTGGTGTGGTTACCTTTGGCAACCCGCTGACCCGCAAGAACGATCCCTCTGTGGTGGGCAATACCCAGGGTGCTGGCGGCCCGATGGGCTTCATGCCCTACCCGCGCGCTACCGGTAACCGCGTTGATTACTGCCTGCCGCTCGATGCCGTATGCGACCTTTCCGTAGGCACCCTGTACGCCGCAGAGCCCACTGGTGGCTCTCATGGTCAGTACTTCTTCGCCCCCCACCAGTGGGATAATCAGGTCTACGATTCTATCGGCCGCATGGTGGATGGGGTTCGTTTCCGCTAAACAAGAAAGAGTGAAGCCTTTTCTCTCGCTCCTTGCGCTGTTCAGCGCAGCACTGGCCGTGACGGCGAACCCGCCTGCTGCAGCAGGTGGTATCGACACCTGCCCAGGCACCGTGGTGCTTGTCGCGCGCGGATCGGACCAGAACGAGGCCCACGGCGAACACGTTGGTCCGCAGCGCTACGCCGAGCATGCACCGGCGTCCACCGGCTTCGAGGGGCGAAATTTCGCAGCACTCTTCCACCACGTGGAGCGCCGGCATCCCGGCACAATGGATGATGTCTTTGTGCTCGCGCTTGATGATGTCTCCTATCCCGCCACCATGAACCTCCCACCCCTCGCGCGCGAGGGGGAGGAGCTCAGCCCGCGCCACATGCTGCTGCGCGTGGCTGAGATAGTGCAGGAGTACCCAGTCGGGGATTTGGTCCGCTCAGTCACGTGGGGCGCCATCCAGAGCGTGCGTACGGGCATCACCAACGCCCCGAAGGTGGTGGCAGACTATGAGGACTCCACCGGCTGCCACCCGCGCTGGGTTGTGGCCGGTTACTCGCAGGGAGCTGTGGTGACCACGAGTGTGGAGGCTCACCTCGCCAAGAGCGGGCGCCTCCACGGAGTCATCACAATGGGCAACCCGCTGCACCAGCTGCCGGGGGTGCGCAACCGCGCTGGACTTCCCGCGGACCGATACGTGGATTACTGCCTCCCCGGTGACTTTGCCTGCGATTTCTCCCTCGGTGCCGCCGGCGATGCCTTGGCCACCAAGGCGCAGCGTCATGCGTCCTATTTCTTAGGGGAACTCTCCGGGCAGGACGTGCAGGTCATCGACGCCGTGGCCGGTATACTCACCACCCATGACTAGTCCGCAACGCATCGGAATCATGGGTGGCACGTTTGATCCCATCCACAACGGCCACCTCGTGGCCGCCAGCGAGGTAGCCCACCGCTTCCGCCTCGATACAGTGGTCTTCGTGCCCACCGGCCAGCCCTGGCACAAGGCCGGCAAACAGGTCACCGCCGCAGAACACCGCTATCTCATGACGATGGTGGCCACAGCGTCGAACCCGCGCTTCACCGTCTCCCGCGTGGACATTGACCGCGAGGGACCTACCTACACCATCGACACGTTGCGGGATTTGCGCGCCGTCTTCCTCGACGCGGAGCTCTACTTCATCACCGGCGCAGACTCGCTCGCCTCCATCATGAGCTGGCGGGACTGGGAAGAGATGCTGGAAATGGCGCACTTCGTCGGCGTGACCCGCCCCGGCTACGAGCTCAGCAAGGACATGCTGCCGCAGGAGTCTCAAGAATCCATCGAGCTCATCGAGATCCCTGCCATGGCTATTTCCTCCACCGACTGTCGCGCCCGCGCCGAACAAGGCCAGCCGGTGTGGTACCTGGTGCCGGATGGGGTCGTGCAGTACATCGCCAAGAATCACCTGTATGGCCCGCGTCCGGAAAAGCCGCTGTAGGATTCTTGCGCTGGGATGCACCTAACTAGGAAATCACGCCCCCGACGTGTAAGACTAGAGGTCTTAGTACTGTACGCGTTGTGTAGGGATAGTCATGTCGATTACTGATGAAGCACGCCTCATGGCGGAAACCGCCGCCTTGGCTGCGGATGAAAAGTTGGCCACCAACATCGCCGCCATCGATGTCTCCGACGTGCTCGCCATCACCGAGGTCTTTGTGTTGGCCTCCGCCGATACCGAGCGCCAGGTGGCGTCCATCGTCGAAGAGGTAGAGGACGAGCTCACCAAGAAGGGCTTCGAGCCCAAGCGTCGTGAGGGCAACCGCGAAAACCGCTGGGTGTTGCTCGATTATGGCCCCATCGTCGTCCACGTTCAGCGCAATGATCAGCGCGAATTCTACGGACTCGACCGCCTCTACCACGACTGCCCGCTCATCGAGATCCCGGGCATTGAGGCCCCGGAGCGCCCCGGCGAGTGGGCCACCGAGGTCAACCCCCGCGAGGTCGAGTCCATTGATGAGATTCCGCTGGCCCAGCCGGAGCCGGAAGACGACGAATTATGACCCGCCGCCTCCTCCTCATCCGCCACGGTCAAACCACCTACAACGCCACCGGCCGGATGCAGGGGCACCTCGACACCGAGCTGTCTGAAGTTGGCTATGCCCAAGCCCGGGCCGCCGCCGAGCTGCTCGAGGACAAAGAGATTACGGCCATCGTGGCCTCCGACCTCATCCGCGCCCTCGATACCGCGGACGTAATCGGGCGGCAGTTGGGGATTGAGGTGGGCGTCGATAAGCGCCTGCGTGAGACCCACCTCGGTGACTGGCAGGGCATGACCTCCGCCGAAGTCGATGAACAGTACCCCGGTGCGCGCGCTCTGTGGCGCCACGATCCCACGTGGGCCCCGCCGCAGGGCGAAAGCCGCGTTGACGTGGCCCGCCGTGCCCGCCCAGTGATCGATGAGCTTATGCGCGAGCTGCCTGACTGGGATGAAGGCGCGGTGCTCGTCGTTGCGCACGGCGGCGCTATTTCCGCGCTGACCTGCCACCTGTTGGGCCTGGAGCACCACCAATACGGCATCCTCTCCGGGCTGAAAAACACGCATTGGTCGCAGCTGACCGCCCGCCCCGAATTCGATGCCTCCCAGCCGCTGTCTCCGCTGGAATTCACGCCCGACAACGTGGATAGTGCCCAGTGGTACTTCGACGGCTGGAACATGGGCGGTGCCGTCGTTGGCGGCGCGGGGGCGGACGTCTAGTGATTCGCGTCGTCACCGACTCCGCCGCGGGTCTGCCTGCGGACATCGTGGAGGAGCTCGGCATTAGCGTGGTGGACCTCCACGTCATGGAAAGCCACGGCAAGGACGGCGCAGAGCTGTCCACATCGGGGCTGACTGCGCTGGAGCTCGCGGCGCTGTATGGCCGCGAGATGGAACGCTCCGGTGATGACGGCGTGCTGGCCATCCACCTGTCCAAGGAGTTGTCGTCGACGTGGTCGGCGGCGGTCACGGCATCGGGCGTGTTTCCCGATACCGTGCGCGTCATCGACTCGGGCACCGCCGGCATGGTGATGGGCGCGGCCGCAATGACCGCTGCGAAGCTGGCCCAAGAAGGCGCGTCGCTGAAGGAATGCTATGACGGCGCCCGCGACACCCTAGAGCGCAGCCACACATGGGTCTATCTCAACTCTACGGAGGATCTTCGCCGCTCTGGGCGCATGTCCGCGGCGACGGCGATGTTATCCACAGCCCTGCTGGCCACGAAGCCCATCATGGCTGTGCAGGCCGGAAAGCTCGAAATGGTGGGCAAGACCCGCACGCAGACTAAGGCTTTTACGAAGCTTGTGGACCTTGTGGCCTCCCGCGCTGAGGGCAAGCCGGCCTTCGTTGCCGTGCAGTACAACGACAATGAGGCCGCCGCACGCCGCCTGGAGGATCTGTTGCGTCTGGCGCTGCCGGAGTCTTCGTTTATGCGCGTTGCGCTTACCGACGTCCTCTCTGTCCACGTCGGCCCTGGCGCCATCGGCGTCTCCGTCGTGTTCAGTTAGCTGTTGACGCCTTCAACAAGTTATCCACAGGCAGCGGCGCAAGCACTCGACGGGTAGGGAGGGGCTGCGTAGCGTCGCGGGCATGACTGCGATTGCTGACCGTCTTCGTGACCTCACCCGGCCGACCGGGGAAGAAGAGCTGCTCAACGTTGACTACCCGCGCCCACGGCTACGCGTGCCCCCGCGACTGGCGCTCGTGGCGGCGGGGCTGGCTGCGGTGGGTCTGCTCGCGTGGCTGGGCACCTCCCGCGAGTCCACTAATCCTTATGAGGTGCCCGCGCTCAGCAGCGAGGTGCCGGCGGACATCGTGGTGTCGGTGGTCGGGGAGGTGGATTCGCCCGGCCTGGTCACCCTGGCTCCGGGCGCGCGCGTCAACGATGCGCTGGCGGTCGCGGGGCCGAAGGTGCCCACGGATAACCTCAACTTGGCGCAGAAGCTTAACGACGGCGAACAGATCACCGTCGGCGCTCCTCCCGGCGACGACGGCGGCGCGGCGGGAGCTGGTGACGGTACCGTTTCCCTTAACTCCGCTACCGCCGAGGAGCTCACAGCCCTGCCAGGAATAGGCCCGGCCACCGCCGCGGCCATTATCGCGCACCGCGAGGAGGCTGGACACTTCTCCTCGGTGGACCAACTCATGGACGTCTCCGGTATCGGTCCGGCAAAGTTCGCGCAGCTCAAGGACAAGGTGCGTCCGTGAGGGAGCTGCGGCTCGTGCCTGCGGCGGCGGTGGCGTGGTTGGCCACTCTCGCGGTGCTCTTCGGCCAGCCGTGGTTGTTGGTGGGGCTTGTCGCCTTTGTCCTTGTGCGCCAGCGCGCGCCTGGGCAGGCCATCCTCTGCACCGCCAGCGGTGCCCTCTTCGCCACGGTGGCCGCTGTGCGCATGCACCGCGCCGGGCAGTTCCGCTTCGGCGCCGAGGTTACCGGACGCCTCACTGCGGATCCCATCCAGACCGCCTCGGGGTGGATGGTGCGCCTGTCCGTTCCCGGATACCCGGCCCAGCTTCCGGTTTTCCTTAGCGAACAACCCGAGGCCTGGTCCGGCTCGCTCGTCACGATTCACGGCCAGCCTGGCCCGGCCAACCGCGTCGGGGTAGGCCAGACCGTTTTCAGCGGCGATCTCACCGCCCATACCCACAGCTGGACCGCCGCTGTGGCGGCGAACTTTCGTGCCATCTGTGACAACGGGCTCATCCCCGGAATGGTGCTGGGAGACACCAGCCTGCAAAGCCCTGAAGACAAGCAGCTCTACATCGACACTGGGCTCTCACACCTCAGCGCGGTCTCCGGGTCGAACGTCGCCATCGTGTGTGCCGCGGCAGCGTTGCTGGTGAAGGGGCAGAGGGTGAGGGTGGGGGCGTCGGCAAGCGCGTTGGCGTTGTTTGTGGCGCTGGTGGGATGGGAGCCCTCCGTCCAGCGCGCCACCGTCGCCGGCGTGGCTGGGCTGCTCGCCGTGCTCAATTCCTCCAAGATGGAACCGCTCCACGCGCTCTCCCTCGGCGTGCTGTTCCTGCTGGCCTGCGATAGCGACCTCGCAGTCAGCTACGGCTTCGCCTTGTCCGTCGCCGCCACCGCGGGCATTGTGGCGCTGACCCCGCTGCTGCTGCGCGTGTTGGGAACCGGCATCATTGCGCGTGCGGTTGCGGTGGCCATCGCCGCGGATATCGTCACCATGCCACTCATTGCGCTCATGACCGGGCGCGTCTCGGTGGTCTCCGTCATCGCTAACGTGCTGGCAGCACCCGTGGTGCCCATCATCACCGTTGTGGGGCTCATCGCCGCCGCACTCGCCCAAATAGGCCTCGGCCGCCCGCTTGTCATCCTCATCGAACCCCTCGCAGACTGGATCCACGCCGTCGCCGCTGCCATGCCTCTGACCACGGTGGAAGCTGGGCCCATTGCCGTGCTGCTCCTCGGCGGGTGGCTCATCGCCGCGTTGCTAAGATGACAGGCATGTCCGTGCACCTCATCCTCGGCGATGACGAGTTCCTTGCCGAGCGCGCCCGCCTCTCCGTCCAACAGGGCGATGTCACCAAACTCAAGGCCTCCGAGGTCAGCGAAGGCGAAATCCTCGAGGCCACCAGCCCCTCCCTGTTCGGTGATGAGCGCTGCATCGTCATCAGTGATGTCGAGAAGGCCGGCAAAGAGGTCACGCGCATTCTTCTCGACGCCGCCGCCAACCCCATGCCCGGCATCACCCTGGTACTCATCTACTCCATCACGGCCAAAACACTGAAGAAAAAGAAGAAGCCGCCGGAAATCGTCGCCGCCCTGCGCAAGACCGGTGAGGTCCACGAGGTCTTCTCCCTGTACTCCAACGAGCTGGGCCCCTGGGCCACGCGTGAGTTCGCCTCCCACGGCGTGCGGCCGACCCCGGATGTGGTGCAGGCGCTTCTCGACGGCGTCGGCTCCGACCTCCGCGAACTCGCCTCTGCCATCTCCCAGCTTGTCTTCGATACCGGCGGCAAGGTTACCCGCGAGGCCGTCCACGCGTACTACGTCGGCGTGGCTGAGGTGGCCAACTGGGATATCGCGGACGCCGCCGTGGCTGGGCGCGTGGAGGCGGCGGTTTCGACGTGCCGCCGCGCCCTACAACTCGGCGCGAGCCCCGTGGCGATTGCCGCGGCCTTGGCCAACAAAGTGGGCAACATCGCACGCCTGTACTCCGCACGCGGTGACCAGTATTCGCTGGCCTCCCAAGCCGGCATGGCACCGTATGCGGTCAAGCTCACCCAGCCGGTGGCGCGCCGCTGGTCGGGGGAGAATATCACCAAGGCCGTCATTCTCATGGCGGAGCTCGACGGCGCAGTCAAAGGCCAGGGCGGCGAAGAGGAGTTTGCCATTGAGGCCGCCGTGCGCCGGGTGGCGGAGTTAGCACGCTAAACTATCCCACCATGGATGAGATCCAGGACTTCGCAACCAAGCTTTTTGACCTCGCCCGCGACGGCGACGCCACCCTCCTTGAGTACATCTCCCAAGGCGTCAACGTGGACATGGTGAACCAGGACGGCCAGTCCTTCATCATGCTTGCCGCCTACCACGGGCATGCCGAGCTGGTGCGCCTGCTGGCCGCCGCCGGCGCCGACGTCAACCTCCTCAACGACCGCGGCCAATCCCCGCTGGCCGGGGCCATCTTCAAAAAGGAGGACGCGGTTATTGACGCCCTCCTGGACGCCGGCGCCGACCCAACCGCGGGCCACCCCAACGCCGTTGACTCGGCCCGCATGTTCGGCCGTGAGGATCTGCTCGAGCGACTGTCATGAGCTGGTCCGCGTTTGCGGCCATTATTCTCATGAACCTCGTGGGGGCGTCCGCGCCCGGCCCCGACATCGTGCTGATCACGCGTTATGCCACGCGCTCGCGCCGCCATGCCATCGCTGCAGCCACCGGAATTCAGGTGGGCGTGCTCTTCTGGTGCTCGCTCACCGTCTTTGGCGCGGCCGCTCTGCTCACGGCTTTTCCGGGGATCATGTCCCTGATTCAGGTCGTCGGCGGCTGCTTCTTGGTCTTCATGGGCGTGCTTTCCGTTCGGTCCGGCCTGGAATTGCGCACGCAGCCGCCGCAGGATGAGGACGACGCAGCGGCCCGACTGGGGTCGGTGGGCAAAGTCTTTCGCACCGGACTGGCCACCAACCTGTCCAACCCCAAGATCGTGCTCTTCCTCGCGGCCATGGTTGCCCCGCTGCTGCCGCCGCACCCGCCGCTGTGGCTGTCGTTGGTGCTGGTGCTGAGCCTGTCACTGTCGAGCTACGTGCTCTTTGTGGTGCTCTCAACGGTGATTTCTACCCGCCCGATTCGCCGCCGCCTCCTGGCCGCGGGACCGTGGATCGACATCGGTTCCGGTGTCTTCTTTGTCGTGGCCGGCTGTGCCTTGGCGTGGGCCGGCATCCAGGCTGCTTAGCCTGCGCTGTGCGCGATAAGTTCCGCGACCCACTGCGACCATGCCACGACGGTCCCGGCTCGGCGTCGCAGGGTGCTATCGCCCAGCCCTAGCTCGGCCGCGCGCATGAGCGCCATCGCCTCATCCACCGTCAGCGCGCGCTCCGACTGCGCCACGCTCTCCAGCATCTCCCGGAACACTGGCCGGGCGGCCAGCGCCTCCACGAGCGTGAGGTTGCGCTCATCGCGGTTGCCGCGCAGCTCCTCCAGTCCCAGATACCGGGCGGCGTTGGTGTAATAATCCGCCTGCCGCGGGCTAAAACCAAAGGTTTCCGGCATGTCTGCCTTCGCCACGGGGTTCTCCAGCAAGCTGATGACGCGCGCAAAAGAATCCGCCTGGGGGAAGGGAATCTCTGGACGCTCCACGCGGGTGCGTGCGAGGACACCCGCTACCAAGGCCGGGGTGAGGGTGGAGGGGCCGAGGGTGTAGCGGTGGGCGTCGATAAGCTCAATGCTCCGAAAGTCCGCCGGGTCCTTAAACGCGTAGCGATAGAAGTGGTACACGCCGTTGGAATACACCAGATACACCGGCACCACCTCCTTCTTAAGCGCCAGCGAAAAACGGCGGAAAGGAAAGTAGAGCTGGCGGATGTTGAAGTCGGGGGAGAGGTGGTTCTTCGCCTCAACGAGCACGAGGTGCTCCGCAGATTCGAAGCCCGCATCAATTTCCATCTGCGCGCGATCCACCACGATGTCCTGGCCGCCCACCTTCATAGGCAGGCGCTGCGTGGACATCCGCCCGCTCACCGTCGGCACGAGCTCGTCGCCGAGAAAATCACGGAGCATGCCGCTCAAATGCGCCGTCGTGAGCGCCGCGCTTTCCGAGGTCACATTCTCAAAATCGATCGACTCAATATCCTCCGGCACTGGCACCGACGTCAGTGGCCCTGCGTCGTCCGGGAAAGGCTGATACAGGTCGAAGTGGCCGATGAAGTACGCGTCGCGGCGAATGGGTAGCATCGACAAACCATGCTCGCGAAAGACCGCCGGGCGAGCGGCCGAGAAATCGTGCTTAGCCATGAGCCGCGGCTCGCGCCCGGACAGCGCTTTGAGCCGTGGGGCCTCGAGGATGGCGTAGCCAAACGTGGCCAGTTCGGTCTCGAGGTGGGGGAAGACGAGGTCCCAGGCGGTGTCATTAAGCATAATTGCGCACGAGCACCTCATCGACCTTGCCGCGCTTCGACGCCACGGAATTCACCGCGCGTGTAGCCCCCACAATCTCGATGCGATAATCCGCGTAGAGCTCCTTGATGAAATCCGTCGCAGAATTCGAGAGCAGGAACTTCACCCCGCGTGCATCCAGCGCATCGCAGGTCTCCTTGAGGCGTATTTGGTCCGCGCGGCCGAACCCTCCGGACTGGTAACCGGTGAAATTACTCGTCGGGTTCACCGGATCATAGGGCGGGTCGAAGTAAACGAAATCCCCCTCGTTCGCCTCCAACGCGGCATAATCCCCGTTGGAAAAAACCACGTCATTGGCGTTAAGGTACGCCGACACCGCCCGCAGGTTGGGCTCATCACAAATCGTGGGATTAGCGTAGCGGCCAAACGGGGCGTTGAACTGGCCGGCGTTATTCACGCGGTACAGGCCGTTGTAGCAGGTCTTGTTGAGGTAAATCGTGCGCGCAGCACGTTCAACGGGGCTCAAGTGCGCAAACTCCGGCGAACGGTCGCGGGCGCGCATCTCGTAGAAGAAATCCGACTCATTCGGATAGCCCTTGAGCAGGGCGATGAGCTCGTCCACATCGTCGCGGACGACTTCATAGACGGTGATGAGCTCGGTGTTGAGGTCATTGACCCGGGCGCGGGTGGGCGCCAAAGAAAAAAGAACCGCTCCGCCGCCCAAGAACGGCTCGACGTACGTGTCGAAGCTCTCAGGCAGCATGGAGTGGATGGCGGGAAGTAACTGACGTTTTCCTCCCACCCACTTCAGGAGCGGTTTCATTTAGGCCATCTTGTTGAAGGCGGTGGCCATACCAGACTTCTTGTTGGCCGCATTGTTGCGGTGGAAGACGCCCTTGGACACGGACTTGTCCAGTGCGCGGGAAGCAACGCGGAGCTGCTTCTCGGCAGCAGCCTTGTCGCCAGCCTCGACGGCAGCGCGGAACTTGCGGATCTCGGTGCGTACGGCGGAACGCACGGCCTTGTTGCGCTGACGGGACTTCTCGTTGGTGAGAATGCGCTTCTGCTTGGACTTGATGTTTGCCATTGTTATACCTCTTACAGTCGTAGGAAATGTTTACCGAGGAAGGCGGACCCAAGGTCCTGACCGCCACACATGCCTCGGCATCCCAGAAAATCTATCAGGAGCAGCCTCGAATCCCCAAATCACGCCCAGTGATAACGCGAGCGCAAGCGGTTAGCAATGCGCTCGAAGCGCCGTTCCGGAAAAAGCGTGCCCTGGCGGCGACATTGTTCCTCTGAAATTTCCAGCACGCGGTCTATGCGCACCCAGCATTGGCGGCCGGATTCGTCCCATTCGCCGGTGCCAATGTCGAGCCATTCTTCCTTATTGGCGTGGCCCGGATTAGCGGAGATGAGCAGTCCCAGCACGGTCGTGCGGGTGCGGGAGACGATGAGGACGGCGCGTTCGCGCGGTGGGGACTGTTTGCCGTCGGACGGTGCCCAAACCCACACGACCTCACCGGAGTCGGCCTGCCCATCCATGTCGGGGGTGAAGAAAACACTGCGGGGATGGTCGGCAGCAGCCTCGATCCGGATATCGGCTGCTTTACGCGGTTCTGTGACGGAATCACTCTGGTTCATGCCGAGGCGTTCGGTGATGCGCTGGAGGCCGTCATCGACCGGCTCGGGACGTCCGAAACCTAAAATGCGGGCCAACCTAGTCATGTCGTCTATTCTAAACGCATGTCTACAAACTTCGCGGCTACTACGTTTACGGATCCGTCCAAGATTCGAAACTTTTGCATTATCGCCCACATCGACCACGGCAAGTCGACGCTGGCTGATCGCATCCTGCAGTTGTCGCAGGTGGTGGAGGAGCGCGACATGCGCGACCAATACCTCGACAACATGGATATCGAGCGCGAGCGCGGCATCACCATTAAGGCGCAAAACGTGCGCCTGCCGTGGATTCCGCAGTCTGGCGAGTTCGAGGGTCAAGAGATTGTCATGCAGATGATCGATACCCCCGGCCACGTCGACTTCACCTATGAGGTGTCGCGTGCGCTGGAGGCGTGTGAGGGCGCCATCTTGCTTGTCGACGCCGCCCAGGGCATCGAAGCCCAAACCCTGGCCAACCTCTACCTGGCTATGGAAAATGACCTGGAGATCATCCCGGTTCTTAACAAAATTGACCTTCCCGCGGCGGATCCGGAGAAGTACTCTTTGGAGATTGCCAACATTATTGGCTGCGAGCCGGAGGAGGTCTTGCGCGTGTCCGGCAAGACCGGTGAGGGCGTGCCGGCGTTGCTCGACAAGGTGGCTGAGCTCGTCCCAGCCCCGACGTCCGAGTTTGGTGAGGATGCCCCGGCCCGCGCCATGGTCTTCGACTCGGTCTATGACACCTACCGTGGCGTGGTGACCTACATCCGCATGATGGATGGCAAACTCACCCCGCGCCAGAAGGTCACCATGATGGCCACGGGCACCAACCACGAGCTGCTGGAGGTGGGCATTGTCAGCCCCACGATGCAGAAGTGTGAAGGTCTAGGCCCGGGCGAGGTGGGTTACCTCATCACGGGCGTGAAGAACGTGCGTGAGACCAAGGTGGGTGACACGATTACGTGGGCGTCGAATGGCGCGAGCGAGCCGCTCAAGGGTTATGCCGACCCCAACCCCATGGTCTACTCCGGCTTGTTCCCCATCTCCCAGGCCGACTTCCCGGATCTGCGTGATGCGCTGGAGAAGCTGCAGCTTAACGACGCCTCCCTCACCTTCGAGCCCGAAACCTCTGTTGCCCTGGGCTTTGGTTTCCGCTGCGGCTTCTTGGGCCTGCTGCACATGGAAATTACCCGCGACCGTTTGGAGCGCGAATTTGGCCTCGACCTGATTTCCACGGCACCGTCGGTGACCTACCGCGTCGTAGCAGAAGACGGCGAGGAGTCCATCGTGCACAACCCGTCTGACTGGCCCAGCGGCAAGCTGAACGAGGTGTATGAGCCGATTGTGAAGATGACCATCATCGTGCCGGAGGAGTTCGTGGGCCCGACGATGGAGCTGTGCCAGGCTAAGCGTGGTCAGATGGGTGGCATGGATTATCTCTCTGAAGACCGCGTGGAGCTGCGCTACACCATGCCCTTGGGCGAAATCATCTTCGACTTCTTCGACATGCTCAAGTCCCGCACTAAGGGCTACGCCTCGCTGAACTACGAGGAGGCAGGCGAGCAGCTGGCGGACCTGGTCAAGGTGGATATCCTCCTCAACGGCGACCCGGTCGATGCCTTCTCCGCCATCGTGCACCGCGAGTCCGCGCAGTGGTACGGCAACAAGATGACGAAGAAGCTCAAGGAGCTCATCCCACGCCAGCAGTTCGAGGTACCCATCCAGGCGGCGATTGGCTCGAAGATCATCGCGCGTGAGAACATCCGCGCGATGCGCAAGGACGTGCTGGCCAAGTGTTACGGCGGCGATATTTCCCGTAAGCGCAAGCTGCTGGAGAAGCAGAAGGCCGGTAAGAAGCGCATGAAGTCCTTGGGCTCTGTCTCGGTGCCGCAGGAGGCTTTCGTCGCGGCGCTGTCCACGGATGGCGATTAGGAAAATTTACTATGAATTGTACATGAACTGCTGTCATGTCCGCTGAACGGTAAATTGGTGGTCTAGACAGCGCTTTCAGGGCATTATCTTTCCGGGGAATGCCCTTTTTCTTTTGTTGCGGCAATGCCACAGTAGGCGTTAAATCCGCTGTGAAAGCGACCAATGACTCGTCTGGCGAGCCACAGCCACTTTCAACCTCATTGTTCCTAAGAGTCTCATCTAAGGTTGGAATCTTCCATGAAACTTCGCTCTCGTGCTGTGGCCCTGTGCGCCGCAGTTGCTGCAACGACGTCCGCCGTCCCGGCCCTAGCTGCCCCTGCGACCCCCATCGAGCACGTCGTGGTCATTTACTCGGAGAATATTTCCTTCGATCACTACTTCGCAACGTACCCGAATGCCCTCAATAAAGACGGCGAGAAGCTGCAGGGCAGTGAAAAGGATGCCCCGAAATTTAAGGCCAAGGAAGGCACCCCGAAGGTCAACAACTTGGAGAACAATGACCTGCTCGGAGATAAGAACCCGAACTCTACTAAGCCTTTCCGTCTCACCCCGGAGCAGGCTGTGACTGCGGACCAGAACCACCACTACGCCGATGAGCAGAAGGCCTACAACGGCGGAAAGATGGACAAGTTCCCTGAGACTGTGTCTGTAGACAATGACAAGTATGACCCGCAGTCCTACGGCACCACCGGCCTGACCATGGGCTACTACGATGGCAACACCGTTACCGGCATGTGGAACTATGCGCAGAACTTCGCCATGAACGATAATTCGTTCTCCACTATTTTCGGTCCATCTACGCCGGGCGCGCTGAACCTTATTGCAGGAACCGTTGCTGGTGCCACGATGCATGACCCGGCCACGGGTGAGCAGCAGACCATCAAAGATGGCGAGAACCACGCTTTGGCCGGTGTTTCGGAAGACGGAAAGACCGCCACCGTGGTGGGAGACCCGGATCCGCTGTACGACGACTGCTCCAACAGTTCCTCCGCTGGCACCAACCAAGTCACCGCGATGCACTCTAAGAACATCGGCGACCAGCTCAACGAAAAGGACGTCACGTGGGGCTGGTTCCAGGGTGGTTTCCGTCCTACTGAAGAGGCCACCGATACCTCCCGTGCTCGCTGCGGCTCGTCTCACACCACGCTGACCGGTAATCCTCAGACGGACTACAACCCGCACCACCAGCCGTTCCAGTACTATGCATCGACGGCGAATCCCCACCACCTCGCGCCGTCGAGCGATGACATGATCGGTAAGACGGACCGGGCTAACCACCAGTACGATCTAAAGGATTTCGACACCGCCCTCAAGCAGGGCAACCTGCCGGCTGTGTCCTTCCTTAAGGCGTCGAACTTCCAGGATGGTCACGCAAGCTACTCCAACCCGCTCGATGAACAGGCTTTTATTACCCACTACATCAACGAGCTGCAGAACTCCCCGGAGTGGGACTCCACCGCCGTGATTATTGCCTACGATGATTCCGATGGTTGGTACGACCACCAGGCACCGGAGATCCTCAACGGCTCCAATGACCCACACCAAGACTCCGAGATTTGCACTGCGGCTGCTGCTAAGGTCGGCGTTGCCGGTGACAAGCATGGTCAGTGCGGTCCGGGTACCCGCCAGCCGCTTATCGTGGTTTCCCCGTACGCCAAGACCAACTTCGTTGATTCGACCTACACCGAGCAGACCTCCGTCACCAAGTTCATCCAGGACAACTTCGGACTGGGCCGCTTGGGTGGCATTGCCTTCGATGAACGCGCCGGCGAGCTGAACAACATGTTTGACTTCAACGGTGAGAAAGCTCCAAAGCTTTTCCTCAACGAGACCGACGGCACGGTGGCAAAGGACTATGCCTCGATCGAACACGTCGATGTCACCCCTCGCGCTGGCACCAACCTCAAGCCGGTCGTCGAGGGCATGAATGATCCGAAGGTGACCGAAAACGGCGTTCCGGAAATCACCAAGCTGCAGTCTGAGACCAAGCCTTCCGAGACCAAGCCTTCTGAGACCAAGCCTTCCGATGACAAGAAGGACGAAGATAAGAAGGACAAGTCTTCCGAGTCTTCCAAGGGTGGCGTCTTCGCCATCCTCGCCGTGCTTGCCGTCGCTGCCGCCGGTGTCGTTGGTTGGTTCATGAACGGTCACCCCGGCCTGGACCTAGACAAGCTCGGCATCAAGCTGCCGTTCTAATCTGACAAACCCATGAAGACCTTACATATCACCACTGCGGCGCTTGCCGTCATGCTCATCGCCACCCCTACCGCCGATGCTCAAAGCTCCTTCGGGCTCAGCTCTTCGAGTTCCGATGCGCCCCCTAAGGTGTCTGCTGAGAAACCGGAGCCGCAGCTCAATGTGCGCGACGTGTACCACTGTCCGACTCCGGACGACGTTCAGGGACAGGCGGAGTGGAAGGTCTTCAACACCACCGGCCTTGCCCTCACCGTCTACGTTGCAGATGATGCGGGTAACGCCTACCAGGTCCTCGAGCGCGTTGGCAGCCCTGCTCAGCGCGCCTGGACCCCCAAGCTTCAGAACGGTACGTACCACCTGACGTGCGTGTTCCATAACGACTCCGCCATTAAGTCGAATAACTTCACAGTGTCTGGCTCCACCTTTACGAACGCTCCGAAGATGGTGCCTATTACGGATCGCGAGATTTCCGCGGTCGCCATTGAACAGGCAACGCAACAAAAGAAGCGCCTTCCCGAACTTGCTAGCAAAGCTGATGCCTTGGGTAAGGCTGTTCATTCCGGTAATCGTGCCGATGCACAGGCCGCCTATCTCGAGTTCTACGAGTTCTTTCGCACCTTTGACAACTATTCGGGTCTGTGGCCGGGAGAGGATGTTGAGTATGGGGGCGTCGAAAAGCAGCTCTTCTCCGACGCCGACCTCACGCCTACGCTTGCCGACGCCCTTGTGGCCGCCGTTCACGCCAAAGTTGAGACCCTTGAAAAGACGCACTTTACAGTGCCAGCTCCCGATTATGGCCTGCGCACCCACGAGGTGATGGAAGAATTTGAGCGATTCGATATGCGCGGCGAGCGTGATTACGGCGCCCATGCGCTACCAGTGGCATTGCGCGCCAATGTCCTCTCCACTCGTTTCATGCTCGACCCAGTACGTGAGCTGGTGGAAGGCCGCGGTCTAGATACGGCGCCGATTTACGCCCAGCTTGAAGAACTTGATGCTTTGGCCGCTGAATTCGATGCGAAGTATGACGTTGCCTTTGCTGAATGGTCCCAGAAGGATCGTTTGCGCCTGCAAGCTGCGGTTGCGAGCGCCAACGAGTTGCTCGCTCCGGTAGCTACCATGACTGTTGTCCGAAGGATGGATTAATGACCTGCCCGTTTCACTTCTCTCGTCGCTCTTTTCTTTCGGGACTCGCCGCGAGTACCGCGGCGGTCGCCGTACCAACGGCGAATGCGCAATCGAGCTTCTTCGGTTCTTCCAAGCCGATGACGAATCCGGACAATGGCAGGAGTAAGGACCTTGAGGAAGTTGCCGCCTTTCACGGCGAGCACCAAGAGGGCATTGTGACGGCGCCACAGAAGTTTTGTGAGGTTATTGCTCTTGATATCCAATTCGCAGATGTGTCGCGTTTGGAGACCCTTCTGCGCACCATAACGGATCGCGCTCGCTTCCTCACTACTGGCGGCCAGACCCCGCCCGATGGTATTGCTTACCCGGCGAATGATTCCGGTGAGCTGGGAACTGACCTGCCTACGGACAACCTGTCCATTACCGTGGCGGTGGGCGAGTCTCTTTTTGATGACCGTTTCGGCCTCAGCTCGCACAAACCTGCGCACCTATCCACGATGGAAGCTTTTGCCGACGACTCGCTTCAAGAAAATCTCTGTCATGGTGACCTCGCCATCCAGATTTGCGCCGACCAGCACGACACCGTTCTGCACGCGCTGCGCGATATCTTGCGCCACACACGCGGCGACGTCGCGGTGCGCTGGCGCCAGTCTGGATACATGAACGAGCCCCGCCCGTCCGGCACGCAGCGTAACCATTTGGGGTTCAAGGATGGAATAGTGAACCCGAAAGAAGAGGAGAACGACACCCTAGTGTGGGCTGGTACCGATGAGCCCGCGTGGGCCGCGGGAGGAAGCTACATGGTGGTGCGCCTTATTGCGATGTACACGGAGTTCTGGGATCGTATTTCCATTGCGGAACAGGAGCAGATTTTCGGGCGTGACCGTGCCACTGGCGGGCCGCTCTCGGGCGGCGATGAATGGGCGGAACCAAGCTACCTCGACGATCACGGAGACGTCATTCCTACCGATGCCCATATCCGTTTGGCTAACCCGCGCACTCCTGAGACCGCGGATCAGCTTATGCTGCGCCGCGCGTATAACTACGACAACGGCGTGCGCGATAATGGCACCCTCGATGTAGGTTTGGTGTTTATCTGCTTCCAACAGGATCTGGAGCGCCAGTTCATCACCGTGCAAAAGCGCCTTGAGGGCGAGCCGCTTGCGGACTACATCCGTCCTTATGGCGGTGGCTATTTCTATGCGTTGCCAGGTGTGCGCGATGAGTCGGATTTCTTCGGACGCGCACTTCTCACCGCCTAACCTAGTCCGTGCGTTGAGTGCCATTGGGGCTTGAATTCTTGGGGTCCGAAACCGGGACTTCCGGAGCATGATTCACCCATAGCCCTGTACCGAGAACACCCATTCCATTAGCGGACCCCCATTTCATTAGCACTGTGCGCTTCACACTGCGCAAGCCAGATTGGCGCGGGCGTGCGCGACGAGGTGGTTTTCTTCGCTCGCTGCTCGGCACTTATCCCACGCGCGCCGAATTTCCCGTCAACCTCCTTCTGGTTGGCGGGTTTCGCTCTTTAAGGTCCCTTAACCCCGGTGGGCAGCGCGTGAATCGTTGTGTGGGATCGCCGACATGCCCGCGCACTTGGCTTTGGTTGGCGGGTTTCGGCGTGTACTGGTCGTTGGTGGTGTCCTTTCTGTTTGGTGGCTGGGGTGTTAGCTGCTGTCGGGTGGTGGCTGTTCTGGTGGTGCGGCTGGGGTTTGTGCTGGTGGTGGTTCTGCTTGCTGTTCGGCGGCGAGTCTGGCGAGGGCTTCTTGGTATTCGGGCATGGCGGTAATTGGTACACCCCAGGGTGGGATGTAGCCGATGCCGG